>NZ_BAFS01000267.1 GCF_000308415.1 Nocardia asiatica NBRC 100129 | reverse complement strand
GATGCGCGACGGCGACGACGAGGATCTGGAGCGCGCGGCGGCCAACCTGGGCATCAACCTGTCGAGGAACGAAGCGGCCACCGTCGACGATCTGGCGAACTAGGCGAAGGCTGGATGCCGTCACGGCACGGCATCCAGCTTCCGCAACGGATTGACCAACTAGTGAACTTTTGCTCGAATTCGACCCGCACAGGGGAAAGGAAGTTACGTGCTAGACGTCAACTTCTTCGATGAACTCCGGATCGGCCTCGCCACCGCCGACGACATCCGTCAGTGGTCCTACGGCGAGGTGAAGAAGCCGGAGACCATCAACTACCGCACGCTCAAGCCGGAGAAGGACGGCCTTTTCTGCGAGAAGATCTTCGGTCCCACCCGGGACTGGGAGTGCTACTGCGGCAAGTACAAGCGCGTCCGCTTCAAGGGCATCATCTGTGAGCGCTGTGGCGTCGAGGTGACTCGCGCCAAGGTGCGCCGCGAGCGCATGGGCCACATCGAGCTGGCCGCTCCGGTCACCCACATCTGGTACTTCAAGGGCGTGCCCTCGCGCCTGGGCTACCTGCTCGACCTGGCGCCGAAGGATCTGGAGAAGATCATCTACTTCGCCGCCTACGTCATCGTGGCGGTGGACGAGGAGCTGCGGCACAACGAGCTGTCCACGCTCGAGGCCGAGATGGAGGTCGAGAAGAAGGCGGTCGCCGACCAGCGTGACGCCGACCTCGAGGCCCGCGCCCAGAAGCTCGAGGCCGACCTGGCCGAGCTGGAGGCCGAAGGCGCCAAGTCCGACGTCCGCCGCAAGGTCAAGGACGGCGGCGAGCGGGAGATGCGCCAGCTGCGCGACCGCGCCCAGCGTGAGCTGGACCGGCTCGAGGAGATCTGGAACACCTTCACCAAGCTGGCGCCCAAGCAGCTCATCGTCGACGAGGTGCTCTACCGCGAGCTGGTCGACCGCTACGGCGAGTACTTCACCGGCGCGATGGGCGCGGAGTCCATCCAGAAGCTGATGGAGAGCTTCGACATCGAGGCCGAGGCCGAGTCGCTGCGCGAGACCATCCGCTCCGGCAAGGGCCAGAAGAAGCTGCGCGCGCTCAAGCGGCTGAAGGTCGTCGCGGCGTTCCAGGCCAACGGCAACTCGCCGATGGGCATGGTGCTCGACGCCGTTCCGGTGATCCCGCCGGAGCTGCGCCCGATGGTTCAGCTCGACGGTGGCCGCTTCGCCACCTCCGACCTGAACGACCTGTACCGTCGCGTGATCAACCGCAACAACCGTCTCAAGCGACTGATCGACCTCGGCGCGCCCGAGATCATCGTCAACAACGAGAAGCGGATGCTGCAGGAGTCCGTCGACGCCCTGTTCGACAACGGCCGCCGCGGCCGTCCGGTCACCGGACCGGGCAACCGTCCGCTCAAGTCGCTGTCGGACCTGCTCAAGGGCAAGCAGGGCCGGTTCCGCCAGAACCTGCTCGGCAAGCGCGTCGACTACTCGGGCCGTTCGGTCATCGTCGTCGGTCCGCAGCTGAAGCTGCACCAGTGCGGTCTGCCCAAGCTGATGGCGCTGGAGCTGTTCAAGCCGTTCGTGATGAAGCGCCTGGTGGACCTGAACCACGCGCAGAACATCAAGTCGGCCAAGCGGATGGTGGAGCGGCAGCGGCCGCAGGTGTGGGACGTCCTCGAAGAGGTCATCGCCGAGCACCCGGTGCTGCTCAACCGTGCGCCCACCCTGCACCGCCTCGGTATCCAGGCCTTCGAGCCGCAGCTGGTGGAAGGCAAGGCCATCCAGCTGCACCCGCTGGTCTGTGAGGCGTTCAACGCCGACTTCGACGGTGACCAGATGGCCGTGCACCTGCCGCTGTCGGCGGAGGCACAGGCCGAGGCGCGCGTCCTGATGCTGTCGTCGAACAACATCCTGTCGCCCGCCTCGGGCCGCCCGCTGGCCATGCCGCGTCTGGACATGGTGACCGGCCTGTACTACCTGACCCGCCTGGAAGAGGGCGCGAAGGGTTCCTACCAGCCGGCCACCAAGGACGCTCCGGAGCAGGGCGTGTACTCCTCGCCCGCCGAGGCGCAGATGGCCGTGGACCGCGGTGAGCTCACCGTGCGTTCGCTGATCAAGGTCCGGCTGACCGACCAGCGCCCGCCGAAGGACATCGAGGCGGAGCTGTTCCCGGAGGGCTGGCGCCGCGGCGACGCGTGGATCACCGAGACCACGCTGGGCCGGGTGCTGTTCAACGAGCTGCTGCCCGCGGACTACGCGTTCATCAACGAGCAGATGCCGAAGAAGCGTCAGGCGACGATCATCAACGATCTCGCCGAGCGCTACCCGATGATCGTGGTCGCGCAGACCGTCGACAAGCTCAAGGACGCCGGCTTCTACTGGGCCACGCGTTCGGGCGTGACGGTCTCCATGTCCGACGTGCTCGTGCCGCCGGAGAAGGCCGAGATCATGGAGCGCTACGAGGCGCAGTCGGATCAGATCGAGAAGAAGTACCAGCGTGGTGCGCTCGATCACCAGGAGCGCAACAACGCCCTGGTCAAGATCTGGCAGGAGGCGACCGAGGAGGTCGGTAAGGCGCTGCGCGCGCACTACCCGGCCGACAACCCGATCATCACGATCGTCGACTCGGGCGCCACGGGTAACTTCACCCAGACCCGTACCCTCGCCGGTATGAAGGGCCTGGTGACGAACCCGAAGGGTGAGTTCATCCCGCGGCCGATCAAGTCCTCCTTCCGTGAGGGCCTGACGGTTCTGGAGTACTTCATCAACACCCACGGCGCTCGTAAGGGTCTGGCCGACACCGCGCTGCGTACCGCCGACTCGGGTTACCTGACCCGTCGTCTGGTGGACGTCTCGCAGGACGTCATCGTGCGCGAGCACGACTGCGGCACCGAGCGCGGCATCGTGGTGCCGATCGCGGAGAAGCAGCTCGACGGCTCGATCATCCGCGACGCGCACGTGGAGACCTCCACCTACGCGCGCACGCTCGCGGCCGACGCGCTCGACGCGCAGGGCAACGTCATCGTGGCGAAGGGCGCCGACCTCGGCGATCCGGCGCTGGAGGCGCTGCTGGAGGCGGGCATCACCGAGGTGAAGGTCCGCTCCGTGCTGACCTGCACCACCGGCACCGGCGTGTGCGCGACCTGCTACGGCCGCTCCATGGCGACCGGCAAGCTGGTCGACATCGGTGAGGCCGTCGGTATCGTCGCCGCGCAGTCCATCGGTGAGCCCGGTACCCAGCTGACCATGCGCACCTTCCACCAGGGTGGTGTCGCGGGTGACGACATCACCGGCGGTCTGCCCCGCGTGCAGGAGCTGTTCGAGGCGCGCGTGCCGAAGGGCAAGGCGCCCATCGCCGAGGTCTCCGGTCGCGTGCGGCTGGAGGACGACGATCGCTTCTACAAGATCACCATCATCCCGGATGACGGTGGCGAAGAGGTTGTCTACGACAAGCTCTCGAAGCGGCAGCGTCTGCGTGTGTTCAAGCACGACGACGGCACCGAGCGTCTGCTCTCGGACGGCGACCACGTCGAGGTCGGCCAGCAGCTGCTGGAAGGCGCGGCGGATCCACACGAGGTGCTGCGCATCATGGGTCCCCGTCAGGTGCAGGTCCACCTGGTCCACGAGGTCCAGGAGGTCTACCGCTCGCAGGGTGTGTCGATCCACGACAAGCACATCGAGGTCATCGTGCGCCAGATGCTGCGTCGCGTGACGATCATCGATTCGGGCGCCACGGAGTTCCTGCCCGGCTCGCTCACCGAGCGTGCCGAGTTCGAGGCCGCCAACCGCCGCGTCGTCGCCGAGGGCAACGAGCCCGCGGCGGGTCGCCCGGTGCTGATGGGTATCACCAAGGCGTCGCTGGCCACCGATTCGTGGCTGTCGGCGGCGTCCTTCCAGGAGACCACCCGAGTTCTGACGGACGCGGCGATCAACTGCCGCTCCGACAAGCTCATCGGCCTCAAGGAGAACGTGATCATCGGTAAGTTGATCCCGGCCGGTACCGGTATCAACCGCTACCGGAACATCCAGGTGCAGCCGACCGAGGAAGCCCGTGCCGCCGCGTACGCGGTGCCGTCCTACGACGACACCTACTACAGCCCGGACAGCTTCGGTCAGACCACCGGCGCCGCGGTTCCGCTCGACGACTACGGGTTCAGCGACTACCGGTAGTTCTCAGCCGCAAAGACATTCGGCCCCCGCTCCGTCTGGAGCGGGGGCCGAGTGCTTTCGCGCACCAGCTGCGCGGTGGCGGGTCCGCCATGGGGACGATCGGTTCAGTGGTGGACAAAGGGAGTCGGAGCCAGTAGGAAATTAGAACGGGTTTCAGTTCTGGTTCTGGAGGTGGCGATGGACGGCGCGGCGCTGGGTGATCTGGTGGTGGCCGGTTTCCGGAAACTGGGTTTCATCCAGTACGCGGGGATCGAGTGGGAGGAGTTCGCGGCGGGGCGGAACGTGGTGTCGATCGCGCCGCGGGCAGAGCATTTGAACCACAACGGGGATCTGCACGCCGCCGTGTTGTTCGGGATGGCGGAGACCGCCGCGATGGGTGCGTCGGTGTCGGGAATCGTGGACCTGATGGGGGACACGTTCATCGTGGCCAAGGATGGCCGCATCGAATACAAAGCCCGCGCCAAAGGGGAGGCGGGGCCGTTCCGTGCCGCTTCCGCGTTCTCCGACGAGACGTTGGCGAGGATGCGCGCGGATATCGAGGCCCGAGTGCCGCTCGAACTCGACGTGCCGGTGGATATCACCGACTCCGGCGGAAAGCTGGTCGCCGCGGCGGTATTCACCGCGGTGCTCCGGCCGCGCCGATCCTGACCATCGGGTATCTCGGCTCCACGTGCCGCACCGGCCGGAGCGCGGCTCGTCGCCGCGCTCCGGATGTGACTTCAGCGCTCGCTGTCGAGCATCGCCATCTGCGCCGCGGCGTAGCGTTCGCCGGCCACCCGGTCCGCGGGCACGGCCGATTCGATGGTGGACAGCTCGTCGGCGGTGAGCGAGAGGTCCAGCGCGCTCACCGCTTCCGCCCAGCGTTCACGGCGGCGGGTGCCGATCAGCGGCACGATGTTCTCCCCGCGCGTCAGCGCCCAGGCGATGGCCAATTGCGCCACCGAGGCGTCTTTTCCTGCCGCGATCTGCTCGAGCGCGCGGACCAGTTCGAGATTCCGGTCCAGGTTCTCGCCCTGGAAGCGGGGGCTGTGCGCGCGGAAATCGCTCGCGCCGAAAGCGGCTCCTGGCTGGATCGCGTTGCTGAGCAGGCCCCGGGAGAGCACCCCGTAGGCGGTGACGCCGATGCCGAGTTCGCGGCAGACCGGAAGGATCCGCTCCTCGATGCCGCGGGAGAGCAACGAGTACTCGATCTGCAGGTCCACGATGGGATGGACGGCCGCCGCACGCCGAATGGTGTCCGCCCCGACTTCGGACAGGCCGACATGGCGCACGTACCCGGCCTCGATCAGCTCGCCGATCGCCCCGACGGTGTCCTCGATCGGTACGTCCGGATCGAGCCGGGCGGGACGGTAGATGTCGATGTAGTCGACGCCGAGCCGCTGCAGGCTGTAGGCCAGGAAGTTGCGCAGCGCGGCGGGCCGGTTGTCCACGCCCACGAAGCCGCCGGCGGGATCGCGCAGCGCGCCGAACTTCACGCTCAGCACTACATCCTCGCGCGGGCGTTGCGCGATGGCCTTGCCGATCAGCAGCTCGTTGTGCCCCGCGCCGTAGAAGTCGCCGGTGTCGATCAGGTTGACGCCGGAGTCCAGCGCCGCGTGGATGGTCGCGGTCGACTCGACGTCGTCGGTCGCGCCGTACGCGCCGGACATGCTCATCGCGCCGAGCCCGATCCGCCCGACGGTCGGACCGGTGGCCCCGAGTTGTACTTCGTGGATCTTCGTTGTCGTCATGAACCCAGCCTGAACCGGGCGGAATCGGCACGGGAGAGATCGTCTATCGGGGGAGCGGCGATCCCTGGCTGAGCGCGCGGTTTCCCGGGACAGTGGAGGCATGGACCGCGCCGAACTCGCCGATTTCCTGCGCCGCCGCCGCGAGCAGCTCACGCCCGCCGACGTCGGGCTGCCGCCGGGGGTGCGGCGGCGCACGCCGGGGCTGCGCCGCGACGAGGTGGCGCTGCTGGCGGGCATGTCGACGGACTACTACACCCGGCTCGAGCAGTCACGCGGCCCGCGTCCGTCCACGCAGGTCCTCGCCTCGCTCGCACGCGCCCTGCGTTTCGACAACGACGAACGCGATCACCTCTACCACCTGTGCGACCACGCGCCGCCGGGACGCGAGGCGACCGACAAGCACGTGGGTCCCGGCCTGATGCACCTGCTCGCCAAATTGGACGACACCGCGGCCACCGTCGTCACCGATCTCGGCGAGGTGCTGGTGCAGAACCGGATGCACACCCTGCTCGTCGGCGATCACGGCGACCGTCATGGGTGGGATCGGTACTACGCATACCGCTGGTTCACCGACCCTTCGGCGCGCGCCGTCTTCCCGCAGGAGGACTGGGATCGGCTCGGCCGCAACCATGTCGCCGATCTGCGTGCCACGGCCGCGCGCCGCGCGGGTGACGTGGACGTGACCGAGCTGGTCGCCGAGCTGCGTTCCGCCAGCGCCGAGTTCGACCGGCTCTGGGACGAACACCAGGTGGCCGTGCGGCTTTCGGATACCAAGCGCATCCGGCATCCACAGGTCGGCCTGATCGACACCGTCTGCGAAACGCTGCTCACCCCCAACGCCGCCCAGCGCCTACTGGTCTACCTGCCGCGCCCGGGCACGGACGCGGCCGAGAAGCTGGACCTGCTGCGGGTGATCGGCACGCAGCGGCTGACGCCCGCGGACAGGCTCGACTAGGGCGCGGTGACGTACTCGAGCGCCGCGTCGACGGCCGGCTGCCCACCGCCGACGACGTATCCGGCCATCGCGCCGATCGCCGCGCCCGCCACCGCGGCGGCGGGCACCGTGATGAAGTCGAGCACGAACAAGCCGAGCGGGAATCCGACGATGAAACCGATGGCGGCGCCGATGCCCGCGCCCGCCAGGATGGTCGGCATGGCCTTCTCGGCCTCGGCGTAGAACCGCTCCTGGGCGCTGATATCGCGCAGCGGCGCGTCGGTCATCGTGACCGGTGCGACGGTGAGCCGGTGGCCCCCGTCCTCGAGCACGGGTCGCAGCGCCACGCGCTGATCGCCGATGCGCAGCGTCATCGGCAGCGCGGCCACCACGTTGCCCTCGCGATCGGAGACCGTCACCACCCGGCCGTCGTGGGCCGATGCGAACGTCCCGTCCTGAATGGTGGCCACGGCCGCGCGCCGGTCATCGGTGGCGGCGACCTCGTAGGCGATCTGGTGGAACGAGCCCCGCAGGTCGAGGGGCGCGTCGGCGGGCGCGGGCTGTGCGTGTGCGGCGCTCGTCGTTAGTGCGGTGGCCGCCAGCGCGACCAGCGCGGTCGCGGTGAATCGGTAGATCCTCATCGTGCTCTTTTCCGTCTGACGCCCCCGTGTCCGGTTCGTCCGAAAAGATACCGTCCGGCGGCCCGGAGCAGAAGAGGCAGGTGACAGTTTCGTGCCGAGATGGCCGCGAAAGTCCCTGTGCCACTGCGGTGTGCGCGGCTCGGCCGACCGATGCGGCCGTAGCCTCCGGTCGTAGCCATTGGCGGGTTGGGTGGCGAAACGGTGTGGATTCCCTCTTGACGGCCCGATCTCGATGCGCAACACTGAACTAGATGGTTCAGTATGACTTCCTGGATGCCTCCTTCGGGGCGCTCGCGGACCCCACCCGGCGTGGGATCCTGGAACGCCTCGGCAGTGGGCCCGCGACCGTCAGCGAGCTGGCGGAGCGCTTCGAGATGACGCTCACCGGCGTCAAGAAGCACATCCAGCTGCTGGAGGCGGCGGGCATGGTGGTCACGGAGAAGCGGGGCCGGGTGCGGTACTGCTGCCTCGGCGAGAACGTCTTCGACCGCGAAGTGGCCTGGATGCAGGGCTACCGGCGGATGGTGGAAGCACGGATGGACCGTCTCGGCGCATTCCTCGAGCGAACGGAGCAGGACCGATGAGCACAACCACGAACGACGCCGTCGTCACGGCGGACAGCGACCGCGCGATCCACATCGAGCGGATCTTCGACGCCCCGCGCGAGCGGGTGTGGCAGGCCTACAGCAGGCTCGAGCAGCTCGCCCAGTGGTGGGGACGGGGCAACCGGCTCGATATCGAGCGCTGGGAGTTCCGCCCGGGCGGGCACTGGCGTTTCGTCGAGCACGCCGACGACGGATCGCACGGTTTCGAGGGCCGTTTCCGTGAGGTCACCCCGCAGGAGCGCATCGTGTACTCCTTCGAGTGGGACGGCATGCCCGCCCATGTCGCGATCGACAGCGTCAGCTTCGTCGATCTCGGTGACGGTCGCACCAAGGTGGTCACCGACAGCCAGTTCCACACGCCGCAGGAGCGGGACGGCATGCTCCAGTCGGGTATGGAGACCGGGCTCAACGAGAGCTACCGCGCACTCGACGCACTGCTGGCGCGCGGCTGAGTGCCGGACGTCTCGGCTCCGATCTTGCGACGCGTGACCGGAGCCGAGACGCGGGCGGACTAGCGGTCGCGCCGGGAAACCCTGAGACGCAAGCGATCCGGCTTCAAGGTGATCGTCTCTTTGACGCGCAATTCGTAATCGGGGTCCGGGGTCAGATCGAAGGTGCGCAGCAGCGTGGCCAGGATCAGCACCATCTCGTGCTGCGCGAATTGACGGCCGATGCAGGCGCGCATGCCCACGCCGAACGGGCGGTACACCTCGGGATGGCGGCCGCGCACGCGCTCGGGAAGAAAGCGGTCGGGATCGAACTGTTCGGGATCGCCACCCCACAGCTCGTGCCGGTGCAGCTGGAGCAGCACGATGAAGACCCACTCGTTCTTCTCGAACGGATAACGCCCGCCGAGCATCGTGTCCGCGCGGGCCTTGCGGAAATACCCCGGAGCCGTGGGCCACAGCCGAAGGGTCTCGTCCACGATGCGCCGCAGGTAGCGCAGTTTCGCGACCTGCTCGAAAGCTGGGTCGTCACCGCCACAGACCTCGTTGATCTCCTGTCGGGCCCGAGCGGCGATCGCCGGGTCCGTCGACAGGTAGTGCAGCGCGAACGCCAGGACGCCCGCGGTGGTCTCGTGCCCCGCGGTGAGGAACGTGAGGATCTGGTGCCGGACATTCGTCGGGTCGAGCAGCTTTCCCGTTTCCGGGTCCGGCACGGTCAGCATCCGGTCCAGCAGGTCCCCGTGCGCGCCGGCGCCTTCTCGCCGACGCCGCGCGATCACCTCATCGATCGTTTCGTTGACCAGTTCCACGTCTCGCCGGTGCTGAGCGCGCTGCTCGCGGAACACCGTGCGTTCGACGAGCGGATGCGAGTAGGCGGCGCGGTTGATGTAGGTGAGGGCCCGCAGCATCGCGGCGACCACGGGGTGTGGGTCGGTGCGGGTGAACGACTCGAATTCGTAGCCGAACGCAGTCCGCCCGA
Source organism: Nocardia asiatica NBRC 100129 (assembly GCF_000308415.1). Classification (GTDB taxonomy): domain Bacteria; phylum Actinomycetota; class Actinomycetes; order Mycobacteriales; family Mycobacteriaceae; genus Nocardia; species Nocardia asiatica. Next base: position 12,288 of record NZ_BAFS01000267.1, on the reverse strand, counting down.
TGACCTCCAGCGCGACCTTGTTGGTGTCGGCGGGGACGTCGACCCACTCGCCTGCTCGGGCCGTCCAGTACTCGACGAGTTCGGCGGCGCAGGCCCGCATGGTGGCGTGGTATCCGCGCATGGCGGCCGCGGTGAACGACGGCGCGAGGATGGCGTGGGCTCTGGCCCAGTTCGGTTCGGAGTTGTGCGCGGTGAACAGCCCGTCACCGGCGACGGTCCGCAGGTCCCGGATCGGCACACCCAGGAATTTGGCCCACAGCGCGTCGTCGTTGATCTCGCGCAACAGGTCCGGATCAGACACGTAGGTCACGCGGGTGCCGAAGATGTTGCGCTCGTAGATCCCGCCGTACTTCTGCGCGCCGCGCATTCCCCATTGACTGCTGTCGGTGACGTGCAGATCCCATACGTCACCGGCGATCGGCAGCCGGAACGGCGGATGCGGCAGTTCCCGGTCGCTCGCCCGGATTCGACGCGGGGAGTTCGTCGTGGTCATCTTGCTCCGTCCAGTTGTGCGCGAAGGTAGGTCTGTGCCGGGCCCCAATGCCGCGCGATACGGCGCAGCGTACGAGTCTCGTCGACGATGTCGCGACCGGGCGCCGAGGCGTGCAGCCGAAGATAGGAACCGGGCTGCGCGCCATCGGCTTTGCGATGCAGGGCGCGCGCGATCTGTACCGCCTCGGCGGCGTCGGCGGGCACGTCGGCCGGTAACGGCTCGGCGAATCGCCCGAGCACGAGCAGCGCGTCTCGGATCTCCACCGTCATCCGGTGCAGGCGCCGCCGCGGGTCCGGGTCGGGGTCGGCTTGCGACGGGCGCGGGATCTCGGCGCACGTGGTCACCAGATCGCGCCACATCGGCGTCAGCTGCCGTACGGTTCGCGAGGCCGAGTCGATGCCCAGCCTGCGCGCGATCTCGGTGCCCACCCGGACGCCCGCGGCCAGCGAGCCGAGGCCGACCATGTACACGAAGTTGTTCTCGTTGGCGCGGAACCGGAAGTCGACGAACGCCGCACCCGTTCCGGTCGCCGCGCAGACCGAGCTGGCGAAGATGGAGACGGCCTCTTCCAGCGTCCACCCACCGACGATCAGGATCAGCAGGTATGTGAGCTTGTGGGAAGGGCGCAACTGGCCCGCGCGCAGTTCCCGGACGCTGGCCGCGAACACCAGCAGGCCCGTCGCGCCGCACCAGCCGGAGAAGAACGCGAAGTAGGCGACCGTCTGCCACCCCTCGGTCCGGTCGATGTACTGCCCCAGCGCCCGGGCGTGCGCGCCGAGCAGCAGCATCAGCGCCATCGAGACGCCCGCCGCGCCCCAGACGGCCCGGCGCATCCGCCGGTAGCTTTCGGACTCCTGCTCCGACCACCGTTCCGACCACGATTGCGCCAGCACGATCAGCGGCGCGAAGGTCGCGACGATGAACGTGGTCCCGAGTTGCCTGGTGAAGCCGACGCTGAGCAGGCCCGCGTCGGCGAGCGCGCGCTGTACGGCCCCTTCGCGCAGGAGTGCCGCGATCACCGCGCAGATCAGGGCGTAGGTCACGTGGCGTTCGCTGGGCCGTGCCCGGTCGTGCAGCCACACCAGCCGCAGCAAGGCCGCTGCCGCGCTGCCGGTGATGATCAGCCACGCGATGACCGGTGGGGCCGAAGAGGTCACCCTTCACCGCCCCAGAACGAACGCATCGGCCGCGACGAGCGCCAGCGCGAGACGCCGGACAGCAGCAGGTCCGCGAACAGTTCGGCCTCGTCCTCTTGGTGGTCGGCGAACTCGCTGCGTCCGAGCACCCGCTGAACCAGGGCCGGATCGATGCTCGGCAGGAGCTGTTGGATCCCGGTCAGCGCCGCCGACCCGGCGTTGTGATCGAGCACCATATGGCCGGTCTCGTGCGCGATGATCTGGTCGATATGGAAATCGGTCGTACCGGCGGCGTAGGCGATCACGTCGACGTCCGCGCACTCCAGCCACAGCCCGCACGGTGTGCCGCGTCCAGGTTCCAAAGCTCCCGGCAGAAGTGCCGAAGCGACCGGCAGAAGCTCGATGGGCCGCCCGCGCCACTCGCCCAGGGCGGTCAGGAACCTCTCTCTGTTCCAGGGCGACGGAACCAGTTTTATCACGGCCTCGCGCGCAGCCATCACCCGCTGCGTCGAGTCGTCCACCGAAACCCCCTCCCACCAAAGTCCTTGTGGTGATCGGACTTTACCGCGACCAGCGGACGCGGGCCGAGTCGAGAGGTGGGGGTGACGCCGATCGACGGCGGCGCCGGTGCGCGGCGCGTGTAGCCGGATCGAGTTGCGCCGCTAGAGGTCTCGGGCCGGGCCGATGCGGCGCTTGCGGGGCTTCAGATGCAGCCCGGGCAGCGGTGGGGCGGGAATGCGCTGCTGCGGAGTGTGTCCCGCGATGTCGGCGAATCGCGCGACGTCGTGGTTCTCCCAATCCTCCCGAGCCGCGACGATGTCCTCGTGGCTGCGTCCGACGAAGTTCCACCACATCACCAGCTCCTCGCCGAAAGGCTCGCCGCCGATCAGCGCGAAGTGCGCGCCACCGGCACTGCGGAGCCGGAGTTCGTCGCGCTCGGTGCCCAGATACAGCAGTGGACCGGGTGCGAGCAGGGTGTCCGCGACCGTGACGTCTCCCTCGATCATCAGCACCGCGTGCTCGAAACGAGGGTCGAGCGGGAGGGCGACGTCGGCTCCCGGCTCCAACCGCACGTCGGCGCCGACGATCGGTGTGTAGGCGGTCGCGGGCGAGGTCGCCCCGGCCAGCGAGCCGATGAGCACGATCGCCCGGAGGCCGGGTGCCTCGACGATCGGCAGCTCGCGATGCTGCTCGAAGTGCGGGGCGATGCCGGTGCGGTCGCCGGGCAGCGCGATCCACAGCTGTAGGCCGTGCCCGGCCGGCGCGCCGTCGACCGCGTACTCGGAATGCGCGATGCCGCGCCCGGAGGTCATCAGGTTCAGCTGGCCGGGTGCGATCCGCACGTCCGAGCCGACCGAGTCGCGATGCCGGATGCGGCCCTCGAACGGCCAGGTCACCGTTTGCAGGCCGATGTGCGGATGCGGATCGATGTCCGGCGGCGCGCTGGTCTTGGTGACCGTCGGCGAGCCGAAGTGGTCGAGGAAGCACCACGCGCCGACGGTCGGCAGATCGCGCTGGGGCAGTACGCGTTCGACGAAGACCCCGCGCACACCGCCGAGCGGCACCTCACGCGCCGGATACAGCTCCGCGACCGGGCCGGGTCCCGGCGCGGGTTCGCAGAGCGTCTCGGCCGGACGTGCGTCCAGATCGCTCACCGAGTGACGCCCTTGCCGATCACGTGCGCGTCGTACTGCGGGTGCTTGTCCAGATAGGACTTGATGAACGGGCACACCGGCCGGATCACGCGCTCGCGGGCGACGGCGTCCTCGATCGCGTGTTCGGCCAGAACGGAGCCGAGGCCCTTGCCGGAGAACGCGCCGTCGATCTCGGTGTGGGTGAACACCGTCTCGTCGCCGCGTTCCTCGTAGTCGGCGAAGCCGGCCAGTTCGCCGCCGTGGAACACCTCGTAGCGGTGCCGCTCGTCATTGCGGACGACCTTGGATTCCGAAGCTGCTTCGGTCATGGTTCCCTTCTCCTTCCGTGCGCGAACCGGATGTTCGCTGAGAATCGAGACCCGGTTGAACGCGCCGATCGTGGTGGCCACCCAGATGACGACAGACAGCTGATCATCGGTCAGATACCGGCGAGCCGAAGCGTACGCGCGCTCGATGGCGTCTTCGCCCGGAAGCGTCGCCGTGACCTCCGCGATCGCCAGCACGGCCCGCTCGAACGGGGTGTACGGGCCGCCGCGCCGCCACCCGGGCAGCACCGCGATCTCCTGCTCGGTGGCGCCGGCCGCCAAAGCGGCGCGGTAGTGCACGTCCAGGCAGTACGCACAGCCGTTGAGCTGGGAGACGCGCAGATTGACCAGTTCGACGATCCGGCGATCCAGCCCCACCGCCGCCGCGGCGGCCCTGACCTCGTTCGCGACACTGTTCAGCGCGCGGAACGCGGTCGGCGTCTGCTTGTCGATCCAGACGCGATCACGCGGTGCTTCGGCCCTCATATTCGTGGGATGTTAGCCCTCGCCGGTGAACGGCGCAGCGCGGGCCGTGGGATAAGCGGACTTCAGTCCGAGTTTGCGGGCGGGTCGCGGTGGCTGCTCCACCGTGCTGGTCCGGCGCTGCCGGGCAACGCCGGACCACCGCGCATCACCCGATCTCGGTGAACCGCCGCAGTTGAAACGGTTCCACCAGGACGTCCTCCAACGCCGTCGCCAATGCCTTCAGGTGGGGCGTCCGGAAGTGCGCGGCCAGGGCGGCCTCGTCGGTCCACTCCTCCAGCAGCACCATCCGGCTCGGGTCGGTGGGATGCAGGTAGAGCTCGTACCGGAGGCAGCCGCTCTCCGCGAGAGTCGGTTCGATCATGCCTTGCAGCAGGTCCCGCAATTCCGCCTCCCGGCCAGGGTTGGCGGTGAACCGGACGTTGAGCGTCAACGTCGACATGGGCGTCTCCTGGTCTCCTGTGGGGCTCATTCCCGGCCTGCCGACGTAAAAGACATATCGGCGTACCGGGTTCCGGCGACCTGGCCCGCGATCGGCTCCAGCGTCGCCAATTCGTCGGCGGTGAGCGCGATCGTCGCGGCGGCCACGTTGTCCGCGAGCCGGGTCCGGCTGCGCGTGCCGGGGATCGGGACCACCGCGAGGTCGTGCACACCGGCCTGTGCGTGCACCCAGGCCAGCGCCACCTGCGCCAACGTGATGCCGCGTGCTTCGGCGACGGCCCGCAGCGGGCCGAGCAGCTCGGCATTGCGGGCCGCGTTCTCGCCGGAGAAGCGCGGCATCGAGGAACGGAAGTCCTTCACGTCGGTGGAGCCGGTGAACGATCCGGTGAGGAAGCCGCGACCCAGCGGTGAGTACGGCACGAACGTGACGCCCAGCTCCGCCGCCGCGGGCACCACGGTGCGCTCGACGTCCCGGGAGAACAGCGACCATTCCGACTGCACGGCCGCGATCGGATGCACCGCGTGCGCGGCACGCAATTCGGCGCCCGTCACTTCGGACAGGCCGAGGGCGCGTACCTTGCCCTCCCGCACCAGTTCCGCCATCACGCCGACCGTGTCCTCGATCGGCACGGCGGGGTCCTTGCGATGCAGGTAGTACAGATCGATGGTGTCGATCCGCAGCCTGCGCAGGCTGCCCTCCACCGAGCCGCGGATGTAGGCGGGGGAGTTGTCGAAGCCCCGGTAGGCCGGATCATCCGCCTTGCGGACGATGCCGAACTTGGTGGCGAGCACGATCCGGTCCCGCGCGGCGCGGACGAAATCGCTGAGGAACTCCTCGTTGTGCCCGGAGCCGTAGACGTCGGCGGTGTCGAACAGCGTGACGCCCAGCTCCAGCGCCCTCTCCAGGGTGGCCCGGGATTCGGTGAGATCGCTGGGCCCGTAGAACTCGCTCATCCCCATGCAACCCAGGCCTTGGATCCCCACCTGGATGCCGCCGGCGCCCAACGTGGTGGTGGGCAGCGTGCCGACCGTTGTCATACCTTGATCCCTTCGCTGTCGTGCGCGATGACCATGGCCGGCGGGTCCGCCGCGACTTTGCCCTCGTACAGGGCGATCTTGTAGTCCAGCACGGCCAGGGTCTGACGAAGTTCATCGATCTTGGCGAGTACGTCTGCGCGGGTGCCCCGGAACATCTCCAGCCGCTGCGGGAGCGTGGCGTCGCCGGCCCGCACCAGTTCGGCGTAGCGGACCATGTCCGCCACGGACATACCGGTCGTGCGCAGGCGGCCGATCAGCGCCAGCCATTCCAGATCCCGGTCGCTGAACCGGCGCTTGCCGGAATGGTCACGGCCGATGTAATCCATCAGTCCGATCCGCTCGTACCAGCGCAGCGTGTCCCGGCTGAGCCCCGAGCGCTCGGACACCTCGCCGATCGAATACCGCGGCAATTCACGGTCCTCGCGCCCGCTCGCGGGAGACGCCGTCTCGTTCACGATCGCGCTGGGTTCTCGAACGCTCATTGCACTCGCCTTTCCCGTTGAACATCGACGACGCTAGTCACCTGGAGTGCACTCCAAGCAAGGGTTGTTTTCGATTCTCCAGCGCTCGCCGGTGGGGCGATCTCCCGCGGAACGAGAATCCGTGCGCTCAGCTGTAGTCGGGCAGCTGCTGGACGGCCCACTTGTTGCCGTCCGGATCGGCGAAGAAGGTGAACAGGCCCCAGCCGAGGTCGCGGACCGGAGTTGCGTCCACTCCGGCGGCGATCAACTGCTGGTAGGCGTCCTCGGCGCTGGCGACCACCATCTGCATCCCTTCGACGCTGCCCGGCGCCGCCTCGGTGAGGCCCTCGCCCAGGCAGATGGAACAGCCGGAACCGGGTGGAGTCAGCTGTACGAAGCGCAGATTCTCGTTCACCCGGTGGTCGTGATCGGCATGGAAGCCGATCTTGGTGTAGAAGTCCTTGGCGCGGTCTACGTCGGTCACCGGAATGGCGACGAGTTCGATTTTCCAGTCCATCCGGCGAGCATTCCACCGTGCGCCGACAAAGTCCTGGATTAGGGCCTACGCTGGGAACATGCCTGGCAAGGACATCGATCGGATCAGGGCTCGCTCGGCCTGGGCGGCGGTCAAGGAGAGTCCGGTGATCACCGCTGTCGCGATCGCGCCGTTCGCGCTGGCGCTCGGCGTGGTGTGGTGGTTGTTCGGCGGTCTCGCCGCGTTCGCGCTGCTGCTCATCCTCGGCGGAGTCGTCGTGGTGGGCGGCAAGTTACTGCGCTGACCGAGCGCGCATTGCGTGCGGTCAGCGCGGAATGTGGAAGTGCACCAGCTCGCCGGTTCCCGTGTCGACGTCCGCCCAGCTGCGGTCGAAACGCAGCACCGCCAGCGCCGAGGTCGGGAACCTCCGGCTGAGTTCGACGGCGGCCGTGCTGTCGCGATTACCGGCCAGTTCCCACGCCGTCCACGGCATGCCCGGGCTGTGGCCGATCACCAGCAGGGTCGTGATGTCGTCGTCACTGAGCCGAACCAGCTCCATGAGCGTTTCCGGGGCGGCCTCGTAGATGCCCGCTTCGAAGACGACCGGCGCGGTGACTCCGGTGGCGGCCAGCGTCTCGCGGGTCCGCGTGGCGGTGGAACAGCGCACGGCGTCGATGGCGGGCTGGGTGTCGCGCAACCACCGACCCGCGAGCCCGGCCTCGCGCCGCCCGCGCGGCGCCAACGGCCGCTCGTGATCGTCGACGCCCTCCGGATACGCCGACTTGCCGTGCCGCATGAGGATCAGAGTCCGGGCCATGGGGATACCGTAAGGCCTCCGGGCGCGAGGTCTCGACCACACTCGAGGCAAACTGAAAGCGGCATCACATCACGCCTTGCACCGGGCGATCCCCGTGGCGATCGTGACGGACGCCGCTCATCTGTCCACCACAACCCCATGGGTGGCCACAGCCCACGTACTTCTTCGAGGATCAGCACAATATGGCCTACGTAATCACGCAGCGTTGTTGCAACGACGCCAGCTGCGTCTCCGAGTGCCCGGTCGACTGCATCCGTCCCACTCCGGATCAGCCGGAGTTCGCGACGACCGAAATGCTCTACATCGACCCCGACACCTGTATCGACTGCGGCGCCTGTGTCGACGCGTGCCCGGTGGAGGCCATCTTCTCCGAGGACGATCTGACGGCTTCGCTGGCACGGTTCCGCGACATCAATGCCGCCTATTTCCAACGGCATCCGCTGGAATCGAACTTCGACCCGATCGTCACGCCGGCGCGTCCGCCGAAGGAGCTGGGCACGCTGCGCGTCGCGATCGTCGGCGCGGGTCCCGCGGCCTGCTACGCGGCCGACGAACTGCTGCGCAGGGCCGACGTGGAGATCGAGATGTTCGACCGGCTGCCGACCCCGTGGGGCCTGGTCCGGGCGGGCGTCGCGCCCGACCACCCCGGCACCAAGACGGTCTCGGGCATGTTCGAGTCCGCGTTCCGCCGCGAGACGTTGCAGTACTACCTGAACGTCGAAGTGGGCACGCACATCTCGCACGAGGAACTGCTGCGCCACCACCACGCCGTGATCTACGCCGTCGGCGCGTCGAGCGACCGGAAGATGGGCGTCCCGGGCGAGGACCTGCCGGGCAGCCACTCCGCCACCGAGTTCGTCGCCTGGTACAACGGCCACCCCGACTTCGCCGACCGGACCTTCGACCTGTCCGGCGAGCGTGCGGTGATCGTCGGCAACGGCAATGTCGCGCTGGACGTGGCGCGGGTGCTGACCGTCGACCCGGACGAACTCGCCAAGACCGACATCGCCGACCACGCGCTCGACGCCTTGCGGCAGAGCAATATCCGCGAGGTCGTCGTGCTCGGCAGGCGCGGTCCGCTCCAGGCGGCCTACACCTCGCCCGAATTCCTGGCGCTGGCGCACCTGAAGGGCGTCGACGTGATCGTGGACGACACCGACTTGGCGCTCGACCACGCCAGCCAGGCGATCGTGGACGACCCGCAGGTGGAGCCGTCGCTGGCGTTGAAGTACACCCTGGCCAAGGAGTACGCCGGCGGGCGGCGGGCGGAAGGCAACAAGCGGATCGTGTTCCGCTACCTCACTTCGCCCGCCGCGCTCACCGGGGCCGAGCGGGTCGAAGCCATCGAGATCGTGCACAACGAGCTGTTCGAGGAAGACGGTCAGCTCGTGGCGCGGCCGACCGATCGCACCGAGAGCATCGACACCTCGCTGGTGCTGCGGTCGATCGGCTACCGCGGCGAGCGGGTCGGCGAGCTGCCGTTCGACGAGCGGCGCGGCGTCGTGCCGAACGAGCACGGCCGGGTCATCGGCGACGACGGGACGATGCTGAGCGGCGTGTACGTCAGCGGATGGATCAAGCGGGGCCCACGCGGCGTCATCGGTTCGAACCGGATCGACTCCGAGGAGACGGTGGAGCTGCTGCTCGCCGACTTCACCGCGGGCAAACTCGCCGCGCCGCAGGCCGACCGCGCCGCGCTGCGGGCACTGCTCGCCGAGCGTCAGGCCGACCTGGTCGACCGCGCGGGCTGGCGCGCGATCGACCAGGCGGAGAAGTCCGCGGGCAAGTCCGCGGGCCGCCCCCGAGTCAAGTTCACCACCAGGGAGGACCTGCTCAAAGCCGCTCGCGGCTGAGGATAAGGACGCCGGTCGGATCACCTGCGACCGACTGGCTCCACTCATTGACCGGTGCCGACGCGGCCCCGTGTATCGGCCGTATCGAATGAGTACGCGCCGATCGCGCCTCTGCGGATGCCGCGGGCGAGCGGGCCTGGCGACCGGGCTTTCGGGCCGTCGCTCATTTACCGTGGCCACCGCCAGGGCGAATCGTCTCGGCGAGAACCGGCCGACTGATCTCGCAAGGACATGGGTAACTCACCGGGTACGCCCGAAAACCGAGCGGCACCCAACGCAGGACCTGAACGTAACTTCAGAGCCCGTGACCAGTACGGCCTGAAGACGCGGAGAGGCGGAAGAAGCCTAAAAATTCGGAGAGGCGGGCTGGCCCGGTAACGGCATGATGCGGACTACCGTCGTGGTGGTCCCGCCGACCACGAACCACAGCCGCAGCACCGGCTGCCCGGTCCGGTCACCCGGCTCGTACCGGCTGCGCACGCTCACGTGCTGACGCGCCAGCACCGGCGCGACGTACTCGATCACCGCGCGGTGCGGCCCGGCGAGCAGCTTCGGGTATTCGACCAGGAACTGTTCCACCGCCTGCCAGTAACAGGCGTTGTTGACGTGGTTGTACTGGTCGATGTCGGTGGCCCGCACCGGGAAAGGCAGGTCGGTGTCCGACTCCGGCGGCGTGGCGTCGGTCAGGTACGGCCGCCACCGCAGGCGGTGCTCGCTGGAGGTGCGGGCGAGGTAGGCCAGGCCCTCGTCGCTGATTCGCGCGGGCATCCCGGTGGACTCGCTGATATTGATCCAGAAGCCCTCGGTCTCGATCAATCCGCCGTTTCCGCTGGTGATCCGCACGCGCATGTTGGTCCACCGGGTGGACATCGCCGAGCACCACCGCAGCAGCTGCACCTCGTCCGGCCACAGGATCGGCCGGATGACATCGATGACCGTCCGGCGGATGATCCAGTTCGGGTCGGTCCGGTGAAAGAACGTCTTGTGCAGGTTTTCCCAGGCGATATCTTGCAGGTAGCGGGCGATGGCATCGAACCGCAACCGGTCGTAGGGGTCCACATCACCAGCCCGGACGGGCCACGCCGAAGCAAAGCCCATGCCCTCCTGGGGAAGCGGGGCGAGTGGCTGATCGAGTGACACTGGTGCTCCTCGCGCTGCACGGTGTGCCGCGTTTCTTCATGCGGTGCTGTTGTGACGACTTTACGGGGCGTACGTCACACCCTCGCGTCGAGCCGTCCCTACCTCCTTAATAGTCCGCCTGCCGGGACTCGGGCCAGCAGAAATAGGGGCTTCCGCTCGCCGCTGCGGTATGCGGGAGGGTACGTCGAGTGGCAGCGACCGTTCGTGGCGCCGCTCAGGTGCAGGTCACCGCGGCGTGCTGGCTCAGTAACCCTGGTACGCGCCGCCGGAGTTCACGGCGGCGACGCCGGGGACGTTGCCGAGCGACCCGTAGCGGTCGATCGAGTACCGCACCCCGGCGATGATGTTGTCGACGGGGTTCCAGATGTCGTCGTGGCCGGGCGCTTTGTAGGCGCTGAACGTGCTGTCGATGGTCTGCATCAGGCCCTTCGACGGATGCCCGGCCACCCAATTGCTGTCCCAGCGGTTCTCCGCGTACGGGTTGCCCGCGGATTCGTGCTGGATGATGAGCGCGATCGCCCGTTCGTCGATGTCCTCTGGGGCGTATCCCATCGCGATGAGCTTCTGCTTCGCCTCGGCGATCCATCGCGCGACGTCGCCGCTCGGCAGCGGGCCGGTGGGCGCGGACGAGCTCGGCCCACCGTGATACGACGAGCCCGAGTCGGAGTTGCCGTACCCCGACATCAGCTGACTCGGCCGGTCCGCCGAGGGGCTCGCGACCGGCGTGCCCGACGTGCTCGCCGGTGCGGTGGCGACGGGCGCGGTGGGAGCGGCGGGTACGTTCGCGCTCGGCTCACCGAGCCCGGCGAACGCCGCCTCCAATTTCGCTGCCGCGCTCTCGACCTGGGTCTTGGCCTGGTCGGCCACGTCCTCGGCGGTCTTCAGCGCGTTGGTGAGCTCCCACGTGCGCGAGGCCGCCTGCAGCGCTTCCTGGAAGACGAGTCCCTCCACGTCGGCCTTGTCCGCGTGCGCGCGCAGGCGGTCGATCCGCGTCTTGGCGTCCACGGTGCCGTTGGGCGCGACGTCGAAGGGCGGCGTCTGGTTCAGCGCGTCGTCGCGCAAGCTCAGTACCTTGGCTCGCGCCTCGGTCAGGTTCTGCACCTGTGCGGTCAGCGCGGTCTTCAGCTCGAGCAAGGCGGCGCTCACCGCGGAGGCGCGAATCTTCTCCGTCTGCATCCGGGCGTTCGCGGCGTCGCCCGCCGCGCCGGACCACTTCTTCGCCTCGGCGAGGGCCAAGGTGTCGTCCGCGCCCTTGGCGACGGCGGTGTCGAGGCCCTGCGACATCTGTTCGGCGAGCCCGCCCGCCGCCGAAAGCTGTTCCGGTTGCCAGTTCGCGACGTCTGGGATGGTGAGCGTCATGGCAGCTGGAGTCCGATCGCGCGCAGCTTCGCCGCGAAGTCGTCCTCCGCCAGTTCGTACTTGCCCGCCGCGTCGTGCAGGTTGTCCGCGATCGTGGTGAGCCGGGACCCGATCCGCTCCAGGCAGCGGTGCGCGGCGTCGTTCGCGCGCTGGGCCGCCGGGCCGAAATCGGTGCCGGGCAGCGCCCCGGCGGCGGCGCCGAAAGCCTCGGCCCCGCCGAGGTCGGTGACCGATGTGGCCTCGGTGCGCAGCGTCTGCGCGAAGGAGCGCAGCGCCGCCGGGTCGACCTGCATCGTCGCCGCAGGTCCCGGCTGGTTTTGCTCGACCATGAATCCCCCTTCCCGCCCGACCGTGAGGTCGCGGTCAGCATAGCAAAATCGGGTGGTGCCGATGGGCGTCATCGAGCCGCGACCGTTATGTTGTCGGTGTGGCGTCGGCGCGGATCATGCCGTCGCGAGGACAGAGAGGTCAGCACATGCGCGCAGCCCAGGTCAGCAAGCTGGAAGGACCGGAAGCGGTTCAGATCGTGGAAATCCCGGAGCCCGCGGCTTTCCCGGGCGGCGTCGTGATCGACGTGCACGCCGCGGGCGTGGCCTTCCCGGACGTGCTGATGACGCGCGGCCTGTACCAGA
>NZ_BAFS01000268.1 GCF_000308415.1 Nocardia asiatica NBRC 100129 | reverse complement strand
AGCTACCGGATGCGGAAGTTCAACCGGTCGAATCAGGGTACGTGCTCGAATCAGCGTCCGATTGTGGACGAGGGTCAGCGGGTGGAGCGTGGTCAGGTTCTGGCTGATGGTCCGTGCACCGAGAACGGTGAGATGGCCCTGGGTAAGAATTTGCTGGTGGCGATCATGCCGTGGGAGGGCCACAACTACGAGGACGCGATCATCCTGTCGCAGCGGTTGGTGGAGGAGGATGTGCTGACCTCGATCCATATCGAGGAGCACGAGATCGACGCTCGCGACACCAAGCTGGGTGCCGAGGAGATCACGCGGGATATCCCGAATGTGTCCGATGAGGTGCTCGCGGATCTGGATGAGCGGGGCATCGTGCGGATCGGTGCGGAGGTGCGTGACGGGGACATCCTGGTCGGCAAGGTCACGCCGAAGGGTGAGACGGAGCTGACTCCGGAGGAGCGGTTGTTGCGGGCGATCTTCGGGGAGAAGGCGCGGGAGGTGCGTGATACCTCGTTGAAGGTGCCCCATGGTGAGTCGGGCAAGGTCATCGGTATCCGGGTGTTCTCCCGGGAGGACGACGACGATCTGCCGCCGGGTGTCAACGAGCTGGTGCGGGTGTATGTGGCGCAGAAACGCAAGATCCAGGACGGTGACAAGCTCGCGGGCCGGCACGGGAACAAGGGTGTGATCGGCAAGATCCTGCCGACCGAGGACATGCCGTTCCTGCCCGATGGCACTCCGGTGGACATTATTTTGAACACGCATGGTGTGCCGCGTCGTATGAACATCGGTCAGATCCTGGAAACCCATCTGGGCTGGATCGGCAAAGCGGGCTGGCAGGTCGACGTCGCCACCGACGGCACCCGTCCCGATTGGGCGCGGGCGCTGCCGGAGGAGATGCTGGGCGCTCCGTCCGACTCGAACATCGCCACGCCCGTCTTCGACGGCGCGCGGGAGGAGGAGTTGACCGGGTTGCTGGCCTCGACGCTGCCCAACCGGGACGGTGAGCGGATGGTCGACGACGACGGGAAGGCCACGTTGTTCGACGGGCGTTCCGGTGAGCCGTTCCCGTATCCGGTGGCGGTGGGTTACATGTACATCTTGAAGCTGCACCATTTGGTCGATGACAAGATCCACGCGCGTTCGACCGGTCCGTACTCGATGATCACCCAGCAGCCGTTGGGTGGTAAGGCGCAGTTCGGTGGTCAGCGTTTCGGTGAGATGGAGTGCTGGGCCATGCAGGCCTACGGTGCGGCGTACACGCTGCAGGAGTTGCTGACCATCAAGTCCGACGATGTGGTCGGTCGCGTGAAGGTCTACGAAGCGATCGTCAAGGGCGAGAACATCCCGGAACCGGGCATTCCGGAATCGTTCAAAGTCCTGCTCAAAGAACTCCAGTCACTGTGCCTCAACGTCGAAGTGCTGTCCTCCGACGGCGCCGCGATCGA
>NZ_BAFS01000269.1 GCF_000308415.1 Nocardia asiatica NBRC 100129 | reverse complement strand
GTCGAGGCGATCACGCCGCAGACCCTGATCAACATCCGCCCGGTCGTCGCGGCGATCAAGGAGTTCTTCGGAACCTCCCAGCTGTCGCAGTTCATGGACCAGAACAACCCGCTGTCGGGCCTGACCCACAAGCGCCGCCTGTCGGCGCTGGGCCCGGGTGGTCTGTCCCGTGAGCGCGCCGGTCTGGAAGTCCGTGACGTCCACCCGTCGCACTACGGCCGCATGTGCCCGATCGAGACCCCGGAAGGCCCGAACATCGGCCTGATCGGATCGCTGTCGGTGTACGCGCGGGTCAATCCGTTCGGTTTCATCGAGACGCCGTACCGCAAGGTGGTCGACGGCCGGGTGACCGACGAGGTTCGCTACCTGACCGCCGACGAAGAGGACCGCCACGTTCGCGCGCAGGCCAACTCGCCGGTCGACGCCGAGGGCCGCTTCCTCGAGGACCGCGTGCTGTGCCGCCGCGGCAACGAGGAGAACGAGCTCGTCGCCGCCACCGAGGTCGACTACATGGACGTGTCGCCGCGTCAGATGGTGTCGGTCGCGACGGCGATGATCCCGTTCCTCGAGCACGACGACGCCAACCGCGCCCTGATGGGCGCGAACATGCAGCGTCAGGCGGTTCCGCTGATCCGTTCCGAGGCCCCGATCGTGGGCACCGGTATGGAGCTGCGCGCGGCCGTGGACGCGGGCGACGTCGTGGTGAACGAGAAGGCGGGCGTGGTCGAGGAGGTTTCCGCCGACTACGTCACCGTGATGGCCGACGACGGTACGCGCAAG
>NZ_BAFS01000270.1 GCF_000308415.1 Nocardia asiatica NBRC 100129 | reverse complement strand
CGACGACACGCAGGTGATGGCGTACAACAGCGGCGACCTGGCCAACTATCAGGGCGGCGCGTACGACACCACCGTGCGACACAACACAACTAACGGGTAACATCTGCGATCGTGAATTCGACCCTGGCGCGATTGCGAACTCCCCTGGAGTCGGGGTTTGCCCAGGCCGGCAATATATTTGCGCTGCTCATCGATGTTCTGCGCAAGACATTCCGTCGCCCTTTCGAGTGGCGGGAGTTCATCGAGCAGTCGTGGTTCATCGCCAGTGTCTCGATCCTGCCCAGCGCGCTGGTCGCTATTCCGTTCGGCGCGGTCGTGGCATTGCAGACCGGCTCGCTCATCAAGCAATTGGGCGCGGAGTCCTTCACCGGCGCGACCAGTGTGCTGGCAACCGTCCAGCAGGCGGCTCCCGTCGTCACGGCCCTGATCATCGCGGGCGCGGCCGGGTCGGCGGTGGCCGCCGACCTCGGCTCACGCACCATCCGCGAGGAGATCGACGCACTGGAAGTGCTCGGCGTGGATCCGGTGCGGAAGTTGGTGGTGCCCCGCGTGATCGGCATGATGCTGGTCGCGCTGTTGCTCAACGGCTTGGTCTCGGTGGTGGGCATCGCGGGCGGGTATTTCTTCAACGTGCTGTTGCAAGGCGGCACCCCGGGCGCCTACCTCGCGTCGTTCTCCGCTCTCGCGCAATTGCCGGACCTGTGGATCGGTGAGATCAAGGCGGCGGTGTTCGGCTTGCTCGCCGGCGTCATCGCCGCGTACAAGGGCTTGCATCCCAAGGGGGGCCCGAAAGGAGTCGGTGACGCGGTGAACCAATCCGTGGTGATCACATTCATGGTGCTGTTCTTCGTGAACCTCATCCTGACCCTGGTGTATCTCCAGGTCGTCCCGGCCAAGGGCGCCTGACCGATGGCCACGTCGTACCGAACCCCGGTCGCCAAGTCCATGCGCCGGGCGGGTGAACTCGCTCGTATGCCGCTCAACGTCATCGACCGCGCGGGCGAGCAGATGTCGTTCTACACGCGGGCCATCGCGTGGATCCCACGGACCGCAGTGCACTACCGCAAGGAAGTCATGCGGCTGCTCGCCGAGGTCACCTTCGGCACCGGCGCGCTGGCGGTGATCGGCGGCACCATCGGCGTGATCGTGTTCATGTCCGGCTCCGTCGGTGTCGTCGTCGGACTGCAAGGCTTCAAGGCCCTCGACGCGCTCGGCAGCTCGGTGCTCACCGGCTTCCTCACCGCCTACATCAACACCCGCGAGATCGCGCCGCTGGTCGCGGCTCTGGCGTTGTCGGCGACGGTCGGTTGTGGTTTCACCGCGCAGTTGGGCGCCATGCGGATCTCCGAGGAGATCGACGCGCTCGAGGTGATGGCGGTGCCCGGCATACCGTTCCTGGTCACCAGCCGGGTGATCGCCGGGTTCCTCGCGGTGATCCCGCTCTACATCGTCGGGCTGCTCGGCACGTTCCTGGCGTCCCGGATGATCAGCATCTGGTTCAACGGGCAGTCCAGCGGGTCCTACGACCACTACTTCAGTCTGTTCCTGCCACCGGAGGACGTGCTCTATTCGTTCCTCAAGGTGCTGGTCTTCGCGTTCGTGATCATCATGGTGCACTGCTACTACGGATTCCACGCCACCGGCGGACCGGCGGGCGTCGGCGTCGCGGTCGGCCGCGCGGTCCGCGCCGCGATCGTCCTGGTGAACATCCTCGACTTCTTCCTCAGCCTCGCGATCTGGGGCACCACCACCACGGTGCGGGTGGCCGGATGAGCCGCACCCAGACCTGGCGCTCGACCGAGAAACTGCGTATTCGAGTACTGGGCATAGCTTTCTTCGTCGTGGTCGCGTTGTTCCTGTGGGTCACCGTCGCGATCTACAACAAGCAGTTCGTGCGGACGGTGCACGTCGACCTGGTCACCGACAGCGTGGGCAACGCGCTCACCCGCAACGCGGACGTCAAGGTGCGCGGCATCAACGTCGGCGAGGTGCGCTCGAGCAAGTCCGAGGGCGGCGAGGTGACCTTGAACCTCGCCATCAATCCGGAGAAGGCGCAGCAGATCCCGGCGAACGCGACCGCTCGCCTGCTGCCCAAGACACTGTTCGGCGAGCGTTACGTGGACCTGGTGATCCCGGAGGACCCCAGCCCGCAGCACCTCACCGACGGCGTGACGCTGCGCCAGGACGTCAGCGGCAACGCCGTCGAGTTGAGCAAGCTGCTCGACGACCTGCTACCGCTGCTGCAGTCCATCCCGCCGCAGGATCTCGCCGCCACCCTGGGCGCGCTGTCCCAGGCGCTGGCCGGTCAGGGCTTCGCGCTCGGCCAGACCGTGGACAAGCTGGACGAGGCATTCCGCCAAGTCAATGTCGTGCTGCCGGACCTACAGGCGGACCTGCGCAGTTTCGCCGAGGTGGCGGCCACCTACTCCGATGCGGCGCCGCAGCTGATCCAAGCCCTGGACAATCTGCGCACGACCAACGCCACCATCGTGCAGAGGCGCACCGACATCGACCTCCTATACGCGACGCTGACGCCGACCTCGGCCACCACCACCGAGTTCCTGATCGCCAACCGCGACAACATCATCGACGTGGCCGCGGACGCCCGTCCCGCGCTGGAACAGTTGGCGTACTATTCCCCCAACTACGCCTGCTCGCTGGCGAACTTCGCGCAGCTCAAGCCGCGCATCGACCGGATCTTCGGCAAGGGCACCGACCAGCCCGGCTCCCGGGTGACCATCGAACTCACCAATACCCGCGGCAAGTACCTGCCCAACCAGGACGAGCCGCGCTGGCTGGACCCCAGAGGGCCGTGGTGCATCCCCGAGATGCCGCTCGGTGTCGACCCCGGCCAGTACACCGGCGGCCCGAACAACGACGGCTCCTACGCCGTCCCCAGCCGCAACCCCGGTGACCAGGAGATCGGCCATTTGGAGCCGCCCCAGTTCGGGGTCCACCCGGCGAGCAAGATGCCGACGATCGCGGGTTCGCCCATGGAGCAGCAGTCGCTCGGCGCGATCTACGGCGCGGCCAACGGTGTCGCCCCGGATCAGGTACCCGGCTGGGTGACCAGGGCCGGCGCGCCCGCTTTCCGCGGAAGCGAGGTGAGCGTGCGATGAAGGAGCGGCTACGCGGCCTGGGCGGGTCGCTGACCAAGCTGATCGTCTTCGTCGTGGTGACGTTGTTCGTGACCACGATGCTCGCGCTGTCCATCGCCAACTACAGCGGCGGCGGCACCGGATTCAAGGCCAGGTTCAGCGACGTCACCGCGCTCAACCCCGGCGACGAGGTCCGCATCGCGGGCGTCCGGGTCGGAAAGGTCACCAAGGTCTCGATCGTGGACAAGCGCGTGGCCGAGGTGAGATTCGATCTCACCGACCGGGACTGGCTGCCCGCCTCGACCACCGCCACGATCAAATACCGCAACCTGGTCGGCCAGCGCTACATCGCGCTGGAGCAGGGCACGGGCGAGCAGGGCCGCAAGCTGAACGAGGGCGGCACCATCCCGCTGGAGCGCACCAGGCCCGCGCTGAACCTGACCACGCTGTTCAACGGCTTCCGCCCGCTGTTCCGCACGCTGACCGCCGACGACGTGAACAAGCTGTCGTTCGAGATCATCCAGGTCTTCCAGGGCGAGCAGGGCACCATCCGCGATCTGGTCGCCAGCACGGCGAATCTGACCAACAAGATCGCCGACAAGGACGCCGTGATCGGTGAGCTGACCCGCAATCTGACCGCCGTGCTGGACACGGTCAACCGGCGCGACGACCAGTTCGACCAGTTGATCGTGAACACCGAAGCGCTGATCAGCGGCTTGAACGCCGAACGCGACACGATCGGGCGCTCGGTGACCTCGCTCGCCAACCTGACCTCGGCCACATCGGATCTGCTCGTGCCGGTGCGTCCGACGCTGCAGGGCTCCATCGCGGGTCTGAGCCAGCTGACCGGCACGCTCGACGAGCGGCAGGACGAGGTGAACGAAGCGCTGTACAACCTGCCGCTGAAGATGGAGAAGCTCGGTCGCGCCGCCAGTTACGGCTCGTGGTTCCAGTTCTATCTGTGCGGGATCGACCTCGTCGTCGGGCCGGGCGCGGTCGACGCGCCGCAGCTGAACCTGCCCGCCGGTCTGCCGACGATCAACCAGCCCTTGTACACCAACGCGGCGCCGCGCTGCCATGGGAAGGCTCGCTGATGGACGACCGCATTCTGCTCGGCAAGCGCAGCCCGGCCTTCCTCGGCGCGCTCGGCATCGCCGTCGTGCTGTTGGTGACGGTCTCGGCGTTCTACCTCGACCGATTGCCGATCATCGGGGCGGGAACCAAGTACACCGCGGAATTCAGCGAGGCGGCCGGTCTCAAGAAGGGCAACGAAGTCCGGGTCGCGGGCGTCAAAGTCGGCTCGGTGTCCGACGTCCGGCTCGCCGGGGACCGGGTGCTGGTGGACTTCCGCACCAAGGACACCTGGATCGGCGACGCGACCACCGCGTCCATCCAGATCAAGACACTGCTCGGGCAGAAGTTCCTCGCGCTCGATCCGCGCGGTTCCAAGCCGGCCGATCCGAGTTCGCGGATCCCGCTCTCGCGCACGGTTTCCCCGTACGACGTGGTGGACGCGTTCACTGACGCGGCGCGCACCATCGATCAGATCGACACCGCCCAGCTGGCCAAGAGCATGCAGGTGCTGTCGGAGGCGTTCGAGACGACCCCGCCGGAGATCCGCGGCTCGATCGACGGCGTCGCCCGTCTGTCGGAGACGCTGGCCAAGCGCGACCAGGAGCTGAAGAAGCTGTTCGCCGCGACCAGGCAGACCACCCAGATCCTCGCCGATCGCAACGCGGAGTTCGAGCGGCTGCTGGCCTCCGGCGGCCAGTTGCTCGCCGAGCTGAACATCCGGCAGCAGTCCATCAGGCAGTTGTTGTCCGGCGCGCAGACGGTTTCGGCGGAGCTCAGCGCGCTCGTGCACGACAACGAGGAACAGATCGGGCCCGCGCTGACGAATCTGCGCGCCTCGATCGATCTGCTCAACGCCAATCAGCAGAACATCTCCAAGACCCTGGAACTCGCGGCGCCGTTCTACAGCCTTTACGCCAACGTGCTCGGCACCGGCCGCTGGTTCGACGCGGTGATCGTGAACGTGCTGCCGCCCGCGCTGCCCGAAATCCCCGGCTACCGTCAGCCGATCCGCACCTTGGGAGGTAACTGACGTGGCGGACAACTGGCGTAGCGACCCGGTCGGTGCGGTGCGCGGTTCCAGTCGCGGCGCCAAGGTGGGCCTCGCGCTGGTCCTGGTGCTCGCCGTGCTGGTGGCGGTGGTGCTGTGGTGGCTGTTCAACCGGCTGACCACCACCAGGATCACCGCGTACTTCGATCGTTCGGTCGGCATCTACGAGGGCTCGGACGTGCGGATTCTCGGCGTTCCGGTCGGCTCGGTGGATTCGGTGGAGCCGCAGGGCGATCAGGTCAAGGTCGTGATGAGCGTGAATCGCGAGTACGACGTGCCCGCGGGCGCGCGAGCCGCTCAGATCACGCCCTCCATCGTCTCCGACCGCTACATCCAGCTCACCCCGGCCTACACCGACGGCCCGAAGATGGCGCGAGAGGCGACCATCCCGCGCGAGCGCACGGCCACGCCCGTCGAGGTCGACCAGCTGTACAAGAGCATCACCGAGCTTTCCGAGGCGTTGGGCCCGAGCGGCGCCAACGCCGAGGGCGCGGTGAACGAGTTGGTGCGCACCGGCGCGGCGAACCTGGCGGGCAACGGCGAGGCGCTGGCCGACAGCCTGACCCAGTTGTCCAGGGCGGCCCGCTACCTGTCGGACGCACGCGGAGACATCTTCGACACGGTCAAGAATCTGCAGGCCTTCATCACCATGCTGGCCCAGAACGACCAGCAGGTGCGGCAGTTCAACACCCAGCTGGCCGACCTGTCGACCTTCCTCGCCCAGGAGCGGCAGGATCTCGGCGCGGCGCTGCATCTGCTGTCGATCGCGCTGGGCGATGTCGCCCGGTTCGTCGACGACAACCGGGATCTGATCGCCAGCAACGCCGAAGGGCTGATCCAGCTCACCCAGACGCTGGCGGATCAGCGCAACGACGTGGCCGCCCTGCTGCCGGTGCTGCCGGTGGCGTTGAGCAACTTGATCAACGTGCACAACGCCGAATCGGGCACCCTCGACATGCGCGCCAACTTCCCGGAACTGCAGGACCCGTTCGGCGCGGTGTGCAAGATGCTCGATCTGTCCAAATTGATGCCGGGCGATCCCAAGTTCGAGGCGCTGGGCAGGCAGATGCGCCCGATCCTGGACCACTGCAAGGAGATCACCGACCAGATCACCGCCGGGGTGCAGACCCCGACGCTGAACCTGCCGTTCGGCATCCTCAGCGGCGAGAACCAGCAGCGCGACCCGGTGCCGGGGACGGTGCCCGGCACGCCGTCGGACCGGCTGCCGCCGTCGCAGGGAGGGGAGCGATGAGCATCGGATTCCGTCGCGCCGCGAAGGGACTCGGCGTCGCCTTGGCGCTGGGTATGTCCGCCGCGCTGGTCACGTCGTGCGCCGCCGACGGCATCTACAGCGTGCCGCTGCCGGGCGGTGCCGATGTGGGCGAGCGCCCGATGCACATCGACATCCAGTTCGACGACGTGCTCGACCTCGTGCCGCAGTCGGCGGTCAAGGTCGAGGGCGTGCCGGTCGGCCGGGTCGAGAAGATCAGCATCGGCTCCGACCAGTGGACCGCCACCGTGCGCACCCTGGTCAACTCGTCGGTCGACCTGCCCGCGAACGCCCGCGCCGAGGTCAGGCAGTCGAACCTGCTCGGTGAGAAGTTCATCGAGCTGTCGCGGCCCGCCGCCGATCCGGAGCCGGCCCGCCTGTCCGACGGCTCGGTCATCCCGGTCGACCGCACCCGGCACGCCACCGAGGTCGAGCAGGTACTCGGCGCGCTGTCGCTGCTGCTCAACGGCGGCGGCGTCGCGCAGTTGCAGCCGATCGTCACCGAGCTGAACAAGACCCTCGGCGGCCGGGAGGACCGGGTGCGCTCGCTGATCGAGCAGGCGAACACGCTGATCGGCGGCCTGAACGAGCAGGTGGACGACATCACCCGCGCGCTGGACGGCCTCGACGTGCTCAGCGCCCGGGTCAGCAGGCAGACCGATCAGATCGGCAAGATCCTCGACGAGCTGCCGCAGGGCATCAAGATCCTGGAGGAGCAGCGCCCGCAACTGGTCGGCCTGCTAGCCCAGCTGGACCGGCTCGGCGAGGCCGGTTTCGACGTGCTGAACACCTCGAAGGACGATCTGATCCGCGACCTCACCGCCCTGCGGCCGACGTTGCAGGAGCTGGGTCGTTCCGCGCCGGATCTGGTCGCGGCCGTTCCGTTGATCCCGACCTACCCGTTCCCCGACTCGGCGCTGGAGAGCACCTTCGGCGGCAGCGTGAACACGTGGTTGTCGGTGGACCAGCAGATCGGCGTGACGCTCGGCAATCTCGGCGTGGGAAAACCCGACCCGGTGTACATCCCGCCGGTCGGCCCGCCCGTGCCGGTGAACCCGACCAATCCGTACTACAACGGCAACGGCCCGCGCCCGGGCTGGCCGACGGTGTCGATCCTGCCGCTGCCGCCACTGATGGCGCAGCCGCCCGCGTCCGGCGTGCCCGGCCCGGTCGGGGCCATCCTCGAGCAACTCGGCGTAGGGAGTGGTCCCCGATGACCCGTCTGGTGCGGTGGCAGCTCCTCGCGTTCGTGGTGATCGCGGTGCTCGGCGTCGTGTACGTCGGCGGCAAGTACATCCGGCTCGATCACCTGTTCGGGCTCAACGAGTACACGGTGAAGCTGCGCGCGGCGCAGACCGGCGGCATCTACAAGGGCGCCGAGGTGACCTATCGCGGCGTGCCGGTCGGCCGGGTCGGCGCGCTGGAACTCACCGGCGACGGCGTGGTGATGAACCTCGTCATCGACTCGAGTTCGCCGAAGATCCCAGCCTCGGCGAAGGCCGTGGTCGCCAACCGATCCGCGATCGGCGAGCAGTACGTCGACCTGCAGCCCGACTCCGACGCGGGCCCCTACCTGCGCGACAACTCCGAGATCACCTCGGCGACCCTGCCGGTGCCGGTCGAGGAGCTGCTGTCGAGCGTGGACACCTTCGCGGGCTCGGTGGACCTGAACGCACTCAACACCACGATTCGCGAACTCGGCAAGGCGTTCGACGGCAAGGGCGACGACCTGCAGGTGTTGATCGACTCGCTCAACAAGTTCACCGAGACCTTCCACGCGACGCTGCCGCAGACCGTCCAGCTGATCCGGGACGGCCGCGTCGCCCTGGGCACCCAGGCCGAGCAGTCCTCCGCGATCCGCGAATTCAGCGACGGCCTCGACGAGCTCACCGACCAGCTGCGCTCCAGCGACCCAGACGTGCGCAGGCTGATCGGCACCGGAACCGACGCGGGTGAGCAGCTCGGCGCGCTGATCGAGGAGAGCGGCGGCTCGCTCACCCAGGATCTGGCCAACCTGCGGCTGCTGCTGCAGGCGATCTCGCCGAAGTTCTACGCGATCAAACCCTTGCTGCAGATGCTCCCGCAGCTGTCGATCGGCGGGTCCTCCACCGCCCCGGGCGACGGGACCAGCCACTTCGGTCTGGTGCTGGAGACCAACAATCCGCCCACCTGTACCGTGGGTTACGAGGGCACGTACCGGATTCTGGAGCAGATGAAGGCGCAGAACCCGGACTTCGACGATACGCGCGACGAATTCCCGTTCAACAAGGACGCCAAGTGTCTGGTGCCGTTCGGTAATCCCACCGCTGCGCGCGGTGGCGAGCGAGCCGAATACGCCGACCCGGCCATCGTGCAGCCCTGGGACTCCAACCCCAAAACCGATCCGGAAAAGCTGAACCTGACTCCGGTCGCCGTGCAGTTGTCGACCCTGCTGGGGGTCACGCCGAAGCGGTGACCAGGAGCAATGACGTTAGGGTGTCTCGCGTGACTGACTGGAGCGAGCGAACCACGGGCACGCGGCCCTGGAGCGCTGTCGAGCCGAGCGACGGCGGGGTGCTGTCGTGACCGCCGATCCGACCGAGAAAGCCGAGGCGGCGCCGCAGGACGACTCGGGCACGGCGCAGACGTCCGCACCCTCCGCCGAGCCGGACGCGGGCGGTCGGGAAGCCGCTGCCGAACGGGCAGGCGCCGAGTCCGAGCACGCGGGTGGCACGTCCGCGCTCGGCAGCGTGGCCTTGGCCGCTTCGGTCGCGCTGCTGGCGGTGGCCGTGATCGCCGCCGCGTGGTTCGGCGCGGGCTGGGTGCGCGCCGCGTTCACCGACGGTCCGCGCGCCGACGCACGCGACACCGCCCTGGACGCCGCCCGTCAAGCCGCGCTCAACATGACCTCGATGAACCTCGACGACGTGCCCGGCTCGCTGGCGCTGGCCCGATCCTCCATGACCGGCCCGCTGCTGGACTCGGCCACGAAGAACAAGGACCAAGCTGAGCAGCTGGCTCAGCAGAGCGGGATCGGGATGACCTCGAAAGTCCTCGGCGCCTCGCTGACCTCGCTCAACAGCGAGGAGGACAAAGCATCGGCCCTGGTCGTGCTGCAGGTCACGGAGAACGGCAAGGACAAGCCGCCCGCCGACTACCGCTACACCTGGACCGTCGACCTGGCCAAGGACGGCGCGGTCTGGAAAGCCGAGCAGATCTCCTCGCTCAGCCAGCCGGTGCTTTTGAGTGGCGGCCCCGCCCAGCAGACGCCCGCTCCGGCGGCCGACCAGCCCGCCGCGCCGAAGCCGGGATCGTAGGAGGACACCCATGACGTCGCGTCGACCGGTCAACCGCGTCACCTCCAAGCGCAGGCCCGCCACGGAAACGGCGCGGGCCGGGGCCACGCGGGTCGAACGGCCCGCGAAGGGCCGTAAACCACGCGTCGCGGGCGCTGCCCGGCCCACCGCCGACCCGGGGGCCGCGCATGCCGGACAACCTCTCGCCGCGGCTGGATCGTCGCGGTGGCGGGGTTCCGCGCCGCGGAAGCCGAATGACGATCGCCCGCGTCGGCCACGAGCGGGGCGCACGCGCTGGGGCGTGATCGCGGCCATGCTGATCGCGGCGATCCTGCTGGGCGGTTTCGCGTGGCTCGCGGCGCAGCGGCCGGGGGTCGACACGTCGAATCGGGCCTATGTGGACAACGAGGCCACGCAGGAAGTGCGGGCAGCCGCCGACAATGCCCTGCGGGCCGTCTACGCCTACGACGTGAAGAACATCGACGGCTATCGGGACACGGCGAAACAAGTGCTCACCGGAAAGATGCTGGCCGATCTGGACAAGTACGCCGATACCACCATTTCGGCGGTCAAGCAGGCGCAGACCAGTGCCGACGCGAAGGCCGATCCGATAGCTGTGACGTTGCTCACGCGGGATCGCGCGGAGCTGATCGTCAATCTGGTGGTCAGCGCGACCAAGGACGGCGTGGCGCAGCAGAGCGTCGCCGGACCCGTGGTCCTGCACATGCAGAAGGTGGGCGGACGCTGGCTGGCCAGCGACATCGTGGACCAGTGACGGCCGCCGCGAGGGCCGGGATGACGCAGCGCGGCAGGCGATCTCGCCGGCGCTCCCGCCGGGCCTGCCACTTGACGAGTTTCGCCCGAACCGTCACGCTATTCACAACAGCGGCAGCTGTCACAGTGGCTTCCAGCGCACCGCGGCTCACGACGCAGCCAGCGAATTCGGCCCGGCGCGCCAGCCATGCGGACGATCACACGGGTGGTACTTTGACACCCCCGTGTACTTGGGTGTAGGTTTGGACGTTGCGCTGGCTGCCTCCTGTCCATACCTCGATTCGCACACGTAAGTCCCACCCTTCCGGTGTTACTTCCGTTGGTGCCTGTTCGAGTTTCGTTCGGGTCGTAACCAGCGGAATTCGTAGCAGACAAGCGACGGTCGCGGACCACCACGCGACGCGCGTGAGGTGCTGGAAGGACGCATCTTGGCAGTCTCCACCCAGACCAAGGCAGTTGCCGGAATCCCCGGAGCCCCGTTGCGGGTGTCTTTCGCGAAGATCCGTGAACCCTTGGAGGTGCCCGGACTTCTCGATCTACAAACGGAATCGTTCGCCTGGTTGATCGGTTCTCCGGATTGGCGTGAGCGCGCGGCCGCTCGCGGCGACGTCGGCCTAGTCGGAGGCCTCGAGGAGGTACTCGAGGAGCTGTCCCCGATCGAGGACTTCTCCGGCTCCATGTCCCTGTCCTTCTCCGACCCGCGCTTCGAAGAGGTCAAGGCCTCGATCGACGAGTGCAAAGACAAGGACATGACCTACGCGGCTCCGCTGTTCGTCACGGCGGAGTTCATCAACAACAACACCGGTGAGATCAAGAGCCAGACGGTCTTCATGGGTGACTTCCCGATGATGACCGACAAGGGCACGTTCATCATCAACGGCACCGAGCGCGTGGTCGTCTCGCAGCTGGTGCGTTCGCCGGGCGTCTACTTCGACCACAGCGTCGACAAGGGCACGGAGAAGGACCTGCACAGCGTGCGGGTCATCCCGTCGCGCGGCGCGTGGCTGGAGTTCGACGTCGACAAGCGCGACACCGTCGGTGTCCGCATCGACCGCAAGCGCCGCCAGCCGGTCACCGTGCTGCTCAAGGCGCTGGGGTGGACCACCGAGGAGATCGTCGAGCGGTTCGGCTTCTCCGAGATCATGATGTCGACCCTGGAGAAGGACAACACCGCCGGTCAGGACGAGGCGCTGCTGGACATCTACCGCAAGCTGCGCCCGGGCGAGCCGCCGACCAAGGAGTCCGCGCAGACCCTGTTGGAGAACCTGTTCTTCAAGGAGAAGCGCTACGACCTGGCGCGCGTGGGTCGCTACAAGATCAACAAGAAGCTGGGCATCCACCTGGGCGAGCAGGTCGTCGGTTCGGTGCTGACGAAGGAAGACATCGTCAACACCATCGAGTACCTGGTGCGCCTGCACTCCGGCGACAAGACCATGACCGCCCCCGGCGGGGTCGAGGTGCCGGTGGAAGTGGACGACATCGACCACTTCGGCAACCGTCGCCTGCGTACCGTGGGCGAGCTGATCCAGAACCAGATCCGGGTCGGCCTGTCCCGCATGGAGCGCGTGGTCCGCGAGCGGATGACCACCCAGGAC
>NZ_BAFS01000271.1 GCF_000308415.1 Nocardia asiatica NBRC 100129 | reverse complement strand
GCACTCCGGGCTGCCGATGCCCGACCTGACCAAGCACGCCTACGTCCGCTACTCCGAGGCCGCCGCCGAGCATCTGTTCGCGGTGGCCAGCGGCCTGGACTCGATGGTGATCGGCGAGCAGCAGGTGCTCAGCCAGATCCGCGGCGCCTACGCCTCCGCCGACGCGCAGCAGGCCGTCGGGCGGACCCTGCACGAGCTGGCGCAGCACGCGTTGCGGGTCGGCAAGCGGGTACACGCCGAAACCGGCATCGACCGCGCGGGCGCGTCGGTGGTGTCGGTCGCGCTGGATCGCGCGCAGCACGTGCTCGGTCCGCTGGCCGGTCGCACCGCCGCGGTGGTGGGCGCGGGCGCGATGGGCGGTCTGGCGGTGGCGCATCTCTCGCGCGCCGGGATCGGCCGGATCATCGTGGTGAACCGCACCATCGAGCGGGCGCATCGACTCGCGGAGACCGCGCGGACGCACGGCGTCGAGGCCCAGGCGATGGAGCTGTCGCGGCTCACCGAGGCGATGGCCGCCTCCGACGTGGCGGTCACCTGTACCGGCGCGGTGGGCGCGGTCGTGACGCTGGCCGACACGCACCGCGCGCTCACCGAGCGCGAGCGGGGCGAGGAATCCGCCACCGTGGAACGTCCGCTGGTGTTCTGCGATCTGGGCTTGCCGCGCGATGTCGAGCACGCCGTGGCCGGGCTGCCCGGCGTCACCCTCATCGACATCGAGACGCTGCAGCGGGATCCGGCGGCGGGCGCCGCCGCCGACGACACCGCGGCCGCCCGCACGATCGTCGCCGACGAACTCGCCAGATACCTCACCGGACAGCGGATGGCCGAAGTCACCCCGACGGTGGCCGCGCTGCGCCAGCGCGCCGCGGAGGTGGTGGAGGCCGAACTGCTCCGGCTGGATTCCCGGCTGCCCGGCTTGGCCGACCCGGAACGCGACGAGGTCGCGCGCACGGTGCGCCGGGTGGTCGACAAGCTGCTGCACGCGCCGACGGTGCGGGTCAAGCAGCTGGCGTCCACGCCGGGCGGCGACAGCTACGCCGAGGCGCTGCGCGAATTGTTCGAACTCAAGCCAGGCGCGGCCCAGGCGGTCGCCGCGCCGATGGAGATCACCGCGCTCGCGGGCGATCGCGCCGAGATCACATTGGCCGACGGGGAGATCGCGCTGGCCGACGATTTCACCGCGGGTCATCGCGGCGAGGAACAGGGGCAGACGGCATGACCATGGTGCATCGAGAAGGCAGCGCGACCACGGAGGACACCCGCGCGCCGTGGCGGATCGGCACCCGGGGGAGCCTGCTCGCGCTCACCCAGGCGGGCACGGTGCGCGACGCGTTGATCGCGGCCGGGCAGCCCGCCGAGCTGGTCGTGATCAAGACCGCGGGCGACCTGTCCTCGGACCCGGTGCAGAAGATCGGCGTCGGCGTGTTCACCTCCGCGCTGCGCGACGAGCTGGCCGCGGGCGCGATCGACATCGCCGTGCACTCCTACAAGGATCTGCCCACCGCGCAGGACCCGCGCTTCACCATCGCCGCCATCCCGCCCAGGGAGGACCCGCGCGACGCGCTGGTGGCCCGCGACGGGCTGGTGCTGGGTGAACTGCCTGCGGGTTCGAAGATCGGCACCTCCGCTCCGCGCCGCGCGGCCCAGCTGCGGGCGCTCGGGCTCGGCCTGGACGTCGTCCCGCTGCGCGGCAACCTGGACACGCGGCTGCGCAAAGTCAGCGAGGGCGAGCTGGACGCCGTGGTGGTGGCCAGAGCCGGCTTGGCCCGCATCGACCGATTGGACGCGGTCACCGAGTCGCTGGAGCCGGTGCAGATGCTCTCGGCTCCCGCGCAGGGCGCGCTCGCGGTGGAATGCCGCAGTGATCACGCCGCGCTGGTGGAGATCCTCTCCGGCCTGGACGATGCGGCCACCCGCGCGTCGGTCCTCGCCGAACGGTCGCTGCTGGCCGAACTGGAGGCGGGCTGCGACGGGGCGATCGGCGCGCTCGCCGAGGTGGTCGAATCGCTCGACGACGAAGGGCGGATCGTGGACGAGCTGTCGCTGCGCGCGTGCGCGGCGGCCGTCGACGGATCCGAAGTGCTGCGGGCGTCGGTGGTCGGCGCTCCCGCCGACGCCGAGCAACTCGGCCGTTCGCTTGCCCGCGAATTGCTCGACATGGGTGCGCGCGATTTGCTCGCCGCCGAACCGGACGACGGTTCCCCCTCCCGGGCGGTGAGTTCGCCCGCCACAGACTTGCCCAACCCCAGCCCAATGGAGAACAGCCGATGAGCGGAAGCACAGGCACCGTGCCCTCGGGTATGCCGGAGCCGAGCGCAAGCGAGGTGCAGGCATGAGCCGAGGCACGAAGAAGCACCCCGGTCGCATCCTTTTCGTCGGATCGGGTCCGGGTGACCCGGCGCTGCTCACCGTACGGGCGCGTGAGGTGATCGGACGGGCGATGCTGGCCTTCACCGACCCGGACGTCGACAAGGGCGTGCTCGCCCTGATCGGCACCGCGGTCGAGCCGGGACCCGACGGCGAACGCCCCGTCGACGTGCGGCCCGCGCTCGGCGAGCCCGCCGAGGTGGCCAAGACGCTGATCGCCGAAGCGCGTGCCGGGCACGACGTGGTGCGCGTGGTCGCGGGCGACCCGCTGACCACCGACTCGGTGATCGCCGAGGTCAACGCCGTCACCCGATCGCACATGGTCTTCGAGGTGCTGCCCGGCCTGCCCAACGGCTCCGCGGTGCCCAGCTACGCGGGCATCGCACTGGGCTCCGGGCACACCGAGGCCGACGTGCGCGGCGAGGTCGACTGGGCCGCGCTGGCCGCCGCCCCCGGTCCGCTCGTGTTGCACGCCACCTCGGG
Source organism: Nocardia asiatica NBRC 100129 (assembly GCF_000308415.1). Lineage (GTDB taxonomy): Bacteria > Actinomycetota > Actinomycetes > Mycobacteriales > Mycobacteriaceae > Nocardia > Nocardia asiatica. The sequence continues at coordinate 59,806 of NZ_BAFS01000271.1, read as the reverse complement.
GCATCTCGCCGAAACCGCGAGCGCCCTGGTGGAGCACGGCATGGCGCCGCAGACCCCGGTCGCGGTGACGGTGCGCGGCACCACCCGTCAGCAGCGCACCATCGAGGCCACCCTGGCCACGCTGAACAGCGCGGCCTCCGAGCTGGTCGGCCCGCTGGTGGTGACTATCGGCAAGGTGGTCGCGCAGCGCTCGAAGATGTCCTGGTGGGAGTCGCGCGCGCTGTACGGCTGGACCGTGCTGGTGCCGCGCACCAAGGACCAGGCCGCCGAGATGAGCGAGCGGCTCGTGACCCACGGCGCCATCCCGATGGAGGTGCCGACCATCGCGGTGGAGCCGCCCCGCAGCCCAGCTCAGATGGAGCGCGCGGTCAAGGGCCTGGTCGACGGGCGCTACCAGTGGGTCGTGTTCACCTCCACCAACGCGGTGCGCGCGGTATGGGAGAAATTCGCCGAGTTCGGCCTGGACGCGCGGGCGTTCTCCGGCGTGAAGATCGCCTGCGTCGGCGAGGCCACCGCGGACAAGGTGCGCTCGTTCGGCATCAACCCCGAACTGGTGCCCAGCGGTGAACAGTCCTCCGAAGGTCTGCTGGCCGACTTCCCGCCCTACGACGACGTGTTCGACCCGGTGAACCGGGTGCTGCTGCCGCGCGCCGACATCGCCACCGAGACGCTGGCCGAGGGCCTGCGCGACCGCGGCTGGGAGATCGACGACGTCACGGCCTACCGCACGGTGCGCGCCTCGCCGCCGCCCGCGGAGACCCGCGAGATGATCAAGACCGGCGGCTTCGACGCGGTCCTGTTCACGTCGTCCTCCACGGTGCGCAACCTCGTGGGCATCGCGGGCAAGCCGCACGCGCGCACCATCGTGGCCTGCATCGGCCCCAAGACCGCAGAGACCGCCATCGAATTCGGCCTGCGCGTGGACGTGCAGCCCGACGTGGCGCAGGTCGGTCCGCTGGTCGAGGCCCTGGCCGAGCATGCCGCCCGCCTGCGCGCCGAAGGACTCCTGCCGCCTCCCCGCAAGAAGAGCCGTCGGCGGTAATTTTTGCAGCGCCTGCGGCGCTGCGTGTTCGCGGCCCCTTTGTGGCTCGCGTTTGCGCGGCCGCCGCTTGCTCCTTCGTCGCTTGCGCGGCGGCCGCGCAAACGCGAGCCGGGCCGCGAACGGGCAATGCTCGGTCTCGCTTCGCTCGAAAGTCGTGGTTGAGGTGTGCTGGGCGCGTAGGCATCGGCGCTTGGGGTGTCTGGTGTGCCGTTTCGGCGGGCTGGCGCTTGCCGTTCGCCGGTACTCGTGGTCGTGGACCGCAGCTGGGCCGTGAGCGGCGGATGCTCGGTCTTGCTTCGCTCGGAACCGGGGGTGGGGTGTGCTGGGTGCGTAGGCATCGGCGCTTGGGGTGTCTGGTGTGCCGTTTCGGCGGGCTGGCGCTTGCCGTTCGCCGGTACTCGTGGTCGTGGACCGCAGCCGGGCCGCGAGCGGCGGATGCTCGGTCTCGCTCGCTCGGAACCTGGAGCTGTTGTGGGCCGGGCGCGTGGGCATCGAAGCGTGGACATCATGCGCTTGGCTCGGCACGGTTGGTCGTAGAGGCGGCCGGTGGTCTGTCGGCCGTGGCGTGCGCTGTTCGGAGTAGCGCGCGGCCGCCCGCTGATCTGCGCCCGGTGGGGCGTTTCGGTGTGGTGCACAGCGGGCGGCGCTCCGGCGGTGCTCAGTACCGCTTGCGCATCAGGGTGCGGACCATGGTGCAGGTGGCGTCGGAGGGCGGCCGGATGCCGATGACCTCGGCGGTGTGCCTGATCCGCTTGTTCGTGGCGTAGCTCGGTGCGTAGACGCCGGAGTCGAGCAGTGCGATCGCCAGGCGCATCGCCTTGAGCCGCCGGTTGTGCAAGACGTACCACGCCCGTGGACGGCCCGCGGGCAGCGGACGCTTCTGCAGCGGGGCGTAGGGGCGATCGATGAGAACGGTTTGCGGTGTGCGCATTGGCATCCCTCCCGTGGCGATCGGGGGCGGGCGAGCCCCCTCGAACGTACCTTCGATTCTACTCGCGGGCACCGACAAATTCGGCTGGCCACAAAGGTTTTCACCGGCCTCGAATCACAGATCGTGCAGCAGCCGGAGCGACTGCGGATGCCCCAGCGCGGCGGCGCGTTCGAGCCACTGCCTGGCCTCCCGCTGTGCGGGCGTACGGCCGGTCGCGATCGCGGCGGCCGTCCGCAGCACCTCGGGATCGGCGAAATCGCCTGCCAGGTAAGGGGTGTTCGTCGCGCGCAGCAACAGCGCGAGGTGGAACATCGAATCCGGATCGCCCGCTTCGGCGCCCGCCCGCAACCACCGCTCGCCCTCGGCGTGCTCACCGCGGTCCAGATGCAGCGCGCCGAGCACCGCCATCGCGTCCGTTCTTCCGCGGCGGGCGGCCTCGGTGAGCAGCTCGATCGCGCGGCCGAATTCGCCGCGCCGCGCCAGATGCAGGCCGAGACTGCGCATGGCCGTGGGGTTCCCGGCGCGGACCGCGCGCTCGTACCACTGCTCGGCCTCCGCGTCGCGGCCGCGCCGATTGGCGAGAACCCCCATGTTGCACAGGGCTTCGGGCAATCCCTGCTCGGCGGCGGGCCGCAGCCAGCGCTCCGCCTCGTCGAGCTTCCCGCGCTCCACGTGCAGCAGGCCCAGCTGCACAGCCGCGGGCTCGTTGCCGCGCGCGGCGGCGGTCTCCAGCCAGCGGACCCCCTCGCCGATCCGGCCGTCGGCCCCCAGCAGCGCCCCGAGCATCCCCATGGCGGGCACGCTGCCGCCCGCGGCGGCCCGGCGCAGCCAGTGTTCGGCGCCCGCCGCGTCGCCTGCGTCCCACAGCGCTTCGGCGCGCCGCTGCATGGCGAGCAGTTCGACCTCGCTCGGCGGCTCGGTCATGTCAGCACCCCGCCTCCCGGCTCCGCGCGGATATCACGCCGCCCATCACCGCGCCTGCTCGACCGGAGCGCGGTAGCCGTGCTCGTGCGCGTAGTCGGTCAACTGCGCGTCGTAGTTGCGGAGACTGTCCAGCAGCCAGGTGTGCCCGGTGTCCTTGACGACCACGATCGGCCCGCGGCTGCCCGGCGGGAGCGTGGGAACGGAGCCGTCGAGGTACCACGACGTGGTGGACCACGGGAAGATGAAGGCCCAGCCGATATCGGTGACCCGCTGCGGCGGCCCGAGCTGCAAAGGATCGGCCGGGGTGGCATGGCGTGCGCTGTGCGCGGCGAGCAGATGCCGTGCGCTGTTGCGGGCCACCCGCACGTCCAGCGGTCCGGAGGTGATGTCGGGGAACGGCACGCTGATGTCCGCCCAGGCGCGCAGGTGTCGGCCCGCCTCTTCGTCCACCTGACACGGCCTGCTCCGCAGGCGGACGAAGACGGTGCGCGCGGTGTCGGAGAACCGCAGCTCGACGATGGCGTCCTCGGTGCCGCCGACCAGGTGCGTCCCTCGGCTGCGCATCCATTCGGGCTCGTCGGGGCGGATGCCGAGCGTGGCGAAGGCGACGTGCGCGACGGGCATCACTTCGGGCTCGGCTGATCGCCGTGCGACGAACTCCACGCTCCAGTTCCTCCCGGTGGCGTCGACGGCGCGCCAAGCACGCAGCGCGGTCGCGGGCGGGAGGGCGCCGCCGGTCAGCGCGGGCCACCAGTCGGCCAGCAGTACCGCCACCCACGACTCGAAGTCGGCGGCTCTGGCCAGCGAGATATCGACGTGTGGATCGGTCATGCTGTCCCCCAGCGGGTCTCGCCCCTAGTCGGAGTATGCGCCTTCCCGCGGGGCGCCATGTGTGATTTCACACACCGTTATCAGTCGGATGACATGTCCGATCGGGGGTTGCGGGCGGTAGCTGTCCCAGAGGGCTGGGGCGCGGGCTTCAGCGCAGGCCCCGGGCGCTCGCGACAGCCGCTCGCCCCGGGCGTATCGTGCGATTCATGACCGGAATGGACCGCCCGCGGCGGTTGCGCCGTACCCCGGCTATGCGTCGTCTCGTAGCCGAAACGACACTGGAACCACGGCAATTGGTGCTGCCGATGTTCGTGGCCGACGGAGTGGCGGAGCCGCGCCCCATCAGCTCGATGCCGGGCGTGGCGCAGCACTCGCTGGACTCCCTGCGCAAGACGGCTGTCGAGGCGGTCACGGCGGGTGTCGGCGGCATCATGCTGTTCGGCGTACCGCGTCCGGAGGACAAGGACGCCGTCGGCAGCGCCGCGTCCGATCCGCACGGCATCCTCAACCGCGGCCTGCGCGCGCTCGCCGAAGAGGTCGGCGATTCGACCGTGGTCATGGCCGACACCTGCCTGGACGAGTTCACCGACCACGGCCACTGCGGTGTGCTCGCCGCCGACGGCGCGGTCGACAACGACGCGACGCTGCAGCGCTACGTGGAGATGGCGCTGGCCCAGGCCGAGGCGGGTGCCGACCTGCTCGGCACCAGCGGCATGATGGACGGCCAGGTCGGCGCGATCCGGCGGGGCCTGGACGCGGCCGGTCGCATCGACACCGGCATCCTGGCCTACTCCGCGAAGTACGCCTCGGCGTTCTACGGCCCGTTCCGGGAGGCCGTCGGTTCCTCGCTGGAAGGCGACCGGCGCACCTACCAGCAGGACCCGGCCAATCGCCGGGAGGCGATCCGCGAGCTGGAGCTGGACCTGGCCGAGGGCGCGGACATCGTGATGGTCAAACCGGCCATGTCGTACCTGGACATCCTGCGCGAGGTCGCAGATCGTTCGACGGTCCCGGTCGCCGCCTACCAGATCTCCGGCGAGTACGCGATGATCACCGCCGCCGCCGAGCGCGGCTGGATCGATCGCCGTGGCGCCGTCCTCGAGTCGTTGCTGGGTATCCGCCGGGCCGGCGCGGACATCGTGCTCACCTACTGGGCCACCGAGGCCGCGCACTGGCTGTCGTGACGAAGATGGCGGGACCGTTCGCCGCGGGCCCGGTTCGTCCTCCGATACCGGAGGACGTCGGTACCGCGCGGCAGCTGTGGTGGGGTGTCATCGGATTCGGCGTCGTGCAGTTGATCGCCTCGATCGTCGCCGCGCTGGATCGGCGGCGCACTTTCGCCGAAGAGGTCTTCGAGCAGGCCAGAGTGCAGGATCCGCAGGTCACCATGGCCAGTGCGGAGCTGATGGTCTCGCTGGTGTACGTGGTCGTCGTGCTGATCGGGCTGGGCGTGGCGGCGCTCGCGCTGGTCGTCGTGTACCAATTCGGCCGCGGCAAACCGTGGGCGCGCACCGTGCTCACGGTGCTGGGCGCGTGGTCGCTGGTGCTCGGCGTCGGCGCGCTGTTCGCCATCGACGCGGTGACCGGAACGGCTTCGCTGGTGGCAGGCGGCGCCTCGATCGTGCAGGCCGTGCTCGCGGTCGGCGCGATCTACCTGTCCCATCGACCGGAGGCCACCACGTACTTCCAGGCGGGCAGGCGCTGAGCCCGTATGGAACACGTTCCCAGTTTGTCCGAGACAGTCCGGCATGTATGGTGAGGGTTGTCACAGTGGACGTGGGAACCGGTAGTCGTCTGTCGTGCGTTGTCGTGCTCTACGTGCGGGAACCCGGCACATGGCCCCGGAGGATCGGAGGCAACGATGCGAGTGGTGATCCAGCAGCCGCACAGCATTCGGCGCGACCTGGCCGTCTTGAGCCTGCTGATTCTGTTCGCCGTGCTGACCGTCGCCGTGCTGTTGCTGCCCGGCTTGACTCGCTGATCCCGCTAGCCGTCGTGCTGCCGCCCGCTGTCGTGCAGGGGCCGGCGTGACCGTCCTGTTCACGGAACCGGGGGCCCGCTGGCGTGCGGTGGCCTACGGGCCGATCCTGTGCCTGGCCGTTCTCGTTCTCGAACTCGTCACGGGTGGCGCCGTGCACTGGTTCGCTCTGCTGTTCTGCGCCGCGCTGATCGCGGGATTCGTCGCGTTGCAGGTGGTCGCGGGTAAGCGGCACGTCAGCGTCGAGTTGACGCCGGAGACGCTGCGCTCGGGCGCCGAGTCGCTGCCGCTGAGCTCGATCGCGGAGGTGCTTCCCGAACGCGACGAGGACTCCTGGGACGACGAGGAGTGGGAATCGGCGCGGGCGCTCGGTGAGCTGACCGGCGTGCCGCGCCGCCGCACCGGCATCGGGCTGCGGCTGGCCGACGGCAGCCTGGTGCAGGCGTGGGCGCGCGACCACCGGGCGCTGCGCACGGCGTTGACCGAGGCCGTCGAGCGCAGTGCGGACGGAGTGGACCGTTGAGACGCTGGATAGTCGCGGTGCTCGTGGAACTGGACCTGTTCGTTGTCGCGCTCGTGGGGGCGGTGTTCAGCGCGAGCGCGGGTGTGCACACCACCGATTTCCCGCCGATGGGCGACGCCCCGGGTTTCACCGCCACTCGCTACGTCGCGCCTTGGTGGCTGCTGGCCGCAGTGCTCGTCGCGGTGGCCGGGGTGCTGGCCATCGACGCCGCTGCCCGGCTGGTGCGTGGTCTGCGTGGTGTCGGGGCCGAAGGCTGAACGGCGCGCGTCCGCTCCGAGCCGTTTGATCCGGCGCGTCCCGGGAACGCCGATCACATGAAACCGACTGCTCAGCGAACACTTTTCGGCGCGGTAGCGGCCGCTGTGGCCGCCGCGGTCGCGGTCGCGCCGGCCACCGCGTCCGCCGAAGCCGTTGCGGCAGAGCCTTTCGCGGCGACACCGGTTTTCGCCGCCACGCCGCCCGCGCCGTTGCTGCACGCGCTGCCCACGCCGCTGGCGTGCCTGTTCACCACCGGGTTCGCCAAATTCTGCCTGGGCATCACGTAGCCACGGATTGCCTGCGAACCCCTGCGTCCGGCGCGCCGACGAGTTACCGTGCAACCGCGCTCCGTCCGGCGGCCGATGTCCGCCGACTGTGTGCGTTGGCTGGAATGGCCCTGTGGCCGTTAGTATTTCGGCCATAGTTCGTAAGCGTGTCGATGAAGGAAAGTGTTTGATGAACCGGTTCGCCGTGAAGATCTGTGCCGCGTTTGCCGTGGCCGCCGCCCTCGGGATCGGGGCCGCGCCCGCCGGCGCGAACCCGGGCCTGCCGCTGGAGGACGCGAGCCCTGTCGACGCGCCGATCCTCGTGCCGGATTCCGGGTCCGCGGGCCCCTACAACGGGTTCATGTGCTTCCTGCACACCATGTCGGCGCAGGTCCCCTGCATGTACGCCTGACGGCGGCGGTGCGGCGCCCGCTCAGTTCCAGTGCTGGTAGACGTCCAGCACGCGACCGTTGCGGGCGCCGGGCGCGTTCAGATAGACGGTGACCGTCCCGTCCGGACGGTTGGCCGCCTCCAGTACCACTTGGCGCAACGTGGCGTGCACCTGCCCGCGCTCGTCGCGGTGGATCGCGGAGTCGCTCTTCAGCCCGGCGCCGATCCGGTTGGGCGGGACGACCATGGTGACCAGGGCCGGAATGGGTCCGCCCGCCAGCGCGGCGGTCGCGGTGTGGTCCAGTGGGATGGCCAGCCGAGCCTGATCGAGTTGTTCGAACGGCTGCGCGGCGGCGGACCCGGCGCCGAGGGCCACGGTGGCCCCCGCGACGACGGTGAGCACACCCACGCTGACGATGGCAATCCGCATGCAGACCCTCCCGAACGATGGACGAATGTGAGCTGAGACTACGCACCGGCAACCATTCAGCGATCGAAATGCGCGCGAACCTCACCTCGGCGTGTTGCCGGGCGGCTGCGGCGTGCATCACTGCACTACACCCTGTCGTCGAACCGATTTTCCGGTGCTGAGAGACTGGAACGCGTGAGTTCTTCTCCGCGCGTGACCAGTGCCGCAGTGCCGGTTTCCGCTCGACTCTTCGACCGGGCGAGCTCGGTGATTCCGGGTGGCGTCAACTCCCCGGTGCGGGCTTTCCGATCCGTCGGCGGCACACCGCGATTCATCGCCTCGGCCGACGGCTGCACGCTCGTGGACGCCGACGGCAACGAGTACGTCGACCTGGTCTGCTCGTGGGGCCCGATGATCCTCGGCCACGCGCATCCGGCGGTAGTGGAGGCGGTGCGCCGCGCGGCGGGCGGCGGCCTGTCCTTCGGCGCGCCGACCGAGGCCGAGATCGAACTCGCCGAGGCGATCGTGCGGCGGGTCGCGCCGGTGGAGCGGGTACGGCTGGTGAACTCCGGCACCGAGGCCACGATGAGCGCGGTCCGGCTGGCCCGCGGCTACACCGGCCGTACCAAGATCATCAAGTTCGCCGGGTGCTATCACGGTCACGTCGACGCGCTGCTGGCCGACGCGGGCTCCGGCGTCGCCACGCTCGGACTGCCCACCTCGCCCGGCGTGACGGGCGCGCAGGCGGCCGACACCATCGTGCTGCCCTACAACGACCTCGACGCCGTCGCCGCCGCGTTCGCCGCGAATCCCGGCGCGATCGCCTGCGTGATCACCGAGGCGGCGGCGGGCAACATGGGCGCGGTCGCGCCGCTGCCCGGCTTCAACGCGGGCCTGCGCGCGCTCACCGCCGAGCACGGTGCGCTGCTCGTCATGGACGAGGTGATGACCGGCTTCCGGGTCAGCAGCGCGGGCTGGTTCGGCCGGGAAGGTGTCGCGGGCGATCTCTACACCTTCGGCAAAGTGATGAGCGGCGGCCTGCCCGCCGCCGCGTTCGGCGGACGCGCCGAGATCATGAACCATCTCGCGCCGCTCGGGCCGGTCTACCAGGCGGGCACGCTGTCCGGTAACCCGGTGGCGGTGGCCGCGGGCCTGGCCACGCTGCGCGCGGCCGACGACGCGGTCTATGCGGCCCTGGACCGCAACGCGCAGCGGCTCGGGGATCTGTTCTCCTCGGCCCTGGATGCCGCAGGGGTCGGGCACCAAGTCCAGTTCGCGGGCAATATGGTGAGCGTGTTCTTCGCCGAACGCCCGGTCACCGACTACGCCGCCGCCAAGGCGAGTGAGACGTGGCGCTACCCAGCGTTCTTCCACGCCTTGCTCGACGGTGGCGTGTACGCGCCCCCGAGCGCGTTCGAAGCCTGGTTCGTCTCCGCGGCGCTCGACGAGGACGCGTTCGACCGTATCGCTGCCGCCTTGCCCGCCGCCGCGCACGCGGCGGCGGCCGCCACCCCCGAAGGATCCCGCGCGTGACCTCCGACCTCGATCAGCCCGATGCCGACCGGCGCGAGCTAACCACACCGTCCGCCGAGCCGGATGTGCCCGTGACGAACGGCGCGACCGCCGTGGCCATCGATGCCGTCGCGGAAGCGACGGTGATCGACGCGGGTGAACAGTTCGCCGCCGCGAGCGCCGGGGTCCGGTCCGCGACCGTCGAACCCGAGTCGGCGGAATCGAGCCTGGTCGACGCCGGAGCGCAGTTCGCCGCCGCGGCGGCGTCGGACGCGCAGGTCGTGGCGGCCCGCAAGGGCGACAGGACCGCTGCCGCCGACCGCACCGCTCCGGCCGAGAACGACGCCGCCGGAACCGAACCGGCCGAACGCCCCGATGGCCGAACCCGCGCCGCCGAGCGGGTGCACGACGGCGCCGCCGCCCCGGTCGAGACGATCGTGCACGTGCTGCGGCACGGCGAGGTGCACAACCCGAACGGCATCCTCTACGGCCGCCTGCCCGGCTTCAGCCTCTCGGTGGCGGGGCGGGCGCAGGCCTCCGCGGTCGCGCGGACCCTGGCCGATCACGACATCGCGCTGGTCATCGCCTCGCCGCTGCAGCGTGCGCAGGAGACCGCCGAGCCGATCGCCGCGCAGCACGACGTGATAGTGCGCACCGACGAGAACCTCATCGAGGCGGGCAACACCTTCGAGGGCCTGCGCGTCTCGGTGGGCGACGGCGCGCTGCGCAAGCCGCGGCACTGGTGGAAGCTGCGCGACCCCTTCACCCCGTCCTGGGGCGAGCCGTATCTGCAGATCGCGCATCGCATGCTGGCGGCGGTGAACAAGGCCAGGGTCGAAGCGGCCGGGCGTGAGGCGGTGCTGGTATCGCATCAGTTGCCGGTGTGGACGCTGCGGCGCTTCCTGCAAGGGCAGCGCCTGTGGCACGATCCGCGCCGGCGGCAGTGCTCGCTCGCGTCGCTGACCTCGCTGGTCTACCACGGCGACACCCTCGTCGACATCGTCTACTCCGAGCCCGCGGGCGGCTCGGACCCCTCGGTACACGGCGCATGAACCGCTGCACCGCGTTCCCCGACTCGCCCTCGAAACGCCCAGGGCGGGTGCTGCTCGCGTGCGTGGCGCTCGTGGCCGCGCTCGCGGGTTGCTCGACCGGATCGGACGCGGTGGCCTCGGGCGGCACCTTCGAATTCGTCTCGCCCGGCGGCAAGACCGACATCGTCTACGACCCGCCCGCCGCCCGCGGCACCATCGGGGAACTGGCCGGTCCGGACCTGATGACCGCCGGTAAGACTGTCTCGGTCGAGGACTACCCGGGCAAGGTCGTGGTGCTCAACCTGTGGGGTCAGTGGTGCGGTCCGTGCCGCGCGGAAGCGCCCGCCCTGGAGAATGTCTACGAAGCGACCAAGGACAAGGGCGTCGCCTTCCTCGGGATCAACGTGCGCGATCCGCAGCAGGACAAGGCCCAGGACTTCGTGGTCGACAACAAGGTCGGCTACCCGTCCGTCTACGACCCGTCGATGCGCACGCTCTTGGCGCTCGGCGGGAACTTCCCTACCAGTGTCATCCCCACCACGCTCGTCCTCGACCGGCAACACCGGGTCGCCGCGGTCTTCCTGCGGTCCTTGCTCGCCGAGGATCTCCAACCAGTAGTAGAACGAATCGCCGCGGAGGAAGAACAGTGAATCGCGACCGCCGTACCCGCCACCTGCGTGCCTGTCGGCCACGGCAGGGCGCCCGACGCATCGGCGGCGGATGGGCCGTCGACGACCGGTGGGCGGGTATCGCCACCGTGCCGCGCAGCGTCGCCGCCGAGTCCCTGCTGGACTTCGCCGTATTCGACGTAGCCGAGGAACCCGCCGCCACCGAGCGGAAGGTGTCGTTGCGCCGCGGCGCCGGACGATCGGCGGAGGACACGCGGGAGGAATCGGTGTGACCTGCGCGCACACCGCGCCGTGTGCCGGGGAGGACCTGTGATGGTGCTCGCCGGGGTCGGTGATTCGTTCCAGCAGACGGCGGCCTCCGGGCCGCTGCTGCTGGCGCTCGGTGCGTGCCTGCTCGCGGGCCTGGTGTCGTTCGCGTCGCCGTGTGTGGTGCCGCTCGTGCCCGGATACCTGTCCTACCTGGCCGGGCTGGTCGGTGCGGAGGCGCCGCCCGCCACTGTCGCGCAGGCCGCGGGCTCCGCCCGAGGGGGCGCGACGACCGCCACCCGCCCCATGCGCACCGGGCGGATGCGCGTCGCGGGCGCGGCCGGGCTGTTCGTCGCCGGTTTCACCGTGGTGTTCGTGCTCGCCACCGCGACGGTGTTCGGCGTCATCCAGACCCTCAACGTCAACCGGGAACTTCTGCAACGCATCGGCGGCGTGGTGACGATCCTGATGGGGTTGGTGTTCATCGGCCTGGTGCCCGCCTTGCAGCGGGACACCCGGATGGAGCCGCGCAGGCTCACCGGCATCGTGGGCGCGCCGCTGCTCGGCGGCGTGTTCGCGCTGGGATGGACACCCTGCCTCGGCCCCACCCTGTCGGGGGTCATGGCGGTGGCCGCGGGCACCGACGGGACGACGGCCGTGCGCGGCGTCGCCCTGATCGTCGCCTACTGCCTGGGGCTCGGTCTGCCGTTCGTCGTGCTCGCGTTCGGGTCGGCGAGCGCGCTGCGGGGCGTCGGCTGGCTGCGCCGCAATTCCCGCACCATCCAGATCATCGGGGGCATGCTGCTCGTCGCGGTCGGCGCCGCGCTGGTCACCGGGGCATGGGACCAGTTCGTCGCATGGGTGCGCGATGCGTTCGTCTCCGAGGTGACCTTGCCGATATGACCGTGACCGACCAGCCGAAGACGGACACCTCCGCACGGCCCCCGCGGCAATCCCCGGCCGGGCGGGCCTGGGCGTTCCTGCGCAACACATGGCGCGGGCTCACCAGCATGCGTACCGCCCTGGTGCTGCTGTTCCTGCTCGCCTTGGCCGCGATCCCCGGGGCGCTGCTGCCGCAGCGAAACCTCAACGAGCAGAAGGTCGAGCAGTACATCGCCGACCGGCCCACGCTCGGCCCGTGGATGGACCGCTTCGAACTGTTCGACGTGTTCTCCAGTTTCTGGTTCACGGCCGTCTACGTGCTGCTGTTCATCTCCCTGGTCGGTTGCATCCTGCCGCGCACGGTCGACCACTACCGCGCCCTGCGCACCCGGCCGGTGCCGGCCCCGCGCAATCTGACCAGGCTGCCGCACCACTACTCGGACCGGGTCGAACAGTCGCCCGGGGCAGTGCTCGACCACGCCCGCGCCCAGCTGCGCGGCTGGCGCACCGAGGTCCGTCCCGGTCCGCGCGAGGGTGAGCTGGCGCTGTCGGCGGAGAAGGGCTACACGCGCGAGCTCGGCAACCTGGTGTTCCATCTCGCGCTGGTCGGACTGCTGGTCGCCATCGCGGCGGGCAAGCTGTTCGGGTACGAGGGCAGCGTCATCGTGCTGGCGAACAACGGCCCCGGCTTTTGCACCACCTCGCCCGCGGTGTTCGACTCGTTCAAGGCGGGCAACGTCAACGACGGCACCGGGATGACCCCGATCTGCGTGCGGGTCAAGGATTTCCGGGCCGATTACCTGACCAACGGGCAAGCCGAGATGTTCACCGCGAACCTCGCCTACCAGGCGGGCGACGACCTGCGGACCGACACTTGGCGCGACACCCAGGTGCAGGTCAACCACCCGTTGCGGGTCGCGGGCGACCGGCTCTATCTGCAAGGCCACGGCTACGCGCCGACCTTCACGGTCACCTTCCCGAACGGCCAGACCCGCACCGAGTCCATCCAGTGGCGTCCCGACGACGCGACGACGTTCCTGTCCAGCGGCGTGCTGCGGATCGACCCGCCCGGTGGCATGTACGCCACCGACGAGGAGCGCCGGAAGAACCAGATCGCGATCGAGGGTCTGTTCGCGCCCACCGCGATGTTCCACGGCTCGTTGCTGTCCTCGGCGTTTCCGGCGATGAACGATCCGGCCGTCGCGGTCGACGTCTATCGCGGCGACACCGGCTTGGACACCGGCAAGCCGCAGTCGTTGTTCGCCCTCGACCCGGAGCAGGTCAAACAGGGACGCTTGACCAAGGAGGCCAGGGTCAATTTGCGTCCCGGCGAGTCGACCACCCTGCCGAACGGCACCAAGGTCACCTTCGACGGCGCGCAAGAGTTCGTGAATCTTCAGGTGTCGCACGATCCGGCCCAGCAGTGGGTGCTGGTGAGCGCGTTGCTGATGATGGCGGGCCTGCTGGTCTCGCTGCTGATCAAGCGCCGCCGGATCTGGGTGCGGGTGTACCCGGCCGAGGACGCGGCCGGTACCGTTGATCAACGACGCACTGTAGTAGAGATGGGCGGGCTCGCCAGGACCGACCAGGCGGGCTGGGGCGGCGAGTTCGACCGGCTGCGCGCCCGCCTGCTCGACACCGACGCCGAGACCACCGCGGCGCGGGGCGCCGAGACCACGGGAGAGTGACCATGCCGATCGACGAGACCATCGCCAGGTACAGCGATCTGGCGTTCAAAACGGCGATCGTGGTGTACGCGCTGGTGCTGGTGCTGCTGATCTGGCAGTACGCGACGGCGCGCAGCCGCCAGGTCGCCGAGCGTGAGCTGGTGACGGTGGGCGGCGGTTCGATGCCGCAGGGGCCGGGGCGTATCCCCGAGCCCGCGCGGCGGCCGCTGTCGGAGCGACTGGGCAACATGGCGTTCTCGGTGCTGATGGTCGCCGTCGCGCTGCACGTCGGCGCGATCGTGTTGCGCGGATTCGCGACCCACCGCTTCCCGCTGGGCAACATGTACGAGTTCGTCACCATGGCCACGGCCGCCGCGGTGCTGGTCGGGGTGGTGTTCCTGCGCGAGCAGCGCTATCGCGGCATCTGGGGATTCGTGCTGGTGCCGGTGCTGCTCCTGCTGTTCCTCGCGGGCACCGTGCTCTACGCGGACGCGGCGCCCGTGGTCGCCCGCGCTGCGATCGTTCTGGCTGCCGCTGCACGTCACCATCGTCGCTGTCGGCAGCGGTGTGTTCCTGTTCTCGGGCGTGGCCAGCATGCTGTTCCTGTACCGCCTGCGTCAGCCGGACGGTCAGGAGTCGAACAATGTCTTCGGCGTTCTCGCCCGCCGCCTGCCCGACGCCCGCACTCTGGACCGGCTGGCCTACAAGACCACCATCATCGGCTTCCCGCTGTTCGGCGCCGGTGTCATCCTGGGCGCCATCTGGGCCGAAGCCGCCTGGGGCCGCTTCTGGGGCTGGGACCCGAAGGAAACCTGCTCCTTCATCGCCTGGGTCCTCTACGCCGCCTACCTGCACGCCCGCGCCACCTCCGGTTGGCGCGACACCAAGGCGGCCTGGATCAACATCGCCGCCTTCGTCGCCATGCTGTTCAACTTGTTCATCATCAACATGGTGATCAGCGGGCTGCACTCGTACGCGGGGCTGAACTGAGCTGATCGTTCGCCTCAACCAGGTGATTCGACTGGTGGGACCGTAACGGGTAGTCCCACGGCTCTCGGCCGGGGAAACGAGCATCCACCGTGGGAGAGTCGGCCATTACGATTGCGGCATGTCGGTTCCACACATCGAACGACCGGACCTTCCCGAGTCGATGACGTGGGAGGAATTGGAACAACTTCCCGATGAGATCGCCGAGCAGATCGAGCTGTGGGACGGCCGCGTGGTCTGGGTACGGCGTGGGCCAGGCGAACATCAGGTCTTCACACGCCGCCTGACGAACTCGATCGAGAGCTGCGCGCGAAAGTCGATGTCGCAGGACCCGGAACATTGCTGGCGGGTCAATCTCGAGACCAACGTGTTCCTTGGTCGAACCGGAAAGTCCAACTTTCTGACACCGGACTTCCTTGTCCACCGCTGCCTCGATTCCCCCTATCGAGACGTGCGGGGGAGTGATGTCCTGCTGGTCGGTGAAGTGTTGTCCCCGTCCAACACACAGACGGACATGGAGGCGAAGAAAGGGCGGTACGCCAGCGCCGCCATCCCGTGGTACTGGGAGGTGACGCTGGCCCGTGAGGCGAGCGCGATCGCCACCGTCCGCGCTTACGGCCTCGACGTCGGCCACGCTCAGCTCCCGGACGGAGTCCACCCCCTCCGCGCCGCCAACTACATCCTCGCCGCCGAATGGACCCACCAGAACCAGGACGGAATCGAGTTCGACCACCCGTTCCCGATCACCATCCCGTGGACGGAACTCGAATACTGACGGAGAGCGACTCGTCTCCCTTGTCCTGGCATCCGCGAAGACTGATCAGCGGGCCGGTGCCCGCTGCCGTACAGGGGCGCCGACATCCTCATCGAGACCGGCGGCGGCATGACCCGTTCGCTGGTTCGATTTCGGCAGCGGACTGGCCCCGGTGGGTCGCCCTGACCGCTATCGGTGTAGGTACGGAGACTCTCGAATCGCCGTGTCTACGTTCCCTACCTTTGCCGTCTGCGCGTGGACGACACGATCTGGTTCAGCCTCGAGGTGTCCAGGCAACTGGCTGACCGAGACTGCGAGGTTGTCGCCTCGGGATCTGTTGCCGAAACACATGTTTGCCGGTCCCCGCTGATAGAAACAGGCTGCCTCGGGGCAGGCGCCGCCCCATCGGCGGCTCCGGGACGTTATTTTTCGGAACTATATGATTTTTATTCGTACAACGGCGTCCAAAAGCGATGAGCGCGAACGATATCGAGCTACGATTCGAAATTCGCCCGCGCAGTACCGCCGATCCGCGTCCTGAACGAACACGCAATGATCACGCCGATTACCCGAAAAGCTCGTCAGCTGCTGCGCTGTCGAGTGCAGCCCGTGCGGTGGAGGTGAGCTTCACAAGCCTGTTAATGATCTTGTGCGGTCTCTCGCCGCGAGGCGGGTGCGAACGGTCACGAGAAGGGTCAGAGCCGTGCCACACAGACGACGAAATGGCGCTGCTGGTAGACGATCCCGCTGTCGGCCGAGCCGCAGGCGTTGACGTCGACAGTGTTCTGCTTGACATCGATCACCCGGACCGCGCCGGGCGCGGGGGCCGCGCAGTCCAGGCGCTTGGGGTTGTCGGGGGTCAGTTCCATGCAGCCGCCGACAACCCAATCGATGTCCAGGCACAACGCTGCCTGCGCCGCGCCATGCAAAGTCTCGTTGTAGGTGCGGTCGGCGTCGGTGGGGCACGCGGCGTTCGCCGGCGCCTTCTCGATGACCTTGTAGACCGAGTTCGCGCTGCCACAAGCGGTTTTGTCGATTCCGCCCGCACCGCTGAACGATACGCAGTCGCCGATGTTCACCTGCAGGCTGGTGGCGCTCTTGTTCGACGCGCCGCGCATCGCCGACGTGGTCGGCAGTGCCTCCGTGGTGGTCGGCAGCGGTTCCTCGGTGGTCGGCGGGGGCGTGGTGGTCGGAGCGTCGGCGGTCTGGGCGGCCTTGGCCGGCTCGTCGGCGGGGCCGGTCATCGAGACCGCGGCGAAGACCACGAGGGCGGCCGCCAGTCCAGTCCCGACCATGAAGGCGGCCAGGGTGATACCGGCACGGACACGTTGGCGCGACACGTCACGTCCTCCAGAGCTGTGAACCCTTCGAACCCACCTAGCGACCCGAAGTTGTGAATCTTGCGGATTGAAGACCACGCCATGCATACACTACGGGGCGCGTCCGCGTCGAGTTCTCCTTCCCGGAACCGGGCATCCGCCCAGAGAATTCACCTGCGTGGCGGCGCGATCGGCCGGAGTGATCACAATCGGATAACGAACCTTCTCGATCAGGTGTGCCGGCTGCCAGGTCTGGAAACAAGTCACGGGCGCTGTACAGTCACACGCCATCCGGCCTCCGGAGCCGGGTATCTCGGTGAGAAGGAATTCCAGAATGAAGTTCGGCACTATTGCCGCCATTGCCCTCGGTGCGGTTGCCGCAGTGGGCATCACCGCGGGCGCCGCGAACGCGCAACCCGTAGAACCGGATCGAGAGATCACCACAGCCGGTGTCGAGCAGGGCGTCGACTACCGCACCACGGTCTCCCGTGAGACCGGTGCGATCAGCACCGCTGTCGAGCACGGCACCTTCGCGGTGGTCGACGACGGCACCAAGATCAAGCTGACCTCCGACACCGGAGCCGTGGTCGCGGAAGTGCCGCTGACCTACGAGGTTTCCGGCAGCAAGCTGTCGGTCGCACACGAGATCAGCGACAGCGGACGGCGTCTCGCGCTCACTCCGGTGGCCGACGCGAAGGAGATCGGCGAGATGCAGCCGATCAGCTCGATGAACCGGCTGATCGCCGAACTGAACAAGAACGTCGTCGGCGTGGTCGGCGGCGCGCTGCTCGGCGGCCTGCTCGGAGCCCTGATCGGCCTGGGCTTCTTCAGCATCATCACCGGCCCGATCGGCCTGGTCGTCGGCGCGATCGCGGGTGGAGCCATCCAGGGCGGGCAGCCGTTCATGGACGCGCTGATGGCGGTCGTCAACGGGGAACCCTGATCGGTAGCCCGCCGTACGTGTGGGGCAGGCGCACCGCAGCGCGCCTGCCCCACACGTACCGGGTTGTCGAATGAGCCGTGCCGCCGGAAGGGCGCCACGGCTGATCCGCTGGGCGGAGAACGCGCGATCGCCGGATGACGCCGGACGCGTGCTATCGCGCGGGTGGTGCCGAACGATCAGCGCTCGGCGGAACCGGACTCGCCGTCGCGGTGCTGGCGAGATAGTCGCCAGAGGAACTCCGGGTCGTCGTCGGGTCCGATGACGCGCTTGCGCTGTGGTGAACGCGTCTGCGGGGCAGTGGGTCCAGTCCGTTCGGGGCCGAACGCCTTCCAGCACAACACCGCTATTGCCACCACAGCGATGAGTGCCAATAGGTACGTCACGTCGCTCACCTCCTGGTAACGAGGGTAGTCGCGGACGTGACTCCAGCACACCGCAGACGCGAAAAATGGTCTGCGGGCGAGCGCGGACCCGAGCACGACGAGCCCGCGCGCCCTGCGATCAGCTCAGCGTGCGGTCGCCTCGGTGGTCAGCGACTTGAGCAGCTGGAGTACTTCCGATTCGCGGAACCGGCGATGTCCGCCCGGTGTGCGCAACGACCCGAGGCGCCCGGCATGAGCCCAGCGCGTCACGGTCTTGGGGTCGACGTGGAACAGGGCAGCAACCTGGCCCGGAGTCAGCAGGGTGTCCTGGCCGCCGACGGTGATCGCAGTCATAGCAAACCTCTCCGTTCTCGACAGTTCCCTCATCAGATGGCGCCATCGTCGCACTGAAACCCCTAGGTACTCGAACCACCTACAGTTGGTAAAGGGGAGGTAATAGACAAAACGGATGTGCGCCCCACCCTCGGCATTGGGCGTGCACCGGGGGCGGGCAACAGCTTCGCATAGGCTGATGGTTGTGCGTGACGCAACTCCACCAAAAGGTGCTTCCGGACAGCAAACCCCTGGCGCAGGTCGCAGGCTGGCCCGCAATCTAGCCCTCTACACAATCGCCAGGTTGGGTCTCGTGGTAGTGCTCGCCGCGGTGATCGTGCTGGCCGCCAAGTTGGTGGCGGTGGACATCCCGTTGGTGGTCGCCGCCCTGTTCGCTCTGATCATCGCGATGCCGCTGTCGCTGGTGCTGTTCAAGCGACTGCGGGTCAAGGTCAACGAGGACATCGCCCTGGTCGACGAACGCAGGCGGCGCGACAAGGCCGAGTTGCGCGCGCGGCTGCGCGGTGACCAGCCGCCCACCCCGCCCGGCTCGGGAACGCCTTCGTGAAGTTCTGCGATCACACCGCCCCGCGCCACTGGGTGGACAACGCGGTGCGGCTGATCGATGCCGACGCCCAGCGCAGCGCCGATACGCACCTGCTGCGCTACCCGCTGCCCGTCGAGTGGAACGTCCAGCTGTATCTCAAGGACGAGTCCACCCACATCACCGGCAGCCTCAAGCACCGGCTGGCCCGCTCGCTGTTCCTCTACGCCATCTGCAACGGCTGGGTCACCGAGGGGACGACCGTGGTGGAGGCGTCGTCCGGTTCCACCGCGGTCAGCGAAGCCTATTTCGCGAAGCTGCTCGGCCTCGACTTCGTCGCGGTGATGCCCGCGAGCACCTCCCCGCAGAAGATCGCGCTGATCGAGGCGCAGGGCGGTCGCTGCCATTTCGTCCGGCGTCCGCCGGACATGTACACCGAGGCGGCCCGGCTGGCGGCCGAATGCGGCGGCCACTACATGGACCAGTTCACCCACGCCGAGCGCGCCACCGACTGGCGCGGCAACAACAACATCGCCGAGTCGATCTTCCAGCAGATGGAGCTGGAGCCCTACCCGGTGCCGGAATGGATCGTGGTCGGGGCCGGCACCGGCGGCACCAGCGCCACCATCGGCCGTTACATCCGGTACCGCAGGCATGCGACGAAGCTGGCCGTGGTCGACCCGGAGAACTCCGCCTTCTTCGGCGGATACGAAACGGGGGACGCGGCCTACCAGACCGGAATGCCTTCCCGGATCGAGGGCATCGGCCGTCCGCGGGTGGAGCCGTCGTTCGTCGGCCAGGTGGTGGACCGCATGTTCGAGGTGCCCGACGCGGCGTCCATCGCCGCCGCGAGGTTCGCCAGCGGGCGGCTCGGGCGGCGGGTCGGCGGATCGACCGGAACGAACCTTTGGGGTGTGTTCGCCCTGGTCGCCGAGATGCTTGCCGAGGGCCGCAGCGGCAGTGTGGTCACCCTGCTGTGCGATGGCGGCGATCGGTACGCCGGAACGTATTTCGATGACGAGTGGGTCGCCGCGCAAGGACTGAACCTCGCCGAGCCCACCGCGATTCTGGAGAAGTTTCTGGCGACCGGCATCTGGGACGCCTGACCTGGCCCGCAGGCGCGGGTCGTTGTTCGCCGCGAGAGGAATCGAGGTCTGTCGCGCCCTCGCTCGTCAATTTTTGTTGACATACCGGGCGGGCGTCAATCAAAATTGACGTCATGACGGAAGCAACCACTCTGGCGGCCGCCGCGGGCAGCCCCGATCCCAAGGTCGGGCTGCGCGCGGTGCTCGCGCTGCGCAGGCTGCTCGAACGTCTCGAAGCGATCCAGGTCGCCAACGCCCGCGCCCAGGGCTGGTCCTGGCAGGCGATCGCGGAAGCGCTCGAGGTCAGCAAGCAGGCGGTCCACCAGAAATACCACCGGAAGGACAGGAGCCGCTGATGTTCGAACGGTTCACCAAGTCGGCGCGCACGGCGATCGTGGTCGCCCAGGAGGACGCGCGCGAACTGCGCTCGTCGACCATCGACGTGGAACACGTGCTGCTCGGGCTGCTCGCGCAGGGCGAGCCGGAGCTCACGGCACTGCTCGCCGAGGCGGGGCTCACCCGTGCCGGCGTGTTGCGCACGCTCTCGGAGCAGGGCAAAGACGCGGCGCTCGGCGCCGAGGACGCGGCGGCGCTGCGCTCCATCGGCATCGATCTCGACGCGGTGCGGGAATCGCTGGAGCCGCACTTCGGCGAGGACGCGCTCGAGCGCGCCGCACCCGAGCCGCGGCGCGGGCTGTTCGGCTGGGGTCGCGCCGGCGACTACCGGCACATCCCGTTCACCCGGGACGCGAAGAAGGTGCTGGAGCTGTCGCTGCGCGAGGCGCTCGCCCGCAAGGACAAGACCATCGCGTCCGGGCACGTTCTGCTCGGCATCCTGCGCGCGCCCAACGAGGCCACCGAGCGCCTGCTCGGCGGAACCGCGGCGATCGATCAGCTGCGCCCCAAGGTGCACACCCTGCTCGACCGCGCGGCCTGAGCGAGCGGGCATGCGCTGTCGGCGTTTCGGATTTTCCGGCGGCGCGTGTCCGCACCCTGGGCCTAGCATTGGCCCATGCAGCTTGTGATTCGGTTGGTCATCAACGCGGTTGCCATCTGGCTGGCCGCCTTCTGGGTCGACAAGATCGACATCCTCGCC
This sequence comes from Nocardia asiatica NBRC 100129, assembly GCF_000308415.1. Classification (GTDB taxonomy): domain Bacteria; phylum Actinomycetota; class Actinomycetes; order Mycobacteriales; family Mycobacteriaceae; genus Nocardia; species Nocardia asiatica. The sequence continues at coordinate 38,864 of NZ_BAFS01000271.1, read as the reverse complement.
CCCGAGGGCGGCACCGGCGCCAAGATCGCCGTCGTCCTCGCGGTGGCCGCGGTATTCACGGTGGTGAACGCGCTGGTCAAGCCGATTGTTCAGTTGCTGTCACTACCGCTGGTGATCGTGACGCTCGGCCTGTTCCTGCTGCTGATCAACGCGCTCATGCTGTGGCTGACCGCCGAGATCACCGAAGCGTTCACCGATTACGGCCTGCGCGTCGAGGGCTTCTGGGCCGCGGTCATCGGCGGTGTCATCGTCTCGCTCGTGAACTGGGTGCTCGGCATCCTGGTGCCGGACAAGGACTAGACCGCGCCGCCGCGCACCGGCGACGTCCGGTCGCGCTCCGCGCGGAAGACGAGGCCGGGTGGTCGCGCCGATCGGCCGCCGACAGCCGGCTCCGCGGCGCGCTAACCCAGTCCGACCGCCAGCGCGGTGACCGCCGACCAGACCAGCAGGGCCAGGCCGGAGTCCCGCAGCGCGGGAATCAGGTCCAGACCGCCCTTGCCGCCGCGCACCGGCGCGTTGGCGCGCACGGCGAGCGGGATCGCCAGCAGCCCGGCCAGCGCCCACGGCGTGCGGGCGACGAGCAGCAGCGTCGCGAGGAACGGCACCGTGAGCAGCGCGAGGTGCAGCGTGCGAGTGCGCGGGTCCCCGAGTTTCACCGCGAGCGTGACCTTCCCGGAGCCGGTGTCGGTGGGGATGTCGCGCAGGTTGTTCGCGACGAGCACCGCGCTGGAGAACGCGCCGACGGCGACCGCGAGCAGCGCGCCCACCCAGTCGATCCGGCCCGCCTGCACGAACTGGGTGCCGAGCACGGCGACCAGGCCGAAGAAGACGAACACCGCCACTTCACCGAACCCGCTGTAGCCGTAAGGGTTGCGCCCGCCGGTGTAGAACCACGCCCCGGCCAGGCAGGCCGCGCCGACGAGCAGCAGCCACCACGCGCTGGTGAACACCAGCACCAGACCGAAGACGGCGGCGATGACCAGACTGACGATCGCGGCGGTCTTCACCGCGGCGGGCGAGGCCAGTTTCTGCCCGACCAAGCGCAACGGGCCGACGCGGACGTCATCGGTGCCGCGAATACCGTCGGAATAGTCGTTGGCGTAGTTCACGCCGATGATCAGCGCCAGCGAAACGAGCAGCGCGATAACCGCTTTCCACCACACCGCACCGTCGACCGACGCGGCGGCGCCGGTCCCGGCCAGCACCGGGGCGATCGCGTTCGGCAGGGTCCGAGGTCGCGCGCCTTCGATCCATTGCGCTGCAGTAGCCATGTCCGCAGCATAATCGGCGCATTCGAACGCAGTCGGTCCTCAGCCCGCGCACGCCCGCGGCGCAGGCGAAGGCATCGCCCGGTGCGCGCTCGACGATCAGGCCGTTTCGCCGGTCGCCGCCTCCTGCAGCCGCGCGAGCCCCTTCTCGAAGTCCTTGCCGACCAATTTGTCCATCGGGATGACCTTGCCGATGAGTCCCATCAGGCCGGTCTGCTGTCCGGTCATCCGCCAGGTCACTTCGGTGCCGGTCTCGACCGGGTCCAGGATGAAGGTCACCATGTTGGTCGTCTTCATGGGCTTCAGGAACTCCAGGCGCACGCCGACCTCGCGGTCGGCGCTGCCGATGATCTCCATGCTGCCCGCCCCGGCCTTACGGTTGCCGCTCCAGGCATAGCGCGCCCCTACTCCGGAATCCGCGCCGGAATAGCTGCGCTGCAAATGCGGGTCCAGATCCTCCCACGGCGACCACTTGACCCACTCGCGGAAATCGTTGATCAGCCCGTGTACGCGCGCGGGATCGGCCGTGATCACAGCCGACCGGACCACCTCGAACTCAGCCATGAGGTCAGACTATGCGACCGACCGCTCGTAACCGCGGCAAAGAAATCGTGTCGGCCCCGCCGGGGCCGCTCGCCTACGATGACCGCGGGATGTTTCCGGAGCACAGCGGCCCGCACGGCCACAGTCGAGCAGTGACGACGCCCGCAGGCGAATCGGTCGTGGTGGCCTTGCTGGGCGAGGTGGCGCTGCGTCGCGAGGGCGCGCTGAGGGCGCTGCCCGGGGCGCGTTCGCGGCTCCTGCTCACCGCCCTCGCGCTGCGCCCCGGCCGCAGTCGCGGGGCGGGCGCCCTGATCGAGTCGATCTGGGGCGACCAGCCGCCGCGGTCGCCGATGAACGCGCTGCACACCCAGGTCTCCCGGTTACGGGCGGCGCTGCCGGAGGGCGCGCTGGAGATCGGCCCGGCGGGCTATCGGTTGACTCTCGGCGTCGAACAGGTCGACTTGTCCTGGGTAGGTGAAAGGGTGACGCGGGCGCGCGGACTGCTCGCCGCGGCCGACCCGCCCGGCTGCCTCGCGGAGATCGCGCGGGCGCGGGCGCTGTGGCGCGGCGAGCCGGGCGCCGATCTGCCGCCGGGCGAGCTCGCCGACGAACTGTGCGCCGCGGCCGGGCGGCGTCGCGCCGAACTCGACGAACTCGAACTCGCCGCACGCGAAGCCGACGGCGACATCGACGGCGCGTTGGCTCTGGCTCGGTCGCGCGCAGCCGCCGAACCGTTGGACGAGCCCGCGCAGCTGACTCTGATGCGTCTGCTCGCCGCGGCGGGACGGCCCAACGAGGCGCTGGAATCCTTCGCGGCCTTCCGTTCCCGATTGGCCGACCAGCTCGGCTCGGACCCAGGACCGGCGCTTTCCGCGGCGCACACGGCGATCCTGCGCGGAGAGCCGATCGCGCGCACCGCGCCGCGACCCGGCACGGGCGGCGTCGCGGCAGCGAACGGCGATTTCCAGCGACTCGGCGCCGCCGCGATCGGCCTGCGCGCCGCGCCCAACGCGCTGTTGGGCCGGGCGGAGGATATCGCCGCGCTGGCCGGTCTGCTGCGCGACGCTCGCGTGGTGACCGTGCTCGGACCGGGCGGCGCGGGTAAGACCAGGGTCGTCAACGAACTCGGCGCGCTGGTCGCGCGCACCCGGCCGGTGGCGCTGGTCGAGTTGGCCTCGGTGCGCGCGGAAGGCGGTGCCGGCAGGGTCGATGTCGAGGCGGCGATCGCCGCGGTGCTCGGGCTCAGCGAGGTCACCTTCGACACGGCGGCGTTGCGCTCCGGGCAGACCGTCGATCCGCGCGGACGGTTGCTCGACGCGGTGTCGGCACGCTCGATGCTGCTGATCCTGGACAACTGCGAGCACCTGATCGACGCCGTCGCCTCGGTGGTCGCCGACCTCATCGGCGCGGCGCCCCGCCTGACCGTGCTCACCACGAGCCGCTCGCCGCTGACGCTCACCGCCGAAGCCGTGTATCCCTTACCGCCGTTGACCATCGATCCGGCAGGCTCACCCGCCACCGAGCTGTTCGCCGCGCGCGCGAGGGCGGTCCGCCCGACGGTCCGGCTGGACCCGGAGATCGTCGCTCAGCTCTGCCGCACCCTCGATGGGCTGCCGCTGGCCATCGAGCTGGCCGCCGCCCGAGTCCGGGTGATGAGCGTCGAGGAGATCAACGAGCGATTGACCGATCGGTTCGCGCTGCTGCGCCACGGCGATCGCAGTTCGCCCGAACGGCATCGCACGCTGCACGCGGTGATCGACTGGAGCTGGAACCTGCTCGACACCGAACAGCGAGCGACGCTGCGCCGGTTGTGCCGCTTCCCGGCCGGTTTCACGTTGTCGGCCGCCGAGGCGGTCGCGGGCGGAGCCGACGTGACCGACGTCGCCGCCGCCGTCGACGGCCTGATCAACCAATCGCTGCTCACCGTGCTGGACGACGAAACGCTCGGCACTCGCTATCGCATGTTGGAGACCGTCCGGGAATTCGGCGCCGAACAGCTCACCGCCACGGCAGGCGAGGCGGAGTCGGTCGACACCCGGATGCGGCGGTGGGCCAAGGACTACGCCGACGACGCGGCGAGCCGGTATGTGACCGGCGATCAGCTGCACCTCGCGCTCTCCGTGGCGGCGGAGCTGGACAATCTGCTCGCCGCGTTGCGCTGCGCCATCGAACAGCGGGACGCGGCGACGGCATACACGGTCTTCCCCGTCGTCGGCACGCTATGGGTGATTCGCGGCTCGCACTCGGAAGTGGTCGCGTGGACCAAGCGGGTCTTCGACCTGGAGGCGGTGGACTTCGGCCCGGAAGGCCCGAGCCCGGACCTCGCGCTCGTCACCTACCAGATGATGTTCCTGCATCTGGTCTACTCCAACGGCGGCGTCAGGGAGCTTGCCGAGCTGCGCCTGCGCGTGCGCCGATTGTTCCGCAGCGGTGTCGATCTCAGCGAGAACAGTCGTTTCGTCGGCCGGGTTCTGCTCACCAGAGCCGACGGCCGCGGTCTCAGCAGGCTGCTCGCCGCGGCGGCGCATTCGGGCGACCCGGAGACCAGGGCCACGGCGCTGACGCTGCGGGCCAACATCCGGGAGAACCTCGGTGACGTGCGCGGCTCCACCGTCGACGCGCTCGAGGCGCTGGAGGTACTCGGGAGCGAGAACGTCTGGAGCGTGGCCATGGTGTCCAGGCACCTCGGACAGGTCTGTGGACAGACCGCCCGGTACGCCGAGTCGGTGACTCATTACCGCCGCTCGCTCGACCTGCTCCAGCGGCTCGGCGCCCATGAGGACACCGTGGAGATCCGCAGCCTGCTGGTGGCCTCGCTGGCCGGCATCGGCGAGCTGGAGCAGGCCCGGCGGGAACTCGACCTCGCGTTGGGCACGCCGGACCTGGACAGCCCGTCCCTCGGGCGGAATCGACTGCTGTCCACCGTGATGCAGAGCACAGCCGAGGTGGCCTTCGCGGCGGGTGACGCCGCGGGCGGGTTCGCTCGCTACGAGCGAGCGCTGGAACTGTTCGGCTGGCCGGACAACGCGCTCGGCCCCGGCCCCGGCGCGCTGATGCTCGCCGCGGCGGCGGTTTCCGCGCGGGTACTGCACGGGGCCGCCGACCGAAGCGTGACCCTGGCCGCGCAACTGGCCGAACTCACCGTGCCGATGATGTCCCAGTATCGGGACCTGCCGCAGATCGGCGCGGTCGCCTGCGCGATCGGCTCGTACCTCATCGCCGTCGACCGCGCGGCCCCCACGGGCCTGGACTTGCTGGTGCTCGCTCCGAATGTGCGCTGCCGCCAGGATTTCCCCTCCCTGTGCTGGCAGCGGCACCTGGACGCGGCGATCGCGAAGCTCGGCCCCCGACCGGTCACCGAAGCCCGCCGCCGCCTCGGTCACCTGCGGCGCAACGACTCCGCGGACCGCATCATGAGCATGCTCCAGGAATTGAACGACGCGCACTGAGGCTCGGCGGCGGCGTGCCGGGCGTCCGATCCGCAGCCGGCACGCCGCCGCTTCGCCCGCGCGCCTCACGCCCGACGCATATACGCCTTGACCGTGAGCGGAGCGAAGATCGCGATGACGACCAGCGAGCCCAGCAGCGACCAGGCCAGGTCGGCGCCGAAGGACGTGCCGTTCATCAGACCGCGGCACGCGTTCACCATGTAATACACGGGATTCGCGTGGTTGAGCCCCTGCATCCAGCCCGGCATCGTGCTGACCAGTGCGAAGGCGCCGGACATGAACGTCAGCGGGAACATGATCATCATGGAGATGCCCTGCACGCCCGCGGCGCTCTTGCCGGTGACCCCGACCAGCGCCCAGATCCAGCTGATCGCGAACGAGCAGACCACGATGACCAGACCGGCCGCGACGACCCCGAGCACGCCGCCCTCCGGGCGGTAACCGATGCCGACGCCGACGACGATGGTCAGCACGGTCGCGATCACGTAGCGCACCATGTCGGCCAGCAGCGCGCCCGCCAGCGCCGAGATACGCGCGATCGGCAGCGATTTGAACCGGTCGAAGACGCCCTTGTCCATGTCCTCGCGCAATTGCGTGCCGGTGACGACCGAGGTGAGCACCACGGTCTGCACCAGGATGCCGGGGACCAGGACCGGCAGGTAGTCCTGCACGCTGCCGCCGATGGCGCCGCCGAAGATGTAAGCGAACAAGGCGGTGAACAGAATCGGCTGGATCGTCACGTCGAACAGCTGCTCGGGCTTGTGCTTGATCTTCAACAGACCGCGATAGGCCATGGTGAACGAATTCGACACAGCCTGGCCGAGCGGTATGCGGTTGCTCGCCTCGGGAATCGCCGCCGACGTCGCACGGCGCGCCTCGGTCGCGGTGATGGTGGTCATGCTCTAGTTCCTTTCGGCTTGCGCGGATTCGTGGACACGCGGGCTGCCGCCCGCCGGCCGGGCGTTCATGCCGCACTCCGGTCGGACGAGTCGGTGGCGTCTTCGGCCGGGTGACCGGTAATGGTGAGGAAGACCTCGTCCAGGCTCGGCTTGGTCACGGTGATCTCCTCGACGCCGATCTCCCACTCCCGCAGGCGGATCAACAGGTCGGCGGTGACGCCGGCGTCGGTCAGCGGGGCGGTGAGCCGCCCGGCCTCGGCGGTGATCTGCGCTTCGACACCGAGGAAATCCCCGATGATGCGGCGCGCCTCGGCGAGCTGATCACGATCGACCAGGGTCAAATGCAGTGCGGAACCGCCCACGGAGGCTTTCAGCTCGTCGGCGGTGCCGTCGGCGATCACCTTGCCGCGGTCGATCACCGCGATCCGGTCGGCCAGCTGGTCGGCCTCGTCCAGGTACTGCGTGGTCAGCAGCACCGTCGCGCCCTCGCGGACCAAGCGACGGATGGTCTCCCACATCTGGGCGCGGGTGCGCGGGTCCAGGCCGGTGGTCGGTTCGTCCAAGAACAGCAGCGGCGGCGCCGCGATCAGGCTGGCCGCCAGATCGAGGCGGCGGCGCATACCGCCGGAGAAGTTGCGCAGCGGCTTGTTCGCCGCCTCCGAGAGATCGAACTCCGCCAGCAGTTCCACCGCCTTGCGCCGGGCGTCGGCGCGGCTCAGACCGAGCAGGCGGGAGAAGACGATCAGGTTCTCGGTAGCGGTCAGATCCTCGTCGACCGAGGCGTACTGGCCCGTGACGCCGATCAGCGAGCGGACCGCCGTCGGCTCCGCGACCACGTCGTGGCCGAAGATGCGGCCGCTGCCGCCGTCCGGTCGCAAGAGCGTCGCCAGCATGCGGATGGTCGTGGTCTTGCCCGCGCCGTTCGGACCGAGCACGCCGTACACCGAGCCCTGCGGCACCGCCAGGCTCACCCCGTCGACGGCGCGCTGCTCCCCGAACACTTTGACCAGGCCGTCCGCCTCGACGGCGAGTGCTGCAGTGGGTGCGAAAGAATTCATGCCGACAACTGTGGCCGCCCGAACTTGCACGGCTCTTGCGTGCTGGGTTGGATTGGCCGCGACTTCGTCGCGGCGTGTTCGCGGCCCCTTTGTGGCTCGCGTCCGAGCGGCCGCCGCTTGCTCCTTCGTCGCTTGTGCGGCGGCCGCTCGGACGCGAGCCGGGCCGCGAACGGCGGATGCTCGGTCTCGCTTCGCTCGAAAGACGTGGTTGCGGTGAGCCGGGCGCGGTGGCAGGTGAACTCACGGCATGGCGCACGCTGGCGGAGGGCTGCTCGTGGCCGCCGCTTCTTCGCCGCTCCTATGTGGCGTAGGAGTTGCGCTTGGTGGGCGAGCGTTAGTGAGCCGAGTCGGCCAGGAGGTACTCGCGGAGTGCGGCGCGGTCGGGCTTGCCGGGGCCGCGGAGGGGAAATTCGTCGAGGACGGCGAGTTCGCGGGGGGCGGCGATGGAGTCCAGTTCCGCCGCCACGTAGTCGCGCAGTTCGGCCAGGCTGGGGGTCGCGCCGGGGGCGGGGATCACGGCGACGGCGACGCGCTGGCCGAGTCGTTCGTCCGGCAGGCCGAGGACGACCACCTCGCTGATCGCCGGGTGGTTGATCAACACCGCCTCGACAACCTGCGGGATCACCAGCAGACCGCCGGTGGTGATCGCCTCGTCGAGCCGACCGGTGATACTCAGCACGCCGTTGTCGAAGGCGCCCGCGTCCTCGGTGCGGAACCAGCCCGGTTCGGCGAAGGCGGGATGGTCGGGCTGATTGCGGTAACCCGAGGCGATCATCGCGCCGCCCAGCACGACCCGGCCATCCTCGATCCGGACCTTCGCGCCCGTCAGCGGCACGCCGTCGTAGACGCAGCCGCCGCAGGTCTCGCTCATGCCATAGGTGCGCACCACGGTGATGCCCGCGGCACGCGCGCGCTCGTAGACCGGCAGCGGCGTGGCCGCGCCACCCACCAGCACGGCGTCCAGCTCGGCCAGCGCGGCGGCGGCGACCGGCGCTTCGAGCGCTTTGATCAACTGGGTCGGCACCAGGGCCGTGTAGCGGCGTTCACCGCGCATCCCCGCGATGGCGCCCGCCAGCGCCTCGGGCAGGAATCCGCCGGAGACGTCCAGCACGGTGGGTTCGGTCCCCGCCAAAATGCTGCGCAACAGCACCTGAATCCCGGCGATGTGGTGGGTCGGCAGGGCCAGCAACCAGTTGCCGGGACCGCCGAGCCGCTCGTGGGTCGCCGTGCCGCTCGCCCGCAGGGCCGCCGTGCTGAGCATGGCGCCCTTCGGCACCCCCGTGGTGCCGGAGGTGGTCACCACCAGAGCGATCTCCTCGTCGATCGGCTCGCCCGGCGACAGGGCGTCGCTCAACCGTCTCGCCTCCCGCCGGTCACTGGTCGGAATGGGCAGCCAGGCGGCCCCGCTACCTTCCAGCGCCGCTCGCAGGTGCGGCATGACGTCGCCGAGTCCGGACCCCGTCGGCATCGGCAAGGTTCGCAGTGTCTTACTCATGCCCTGCCTCGCCGTTCGCCCGGCTCGGTCGTGCCCAGAGCCGCTGTGCCCATGGCTCGCTCGGTGCGCTCCCTCACGGTAGGGATCGTGTCATGCCCGCGTAGCCGCACGCGGAACGGGTCGGTGTGCCGGAGTGGCGCAACCGCGCAGCGGCCACCCGGACGGATCGGGGCTCAAGTACGACAGGCATCGAGACTGCGATTCACTCGTCGGACGGGACACGGACACAGCCGGCCCGGACGTCGGCGGTCGGGTGGCCGTCCGAGCGTTATCGTCCTCGCCGGGTGACGCGTTGGCAACTCGGCATGGCTCGCCGAACAACCGAACGGAACGGTCACTCCGATGGTGACCAGCGCGAATCCCGCCTGATCGGATGTGACGGCGGAACCTCGACGAACACGATCGGCACACCGTCGGGATCACGCACCCACATCTCGCGCAAACCCCACGGCTCCTCGACCGGGGCGCGATCGATCGCGATGCCCTTCAGCGCCAGCTCGGCGGCGGCGTCGGACACATCGCGCACCTGGAGCCAGATGGCGCCCTCGAACGACGACGATTTCCCCGACCCGCCGTGCGCCGCCACCTCGATCAACGCTTGCCCGGCGAAGAAAACCGTGCCGCCGGGGTACTCCCGCGCGACGGCCAGCTCCAGCCCGTCCCGATAGAACGCCAGCGTGGCCGGGTAGTCGGCGGGCCGCAGGATGATCCGGCTGCTGAGAATGTCCATGTCAGAAGTACCAGGGGTAGGGGGTCCAGTCCGGCTCGCGCTTCTCCAGGAACGCGTCGCGACCCTCGACGGCCTCGTCGGTCATGTAGGCCATCCGCGTCGCCTCGCCCGCGAACAGTTGCTGGCCGACCAGACCGTCGTCCAGCAAATTGAACGCGTACTTCAGCATCCGCTGCGCCTGCGGGGACTTGCCGTTGATGTCGGCGGTCCACTCCAGCGCGACGTCCTCCAACTCGGCGTGGTCCACGACCTTGTTCACCGCGCCCATCTGGTGCATCTCCTCGGCGGTGTACGGGCGGCCGAGGAAGAAGATCTCGCGGGCGAACTTCTGCCCGACCATCTTGGCCAGGTACGCGCTGCCGTAACCACCGTCGAAACTGCCCACATCGGCGTCGGTCTGCTTGAAGCGAGCGTGCTCGCGGCTGGCCAAAGTGAGATCGCAGACCACGTGCAAGCTGTGACCCCCGCCCGCGGCCCAGCCGTTCACCAGTGCGATCACCACCTTCGGCATGAAGCGGATCAGCCGCTGCACCTCGAGAATGTGCAGCCGGCCCGCGCGGGCCTGATCGACCGTGTCCGCGGTGTCACCGCTGGCGTACTGGTATCCGCTGCGCCCACGGATGCGCTGGTCCCCACCGGAGCAGAAGGCCCAGCCGCCGTCCTTGGGACTGGGGCCGTTGCCGGTGAGCAGAACCGCGCCGACATCCGGAGTCATCCGGGCGTGATCGAGAGCTCGGAAGAGTTCGTCGACCGTATGCGGGCGGAACGCGTTGCGTACCTCCGGCCGATCGAAAGCGACACGTACGGTGCCCTGCTCGACATGCCGGTGATAGGTGATGTCGGTCAGATTCTCGAACCCCGGAACGGGCCGCCACAGCTTCGGATTGAACGTCACCCTTGCGATTATGCTGGGTTTGATTTGCAGCGCCTGCGGCGCTGCGTGTTCGCGGCCCCTTTGGGGCTCGCGTTTGCGTGGCCGCCGCTTGCTCCTTCGTCGCTTGCGCGGCGGCCGCGCAAACGCGAGCCGGGCCGCGAACGGGCAATGCTCGGTCTCGCTTCGCTCGGAAGTCGTGGTTGGGGTGCGCTGGGGGCGTGGGTGGTGGAGTACCGGCATCGTGGATGCGTTTGCTTCTTTTGCGTGCGCTGGGTGCGTTAGAGGTGATCGCACGATTCGGGGTTGCGCCGTTGTCGGTGGCGGGGTGCCTGCTTTGTTGCGGAAGTGGTGACCGCTCGAACGTGAGCCGGGTCGTGGACGGTCGATGCTCGGTCTCGCCTTGGTTCGGTGCGTGAGCCACGAGAGTGGTCGTGGGCCGCCCGAGTACCTGCTGTCCGACGCTGAGCGCTCCGACGCGGTCTGAGCCGTAAACGTGGAGTCGACCGTGTGGCGAGTGTGTGGCGGGGTGGGCGGCCGGTCGGCGGGTCTCGATTTGACGGTGTAAAACTACGAGTTACCGTGCAGGTATGAGCGAGCGAGTGAAACCGGTTATCGACCGGAGTGCGGTGGACGGATCGCGGTACGAGAAGCACGGTGGGTTTCCGAAGGTCACGTCCGCGCGGGTCGGGCCGAGCTTCGGCGGGTTCGTGGAGGCCATGCGGACGTTGCAGGACCTCGCGGTGTCCGTGGACGCGCCGGACGATGTCTTCGGTGCCGCGCAGGCCAAGGCCCGCGAGCTGATCGAGCTGCTCGAGCCTTACCGCGCACCGGAGTTGCAGGGCCCGGCGGGCCGCGCTGTCGAATTGCCGGGGCGGGGGAGCCTTCTGCTGTTGCCGTGGCAGGCGGTCGCGGCGGGGCCGGACGGCATCGAGATGACGGGGGTGTTCCGCCGTTTCCATCTCGGCGGCAACGGAGCCGCGCACGGCGGCGTGCTGCCGCTGTTGTTCGACGACCTGCTCGGCATGATCGTGCACTACGCCGGACGGCCGATCAGCCGCACCGCGTACCTGCACGTGAACTACCGCAAGATCACTCCGCTGGAAACGCAGCTGACCGTTCGCGGGCGGGTGGACCGGATCGAAGGGCGCAAAACTTTCATCACCGCCGAATTGGTCGATGAGCAGGGCGATCTGCTCGCCGACTGCGAAGGTCTGATGGTGGAGTTGCTGCCGTGGCAGCCATAGCCGGGTGAATGCTGGCGCGGGTGCGTATAGTTGCCCTCGCTCGTTCATCGAATTCGATCCCGGAGGAACCTGAAAGTGGTTGCAGCACTGTCTGAATCCCTGCTCGACGACGCGAAGCGCCCGGCTTTCCTTGCCGACGCCGTCGAGGTTCTCGACGCCGAGGTCTCGGACAAGGGTGGTGCGTCCGGCCTGGCTGTGAAGGGTGGCTACGCGGCGGTCAAGAAGATCAGCCCGTCCATCGTGCCCGATGCGCTGGAGTCGTTGGCGCCCAAGTTGGTCGCACAGCTGGAGCCGTTCTGGCAGGAGTACGCCGCGTCGGGCTCCGGCAAGTTCGCCGATCTGCTCGTCGCCAAGTCCGACGAGGTCGCCGAGGCGTTGCTCGCCGTCACCGACGCCCGGGCCGAGTCCTCCACTCGCCCTGCCCTGCAGAAGGTCTACTCCTCGATGCGCTCCTCGGCGAAGAAGAACGTCATCGAGGCGCTGCCGCGGGTCGGCGACCTGATCCAGAAGCACGCTGGGTGATCTCCGCGCTGTGCTAGATCCGCGGCGCCCGCGGCGCCGCGTGCTCGAGGCCCGTCCTGGCTCGCGTTTGCGTGACCACCGCTGCGACTTCGTCGTGGACGCGGGTGTCACCCAAACGTGAGCCGGCCGTCGGCTTCGTCGTGGACCTTCCGGACGTCAGCGGGGTTCGCGTCCGGAGCAGTGTGCGATCACACAGTGTGATTGCGAGCCTCCCGGCGGGGACTTCCCCTCGCCTGTCTGCCAGTCTGGAGGCGTGAACCCGTCTACAGCACAAGCGCAGGTCGTCGTCGACGAGCTCGTGCGCGGGGGCGTGCGCGATGTCGTCCTGTGCCCCGGCTCCCGGAACGCTCCGCTGGCCTTCGCCCTGCAGGCTGCCGACGCGGCCGGGCGGGTGCGCCTGCATATGCGCATCGACGAGCGAACGGCGGGCTTCCTCGCCGTCGGGCTCGCGATCGCGAGCCGGCTCCCGGTCCCGGTCGTGATGACCTCCGGCACCGCGGTGGCCAACCTCGGGCCCGCCGTGCTGGAGGCGAACTACGCCCGGGTTCCGCTGGTGGTGCTCAGCGCCAACCGGCCCTACGAGTTGCTGGGCTCCGGCGCCAACCAGACTGTCGAGCAGTTCGGGCTGTTCGGTAGCCAGGTCCGCGCCACCATCTCGCTCGGGCTCGCCGAGGAGGAAGCCGGCGACGCCGATCATCCGCCGTACGGCCAGCAGAACAGTCAGTGGCGTTCGGCGGTCTGCCGGGTGCTCGCCGCCGCGCGCGGCACGCGTTCCGGCAACGCGGGCCCGGTGCACTTCGACGTCCCGCTGCGGGAGCCGCTGGTCCCAGACCTGGGGCCGGGCGAGTCGGCTCCCGCCGGTCGCGCGGGCGAATGCGCCTGGACCGAGACCCAGTACGCGACCCTGGACGTGCCGCTCGATCTCGATCTCACTCCGGACACGGTCGTCATCTCCGGCCACGGCGCCGGGCTGCGGCCGGAACTGGCGGATCTGCCGACCGTCGCCGAACCCACCGCCCCGATGCACGGGCCCGCCCTGCACCCGCTCGTCCTGCCCCTGCTGCGGCCGAAGCAGGCGATCATCACCGGCCGTCCCACCCTGCACCGTCAGGTCTCGAAGGTTCTCGCCGATCCGGACATCCGGGTGTACGCGCTGACCACCGGCCCGCGCTGGCCCGATGTGTCCGGCAACGTGGTCGGCACCGGCACGCGCGCGGTCACCACCGGCACCCCCAGTGCCCGATGGCTGGAGCACTGTCACGAACTAAATGCGAAAGCCGACCAGGTGGTGCGGTCCGAACTCGCCAGGCACCCCAAACCCACCGGGCTGCACGTCGCCGCGGTGGTGATGGACGCGCTGCACGACGGCGACCAGCTTCTGCTCGGCGCCTCCAACCCGGTGCGCGACGCCGCCCTGGTGTCGCATCCGCGTCCGGGCGTCAAAGTGCTGTCCAATCGCGGTGTGGCCGGTATCGACGGCACGGTGTCCACGGCGGTCGGCGCCGCGCTGCACCACGAGGGACGCACCATCGCGCTGATCGGCGACCTGACCTTCCTGCACGACGCGTCCGGTCTGCTGATCGGACCCGGTGAACCGCGGCCCGCAGATTTGACCATCGTGGTCGCCAACGACGACGGCGGCGGCATCTTCGAGCTGCTCGAACAGGGCGATCCGCAGTACGCGGGCGTCTTCGAGCGGGTCTTCGGCACACCGCACGGCATGGATCTCGCCGCGCTGTGCGCCGCCTACCGCATCCCGCACCGGCAGGTGGACCCGCAGCAGCTGGCTGTGGAGCTGACCGGGCACGCCCATGGCATGCGGGTGCTCGAGGTGGCCACCGAGCGGTCCAGCCTGCGCGAACTGCACGCGACGGTGCGGGCGAAGATCAAGCCCTGACCGGGGGCGGGCGCTCAGTAGTCGAGTTCGTCCTCGGGGTCGTCGTCGATCGGGACCGCGATGGACTGTTCGATCACGTCCGCCGGGTTGGCCTCCAGGATGTCGCGCTCCAGGATCGCCCGTCCGACGGTGTCTTCCTCTTCCGCGAGGTCGTCGGCAGGTATCGGCTGCTCCGGGTAGGCCGGAACGGACTGCTCGGCGAGATCGGCCTCCGGGACCGCGTCGGCAAGGGGATCTGACATCGTGCGCTCCTCTCCACGTAGGCCTCTCGATCGGCATACCCCTCGTGGCACGCCGCAATCGGGGTGGACTCGACAGCATCGAGGATGCCCGGGGCATGGCCGCGCGGCAAGCATCGGCGGGTCAGTGTTGCCGCACCTCGTCGTCCTGCGGCGCGGTGGCGTTCGCGGGGTGCTCGACCAGCGCGAGCGTTCGCCCGGCCATGAACCGCGCGGTGCGCACCGCTGTCCCCGATCGCGTCACTTCGCTGACTTCGACCACGCCCCGCGCGATCCGCACTTCGACCCGCCGCCCCGCCCGGGTAGCCGCGATCTCGTAACTGCGAGACCCGTCGCCCACGTCGACGACGATCTCCACTCGATCACCTTTCATCTACCAATTGTCCGCTTTTCCATTGTTTTTCGCCGCTACGAGTGCGTAACGGCGGCGCGGGCGGGCCGTCTCGCGGCGGTCGAAACGGCCCGGTCCCGTCCGCGAGGACGGAACACGCCGGCGCATCGCGGAAGGACCGATCGCATCGCGTCGAAGGTGCTCGGAGCGCTTCGCCCGCGCGAGGTTCGGCGGCATGTTCGCTCGATACCGATGAATCCGGCACGGCAGAGGTGTCTACATAGTCGGACATAACCCCGCCACAGGAGATTCGATGAATCCGGAATTCGATTTCGCACCCGCCGCCCTCGCGTTGTCGTCCGTGGTCGGCCGCATCACCGACGACCAGCTCGGCGCGCCGACGCCGTGCACCGACGCCACGGTCCGTGATCTGCTCGCGCACGTGCTCGATCTGACCGAGGCATTCCGTCAGTCGGCCACCAAAGAGGCCGTGGGCGGTTCGGTCTCGCCGCCGCCGCCCACCGCGCGGGTTCTGCCCGAGGATTGGCGCGAGCGCATCCCCGCCCAGCTGGACGCGCTGGTGACGGCCTGGCGTGAGCCTGCGGCCTGGGACGGCGTGACGGAGGCGGGCGGAGTGAGCGAGCCCGCCCCGGTGATGGCCAGGATCGCCTTGGACGAGGTGGTCGTGCACGGCTGGGACCTCGCGAAGGCCACTGGTCAGCCCTTCACCTGCGATGCCGGGGATCTGGCGACCCTGCTGGATCTGCTGCGCGAGACCCCCGCCGAAGGGGTGCCCGGTGCGTTCGGGCCGGTGCAACCGGTCACGGCCGAAGCGTCCGACTTGGAGAAGGTGCTCGCTTACACCGGCCGCCGGGCCGACTGGACCGCGCCGGACCAGGGAGCGGTGCTGGGCTAGCCGCAGTTCGGTCAGAGCCCGGCGTTGACGAAGGCGCCCGCGGTCACGGCTGCGACGGCGGCGCGAGCGGCCAGCTCCGCCGCGTCCTCGTCGATGGGGTCGCCGCTGGCCAGCAATCGGTAGTAGAGCGGGGCCGACACCGCCGACAGCACCGCGCGAGCGTCGGTGCCCTCCGGTGCTTCGCCGCGCGCGATGGCGGCCGCCACACAGGCCGACCATTCGGTGAGCCGGACGTCGTAGAAGCGGCGCAGGGCGGCCGCGGCGGACTCGTCGCAGGTGGCGGCCGCGATCACGGCGCGGAAGAGTCTTCCCTGGCGGGGATCCGAGAGTGTCCGCGCGACCAGGCGGGCGTTGGCGGTGAGGTCGCCGAGCAGCGTGCCCGTGTCGGTGTGCGGCAGCGACTGCTCGGCCATGTCGACCAGCAGGTCGGCGATCAAACCGGTGGGCGTGCGCCAGCGGCGGTAGATGGTGGTCTTGCCGACGTCGGCGCGCGCCGCGACCTCGGCGAGGTCCAAGTGGGCGAAGCCGCGTTCGGCCAGCAGGTCGCCGGCGGCTTGTAGGACCGCGGTGCGGACCCGCGCGGTTCGTCCACCGGGTCGGACTGATCCGGGTGTAGCCGCATCCAGCTCCATAACGGGACTCCAGTTTCATTTGCGCGCGAACGTGTGTACTGTTCGAGTTGTTAATGGAACTATAGACCCTTTAGGAGTGTTCGATGGACACGCAGATGGAGTACCGGCGGCTCGGAGCGTCCGGTCTGCTCGTCCCGGCCTTGAGCTTCGGCGCGGGCACCTTCGGCGGTCGGGGCGAACTGTTCGGCGCGTGGGGCGACACCGACGTAGAGCAGGCGCGACGGCTGGTCGACATCAGCCTGGACGCGGGCGTGAGCATGTTCGACACCGCCGACGTCTACTCCGACGGCGCCTCCGAAGAGGTGCTGGGCGCCGCCGTCAAGGGCAGGCGCGACCGAGTGCTGTTGTCCACCAAGGCGACGTTGCCCACCGGCCCCGGTCCGTGGGACGCCGGTTCCGGGCGCGTCCGGCTGATCGGTGCGGTGGAGGCGTCGCTGCGCAGGCTGGGCACCGACTACATCGATCTGTTCCAGCTGCACGCCTTCGACGCGGGCACCCCGGTGGAGGAAGTCGTCGGCGCGCTGGACGATCTGGTGCGCGCGGGCAAGATCCGTTACCTGGGAGCGTCCAACTTCGCGGGCTGGCAGCTGATGAAATCCCTTGCCGCGGCGGACCGCAATGGTCTGGCCAGGTACGTCGCGCACCAGGTCTATTACTCGCTGGTCGGGCGCGACTACGAGTGGGAACTCATGCCGCTGGGCCGTGACCAGGGCGTCGGCGCGGTGGTCTGGAGTCCGCTGGGCTGGGGCAGGCTCACCGGCAAGATTCGGCGCGGACAACCGCTTCCGGCGAGCAGCCGCCTGCACCGGACCGCCGAGGCCGGTCCGCCGGTGGACGAGGATCAGCTCTACGACGTGGTCGATGTGCTCGACGAGCTCGCCGCCGAGACCGGGAAGACCGTCCCGCAGATCGCTCTCAACTGGCTGCTGCGCCGCCCCACCGTGTCGACGGTCATCATCGGCGCGCGCAACGAGGAGCAGCTGCGCCAGAACCTCGGCGCGATCGGCTGGGAACTCGACGCCGACCAGATCGCCCGCCTGGACAAAGCAAGCGCTACCACCCCGCCCTACCCCTACTACCCGTACTACCGCCTCCCGGACTTCACCCGCCTGAACCCGCCCGCGGTGTGAACCGTCGATCCGCAGGCGTGGCGGTGAAGCCGAACTCCCACGCAGTTCGGCCGGATGGCGTCGAGGCCATCGGTCGCTGTCAGTAGACGTCTCGGACGTAACGCTTTTCGGCGATCAGCTGCTTCTTGAACGCCAGCGCGCCGTCCTCGTCGAGTTTGCCGTGGATGCGGGCGATTCGCAGCAGCGCCTCGTCGACGTCCTTGGCCATGCGGCTGGCGTCGCCGCAGACGTAGAAGTGGGCGCCGTCGCGCAGCCAGGACCACAGCTCGGCGCCGTGCTCGATCATGCGGTGCTGGACGTAGACGCGCTCCCGTTGGTCGCGGGAGAAGGCCAGGTCGAGCCGGGTCAGGAAGCCGGAACGGAACATGTCCTCCAGCTCGGCGCGGTAGTAGAAATTCTGTGCCGCATGCTGATCGCCGAAGAACAGCCAGTTGCGCCCGGTGCAACCGAGGGCCCTGCGCTCGTGCAGGAACCCTCGGAAGGGCGCGATCCCGGTACCGGGCCCCACCATGATCATCGGGGCGCTGGGGTCGGCCGGAGGGCGGAAATGCGGTGCGCGCTGCAGGAAGATCGGCACAGCCAGCTCGGAGACGCCCGCCCGGTCGGCGAGGAAGGTCGAGCACACCCCGCCGCGCCGCGCCGCCGACCCGGTGGCCGCCGGGTCGCCGTAGCGGACGATGCCGACGGTCAGCTCCACCTCATCCGGGCTGACCAGCGGACTCGACGAGATCGAATACTGGCGCGGCTGCAGCTTCTTCAAGGTGCCGAGCCACTCCACGAGATCGGCCCGGACCGGGAAGTCGCGCAGGACGTCCACCGCCTGCCGATCCCACAGGTAATTCGCCAGCTCGTTGCGGTTGTCGCGGCGCAGCAGCTTGGCGAGCTTGCCGCTGTGGTTGCGCTCGGCGAGGAAGCCGAGCAGATCCTGACTGATCTTGGTGATGTCGTAGTGCCTGCGCAGTGCCTCGGCCAGCGGTATCTCACGCTCGTCGACCTCGACGACGCGGCGGCCGTCCAGCCCGGTGGCGGCCAGCCATTCGGTCACCAGCGAAGTGCAGTTCACCGGCCACACGCCCAGCGAATCGCCCACCTCGTAGGCGGCGTCCAGGTCGCGCAGATCGAATCCGAAGCGGCGTACCTCCTTCGGTGATCCGGCAGCGGACAGCAACTCGTTGCGCACCAGCGCGGCCCGCGCCGGAGCGGAGCGGGTGAACGGCGCGGCGGCGGTGCGGACGCGGGTGAGCGCCGGTGCGGCGGTGGGCAACTCCATCGTGGCCACGCCACCGCCGTGGGACGGGGGCCGCCTCGAGCCGGTTACACCGTGCGCCGGCAGATCGATGGGGGAGTCCGGCCGTTCGATCGGGCCGTCGCCCAATACGGCGACCACGTCGTCGAGCCAGCGCTGCGCCGCGTCCTGGTAATCCGGTTCGCTGTCGACGCGCGGGAGCAGCCGGGTCGCGCCCAGATCGGCGAATTTCCGGTCGAGTTTGCGGCCGTATCCGCAGAAGTCGTCATAGGAGGAGTCGCCGAGGGCGAACACCGCGTAGCGCACGCCGGTCAGCCGCACGACGGTGTCGGACAAGCGCTCCCAGAAATCGGCTCCGTTGTCCGGCGGACCTCCGTCGCCGAAGGTACTGCTGATCACCAGCACGTCGCCGGTGATCGCGCTCAGGTCGCAGGAGCCCAGGTCCAGCAGCCGCGGCGTGAAATCGTGCTCGGCCAGGTGTGCCGCGACAGTGGCGGCGAACTCTTCGGCGGTGCCGGTCTGCGAAGCCCACAGCACGGTGACCGTCCGAGGGGCGGCCGCCCCGTTCGCCGTCTCCACTGCGCCCGCCGCACCACGCGAGTACATCCCCGCCAGCAGCCCGTCGACCCACAGTCTGCTGTGCGCGGCCATCGGCGCCGACTCCGGCAGCACCGGTTGACCGGTCACCGGAAGCGCCTGCAGCGCGGCCAGATAGCCGCTGAGGTAGATCCGCTCGGTCTCGCTGAGTGTGGGCGCGGTGCCGCTGTCGAGGCCGAGCACGGCCGCCAGCGGGTGTGCCTCCTGCGCGGCGGGCCGCGCGGCGGGAGTCTCGGGTCGCGGCACGGCGGCCACCCGGCGCAGCGCCACCGCGCACGCCTTGAACTCCGGTTGCAGCGAGGCCGGATCCACCGCGTCGTTGGTGACCGCGTTGATGGTGAGGTATTCGCCCTGCTCGTCGTTCCAATGGAACGGCACGAAGCAATCGCTCGGCCGCACTCGGTCGCTGACCCGCACAGGCAGCACGGCCCGGCCCCGGCGCGAGGCGATCTCGAGCTGGTCGCCTGGGCGCAGTCCGAGCCGCTCGGCGTCGGCGGGGTGCACCTCGACGAACGGCGTACCGTTCAGCTTGGTCAGCTTGTCGATCTTGCCGGTCTTGGTCATCGTGTGCCACTGGTGCTGCAGGCGCCCGGTGTTCAGCAGGAACGGGTAGTCGTCGTCCGGCATCTCCTCCGGCAGCAGATGCGGCCGCGGCCAGAACACCGCGCGGCGGCTCGGCGTGGCGAAGGCCAGGCGGGGCCGGTGGCCGTGCTCGTCGGTGAACAGCGTCTGGCTGACCCCGTCGTTGACGTACCGGATCGGATTGCGCCTGCGCTCCGGCTCCGCGCACGGCCACTGCATCGGACCCTCGCGCAGCGCCTCGTAGCTCACGCCGCGCAGGTCGTAGCCGGTCGCGGGATTCGCGAACCGTTTGATCTCGGCGAACACCTCCGCGCTGGTCGCGAAGTCGAAACCGGGGAAACCCATCGCGGTGGCGATGTCGGCGATGATCCGCCAGTCGGGCCGCGCGTCGCCGGTGGGCGGCACCGACTGCTGCAGCAGCGTGAGATTGCGCTCCGAATTCACCATCACCGCGTCGGCCTCCGCCCACAGCGTCGCGGGCAGCAGCAGGTCGGCGTAGGCGTTGGTCGCGGTCTCGGTGTAGGCGTCCTGGGCGATCACCAGTTCGGCCGCTTCCAACCCCGCGATCACCGTCTTCCGGTTCGACACGGTGGCCACGGGGTTGGTGCACACGATCCAGGCCGCTTTGATCGACCCTTCGGCCAGTTCACGGAACATTTCCACGGTGCCGGGCCCGGCTTCGGCGCGAAGCGTCCCGGGCTCCAGTTCCCACACGGTCTCCACGAACGCGCGGTCGTCGGCGGAGAGCACGCTGCGCTGGCCGGGCAGGCCGGGACCCATGTATCCCATCTCACGCCCGCCCATCGCGTTGGGCTGTCCGGTGAGCGAGAAGGGCCCGCTGCCGGGACGGCAGATGGCGCCGGTGGCCAGGTGCAGGTTGCACAGCGCGTTGGTGTTCCAGGTGCCGTGGGTGGACTGGTTGAGTCCCATCGTCCACAACGACATCCACTCGCCCGCCGCGCCGATCCACTCTGCGGCGGTCCGGATGTCGGCCTCGGCCAATCCGGTGATCTCCGCCACCCGCTGCGGCGGATAGTCGGCCAGGAACTCCGGCATCGCGTCCCAGCCCTCGGTGTGCTCGGCGATGAACTCCGCGTCGATGTCACCGTTGGCCACCAGCAGGTGCAGCAGCCCGTTCAGCAGCGCGAGATCCGTACCGGGGGCGATCTGCAGGAACAGGTCGGCGCGCGCGGCGGTCTCGGTGCGACGCGGGTCGACGACGATGAGTTTGCCCCCGGCCTTGAGCCGATCGGCCATTCGCAGGAACAGGATCGGATGACAATCGGCCATGTTCGCGCCGATCACGAAGAACAGGTCAGCGTGCTCGAAGTCGTCATAGGAGCCGGGCGGCCCGTCCGCGCCGAGCGACTGCTTGTATCCGGTTCCCGCGCTGGCCATGCACAGTCGTGAGTTCGCCTCGATGTGCACGGTGCGCAGATAGCCCTTGGCGAGCTTGGTCGCGAGGTACTGCGCCTCCAGCGACATCTGCCCGGAGACGTACAGCGCGATCGCGTCCGGACCGTGCTGGTCGAGGATCGCGCGCAACCTCGTAGCCGCCTCGTGCACCGCCTCGTCCACCGGGAAAGGCACCGGGACCTGGCCGCGCTCGGAACGCCGATAGGCGGTCTCCATCCGTCCCGGAGTGCGCATCAATTCCGCGTGGGTAGCACCCTTGGTGCACAGCCTGCCCGCGTTCGACGGGTGCAGTTTGTCGCCGCTGACCTTGGCGATCACCGGCTTGCCCGCGCCGTCGGCGGCGGTCGACACCGTCATCCCGCACCCCACGCCGCAGTACGAGCACGCCGTTCGGGCAGTGCCGTCGCCGCGGCCGGTGACTGGATCGGTCATGCCTCCGATCATGCGGACCGCCGATTGCGCCGGATTTACCTCGCGTTAGCGCCACGTGACATTCCTCCTCACCGCTCCCGAAATCCGCGGTGAGGTGTGATCGAGGTCTCGCTCAGCCGAGCTTGTAAGCGCGATGCAGAGCCACCACGCCCCCGCTGAGGTTGCGCCATTTCACCGACGACCACCCGTTCGCCGCGATCCGCATCGCCAGCCTGCGCTGATTCGGCCATTCGGAGATCGACTCGGCGAGGTAGACGTAGGCGTCGGGATTGCTGCTCACCACGCGCGCCACCTTGGGCAGCGCCTTCATCAGGTACTCCAGGTACACCGTGCGGAACACCGGAAGCACCGGCGCGGAGAACTCGCACACCACCAGCCTGCCGCCGGGCTTGGTGACCCGCAGCATCTCGCGCAGCGCGAGATCGGTGTCGGCCACGTTGCGCAGCCCGAACGAAATGGTCACCGCGTCGAACGAGTCGTCGGCGAACGGCAGCGCCATCGCGTCGGCCGCCACCATCGGCACGTCGCGGAACCGGCCCGCGCTGAGCATGCCCTTGGAGAAGTCGGCCGCCAGGCACCAGGCCCCGGACTTCCGCAATTCCAGGGTGGACACTCCGGTGCCCGCGGCGAGATCGAGCAATCGTTCGCCCGGCCGCGGCGCCAGGGCCTTACGGGTCGCCCAGCGCCAGTAGCGATCCTGCCCGGCGGAGATCACCGTGTTGGTCAGGTCGTATCGCCGGGCCACGCCGTCGAACATGGACGCGACTTCGCGCGGCTGCTTGTCCAACGAGGCCCGGTTCGATTGCGTTTTCGCCACGCCAAGACCCTAACTCGCGGTCTGTTACGAACCGAGCGTGGCACGTGGATATCTGCGTCACGCCCGGGCGGTGGTCAGGCCGTATGCGGCAACCGAATCCGCGTCCCGGTCACCTCGCCGTAGTGGCCCATCAGCTGGGTGCAGACGGCGGGCCAGGTCCGCGACAGCACCGACTTCCTGGCCGCCCCGGCGAACCGGGCTCGCAGCCGCGGATCGTGCAATGCTCCGACGGCGCTGGGCAGCAATTCGCCGAATCGGTCCACCGGAAGCAGATAGCCGTTGCGGCAGTGCGCGATCAGGTCGCGCGGACCGCCCGCGTCCGGGCCGATCACCGGGATGCCCGAGGCCAGCGCCTCCTGCACGCCCTGGCAGAACGTCTCGTGCTCGCCCGCGTGCACCATCACGTCCAGGCTGGCGTACGCCCGCGCCAGCTCGTCGCCACCGAGTTCGCCGGTGAACACGGCGGTGGGCATCAGGCGGGCCAGCCGCTGGCGTTCCGGCCCGTCGCCGACGATCACCAGCTGGATGTCGGGGTCGGCGCCCAGCACCGCGAGCCGCTCGACATGCTTCTCCGGCGCCAGCCGCCCCACGAAGCCGACCAGCAAGCGGTCCCGGCCGGCGAGCCAGGTGGCACGCAGTTCGTCGGAGCGGGCGCTCGGCGTGAACCGTGCGATGTCGACCCCGCGCCCCCACCGGTGCACGCGCGGGATGCCGTGCCGTGCCAAATCCTCCGCCGCGGCCCGGGAGGGCGCGAGCGTGCGGGTGGCGCCTTCGTGGATGCGCCGGGTCCAGCCCCAAGCCGCCCGGCTCGCCAGGCCGAGCCCGTAGCTCTTGGCGAAACCCGCGACGTCGGTCTGGTACACCGCGACAGTCGGCAGGTCCAGCCGCAGCGCGGCGCCGAGACCGCCCGCCCCGAGCAGGAACGGCGAGGCCAAGTGCACCACGTCGGCGTCGAAGTCCTCGATCGCCGAGACGATGCCCGGCTGCGGCAATCCGACCGGCAGCGAACTCACCTTCGGCACCATGACAGCGGGTACCCGGTGGACGGGAAAGCGCCCGTACTCGCGCGCGGCGGCGGGCTGCCCACGCGGGGTGTCCGGCGCGACGATCAGCGCGTCGTGCCCGTGCCGGTCCAGATGCTCCAGCACCCGCAGCACGGAGTTGACGACGCCGTTCATGTTCGGCAGAAACGACTCCGCGACGATCGCTACACGCACGCTCCCAGCCTGACCTGTGCAGCGCGCCGCGTCCTCACGCCGAAGTGAAGGACATGGAAAGTTCCGGCGAACTGTCGGGGCCTCGTCGCGGCCGGCCGGTCCGCACGGCGCCGGACGGCGACTGGAGATTCAGCCCTGCGGCGCAGGCCGGCCCACCGGCGCGGAATCGCGTCCGCCCCGCCGGGAAAGCAGCCACACCGTGGGCAGCGCGAACAACCACACCACCACGATGACCGACAACGCGGGCGGAATGGCCACGCGCACGTCCCGGCCTTCCACGCGCACCAGATCCGGGTCGCTGCGGCTGTATTCCACGCGAATCCGCTCACCAGCGGTCAGGTTGGTCGGATACAGGACGCCGACCTTCGGGTTGTGCGTCTCGCCGTCCGGTGTGACGTACATGACCGCCGAGCGCAGCCGCCCCGCCGAGAGCACCTCGGCCGTGGTGCTGCCCTTGTCGGAACTGATCAGATAGTCGTTGCGCCACGCGGCCAGCACCAGCAGACCGACGAGCACGCTCACCGCCGTCGCGGCGATCAGCACCCCGATCCCCGCTCGCGGCAGGCGGATCGGCCGCCCGCTGGACCGACTGGTTTCCGACACCGCCACAGGCTACCCAGCGGCTCGGATACGGTGGCGGCCATGTCCCGAAAATTCAGCTTCACCGTGCCTTACACCGTCCCGGTCGAAGATCTCCACCGGGCACTCACCACCGACGAACTCTGGCGGGCCCGTTTCGCCGACGCCCCGACCGCGACGCTGGAGGTGTCGCATCCCGACGGCGCGGGCACCATCCGCATCCACATGACCGAGAAAGCCGCGGCCGACAAAGTACCCACGCTGGTCCGCAAGGTGCTCAAGAGCGAACTCACCTTCTCTCGCACCGACAACTGGCAGCCGCTGGTCGGCGAGGTCGCCAAGGGCGTTTTCGAAGCCACCACCGGCGGCATCAATACCGCGATGTCGGGGACCTACGAGATCCGTTCCACCGCTGAGGGTTCGGAACTCGAGGTGGTCGGCACCGTGCAGGTGAAGGTGCCCGTGGTCGGCGGCGCGATCGAGCCGCTCGCGGAGCAGCTGCACCATCGGGTGCTCAACAGCGAGCGCAAGTTCATCGAAGAGTGGCTGTCGGCGAAGCCGACCGCCTGAGCGGAAGCGTTGCCCCGGTTCGCGCCGGGGCAACCACCACGTCCTAGGCGAAGTCCTGCGGCGAGTACTCCTTGCGCTCCACCAGCACCAGCCAGTTCCCGGAGTTGTCCCGGATGACCGCTTCGGTCCCGTAGGGCCGTTCGGCGGGCGGTTGCACGAACTCCACCCCCTTGGCGGTGAGTTCCTCGAAGGTCTTCTGGCAGTTCTCGGTCCGCAGACCGAGTGAGCCGTGCGTGCCGTTGGCCAGCGCGCGCCGCACCGCGTCGGCGTAGTACTCGTCCAGCGGCGGCCCCGGGATCATCAGCGTGATCTCCAGCTCCGGATGCGCGGGATGCGCGATGGTGACCCAGCGGAAACCGTTGTCGCCCATCGTGACATCGGCGGTCTCGACGAACCCGAGTTTGTCGAGGTACCACTGCTTGGCCGCGTCTTGGTCCGTGACGTACACCGTGACCAGGGAAACGTTCGTAATCGTCGTCATGCGGCCAGGCTATGGCGGGCGCCGGGCCGCGGGCTTCTCCGAAATTGCGCTGTTCGCTCAGCCGGGCGGCTTGCGATCGGAGAGCCCGTGCATGAAGACGAAACACCCGGGGACGCGCGGAGCGCCGTCGGCGAACTTCGCCTGGTACTGCGACGGCGTGACCCCGACCAGCTGGCGGAACTTGCTGCTGAAGGAGCCGAGGCTGCTGTAGCCGACCAGCATGCACACCTCGGTGACCGTCAGGTTGGTCGCCCGCAGCAGATCCTGGGCGCGTTCGATGCGCCGCTCGGCCAGATACGCGGCGGGGGTCAGGCCATAGACCGCGGCGAACGCGCGCAAGAAGTGGTATTTGGACACCCCTGCGGCCGCCGCCAGCTCATCGAGATTCAACGGGTCGGCGTACTCCCGGTCGGCCAGGTCTTTGGCTCGGCGCAGATGCGGGAGCAGATACAACGCGGGCAAGCCGCGCGTTCGGTGTTCGCCCATCGCGCCGCCACCGTCCCTAGGCGAACGGCGGACGTTCGTCCAGCCGCATCGATGCCCGCCCCGCGAGCCGCCAGGCCCGCGCGGTCAGATCGACGTCCTCGTCGGTCACCAGGTTGCCCATCACCCGAACGGCCGTACGCTGCAGATACTTCGAACGCATGACCGGGGGGCCGCCCAGCGGCACCATGCGCGGATGGGTGGCCAGGCCCGCGATCCGCCGGGCGACGGAGAACGTGCGCCCGTAGCGAGCGCGCAGCACCTGCGGCCAGACCGCGGTGAGGTCGGGCTCGTCCAGCAGATCGGCCAGCAGGTGACCGCCCTCCAAGCCGTAATCGATGCCTTCGCCGTTGAGCGGGTTCACACAGCCCGCGGCATCGCCGATCAGCACCCAATTGCGCCCCGCGATGTTCGACACCGCCCCGCCCATGGGCAGCAGCGCCGAGGCCACCGCGCGCAGCGAGCCTTCGAATTGCCACTCCTCCCTGCGCAGGGCGGTGTAGTGCGCCAGCAGTGGCTTCAGCGCGATGTGCGAGGGCCGCCGCTCCGTGGCCAGCGACCCGACGCCGATGTTGACCTCACCGTTGCCGAGCGGGAACACCCAGCCGTAACCGGGGACCAGCTCGCCGGAGGCATCCCGCAGTTCCAGATGCGAGGTGATCCACTGGTCGTCGCTGCGGCCGGAATTGATATAGGCGCGCGCCGCGGTGCCGTACGCGTACTGCCGATGCCAAGTGCGGCCGAGCAGCCGCCCGACCGGCGAACGCACGCCGTCGGCGACCACCAGCGTGCGGCAGTCGATGGTGCGCGTGCCCTCGGCCGTCCGCACCGTCACACCGGTGACCCGATCACCCTCGCGGGTGACATCCACCACCTTCGTCCCGTCCACCATGCGCGCGCCGGACTTCACCGCCGTCTCGCGCAGTTTGTCATCGAGCTCGGTGCGGGGCACGGCGCTCCCGTAGGTAGGGAAGGAACCGCCCGGCCAGCTCAGCAGCGCCTCGCGGCCGAAGCCGGTCATCCGGAGGCCGTGGTTGACGACGTGCGCGCGCACCCACTCCCCGAGGCCGAGCAGCTCGAGTTCGGCCGTCGCGCGCGGGGTCAGCCCGTCACCGCAGGTCTTGTCCCTGGGGAAAACGGCGGAATCGATGAGCACCACGTCCCGTCCCGCCCGCGCCGCCCAGGCCGCCGACGCCGAACCGGCCGGGCCCGCGCCGACGACCAGCACCTCGGCCCGGCTGGGCAACGCGTCCTCGTCGCTCGCGGGACTCGCTTCCGGTGAACCCATGCGCTCCATACTCGCAGGGCTGTCTCGGCCATGTCGACGGCGGTCACACTCGCGTCCCGAACGATCACGAACGAGAGGGCGCGACAGTGGCCGAATATCCACAGAGTGACGGTGTTCATGGGCCATCCGACGGGGACACGCTAGGTTCTCTACCGTGGGGTCGGACGCATCGCTGGGAGAAGAAATGAGCACATCGGCCATGAGCGAGCGCAGCGAGCGAATCATGGACACCGCGCACGGCGCGGCCGGAGGCGACGTGAGCACGGTCGTGGCCGGGGTCGACCTCGGTGACATTGGGCTCGCCGACACGGTGCGCGCCGGCTTGGCCGAGGTGGAGAAGCTCTTGGTGCGGGAGCTGTCCGACGGTGCGGAATTCCTCCAGGAAGCCGCGCTGCACCTGGCCAAGGCCGGCGGCAAGCGATTCCGTCCGCTCTTCACCATCCTCACCGGCCAGCTCGGCCCGCGCCCCACCGATCCCGCCCTGGTCACCGCGGGCACCGTGGTCGAACTCGTGCACCTGGCCACGCTGTACCACGACGACGTGATGGACGAGGCCCCGATGCGGCGCGGCGCCCCGAGCGTGAACTCGCGATGGGGCAACAACATCGCCATCCTCGCTGGCGACTACCTGTTCGCGCACGCGTCCCGGCTCACCTCCACCCTTGGTCCCGACGCGGTGCGCATCATCGCCGAGACCTTCGCCGAACTCGTCACCGGCCAGATGCGCGAGACCATGGGCGCCCGTGAATCCCAGGACCCGGTCGAGCACTACCTGCGCGTGGTGTGGGAGAAGACCGGTTCGCTCATCGCCGCCTCGGGTCGTTTCGGCGGCACCTTCTCCGGCGCCGACCCCGAGCACGTCGAGCGGCTGGCCCGCCTCGGCGACGCGGTGGGCACCGCGTTCCAGATCTCCGACGACATCATCGACATCTCCTCCGCCTCCGAACAGTCCGGTAAAACCCCCGGCACCGACCTGCGCGAAGGCGTGCACACCCTGCCGGTGCTGTACGCGCTGCGCGAGGAGGGCGCCGAGGGCGACCGCCTGCGCAAGCTGCTGGCCCGACCGCTGGAAACCGACGACGAAGTCGAAGAGGCGATCGATCTGCTGGCCGACTCGCGCGGCATGGCATTGGCCAAGGAGAAGCTGCAGGGCTACGCCGACCTCGCCTACACCGAACTGGCCGCCCTGCCCGACGGTCCTGCCAACGACGCGCTGGAGCGGCTGGTGCGATACACGATCGAACGAGTGGGTTGAGTTTTCGGCTGTGTTGTCGGCCGTGTTGTCGGCCGCGCGGGCGCGGCGGGTTCACGGCCCCTTGATGGCTTGCCCCCGAGTGGCCGTCGCTGGCGACTGCGTCGCGGACGCGACGGCCACTCGGGGGCAAGCCGGGCCGCGAACGCGCTCGTAAGACTCGCGCTGTGGGTGGCTGGTAGGGCTTGTTCAGTGGGGTTTGTTCGGTGCTCGGCCGTGTGGGAGTGGGGTGTGCGTGGCCCTGTGTTCGGCGCGGCGCGGGATTCACCGGAACTTTGCCTGAAGCTTCTATCGTTGAGCTGCTGTAAGGCGACTCGGTGAACGGGGGAGCGGCAAGGGAGACGTATGCACGGGCACGGGTTTGCGAACGGGCTGAAGACCTTCGGGCTGATGGTGGGCCTATCCGCCCTGATCGTGGTCATCGGCGCGCTGTTCCGCAACCCGACGATCCTGGTGGTCGCGATCGTGCTCGCGGTGGGCATGAACGCGTACGCGTACTTCAACAGCGACAAGATCGCGTTGCGGGCGATGCACGCGCAGCCGGTCAGCGAGCTGGAGGCCCCTGTCATGTACCGGATCGTGCGTGAGCTGGCCACGATCGCTCGCCAGCCGATGCCGCGCCTGTACATCAGCCCCACGAACGCGCCCAACGCCTTCGCCACCGGACGCAGCCCCCGCCATGCCGCGGTCTGTTGCACCAGCGGCATCCTGCAGCTCCTCGACGAGCGGGAATTGCGGGCCGTGCTCGGGCACGAACTCTCCCACGTCTACAACCGCGACATCCTCATCTCCTCGATAGCGGGCGCGCTCGCGGCGGTCATCTCCGGCGTGGCCAACCTGGCCCTGTACCTGTCCATGTTCGGCGGCAACCGCAACGGCGGAGGCCCGAACGTGCTGGCCGTGCTGCTGGTGTCGCTGCTGGGCCCGATCGCGGCGACGCTGATCAAACTGGCCGTCTCGCGCTCGCGCGAATTCCAGGCCGACCAGTCCGGCGCCGAGCTCACCGGCGACCCGCTGGCGCTCGCGTCCGCGCTGCGCAAGATCGAGCGCGGCGTGCAGGGCGCCCCGCTGCCGCCGGAGCCTCGCCTGGCGGCGCAATCGCATCTGATGATCGCCAATCCGTTCCGTCCGGGCGAGAAGGTCGCCCGCTGGTTCTCCACCCACCCGTCGATGAACGAACGCATCGCCCGGCTCGAGGAGATGGCGGGCGGTCCGCGCGGATACTGACCCCGGCGGCCCGGCCTCGCGCCGGTGATCGAACGGCTCGACCGCGAACACGGGGTGGTCGCCACTGCGTGCTGTCCGAGCTACGAACGCTGCTCGACGCGCCGGAATCGGGCCACGCGGCGCGGCCGCGACGAATTCGAGCGCCTCGCGAGGGAGCTGGAAACCCACTTCACCTACGAGGAGAGCACTCTCGTGGAAACTCGACGCGACCGACCCGGCCGCGCTGCGTAACGGGGCTCAGCGGTAGTTGACGAACTGCAGCGCGATCCCGAAATCCTCGCCCTTCAGCAGGGCGATGACGGCCTGCAGATCGTCGCGCTTCTTGCTGCTCACCCGCAGCTCGTCGCCCTGGATCTGCGCCTTGACGCCCTTGGGGCCCTCGTCGCGGATCTTCTTGGAGATCTTCTTCGCGTGCTCGGAGTCGATGCCCTGCACCAGCGAACCCGTGATCTTGTACACCTTGCCGGAGGACACCGGTTCGCCCGCGTCGAACGCCTTGAGCGAGATGTCGCGGCGGATCAACTTCTCCTTGAACACCTCCAGCGCGGCCTTGACCCGCTCCTCCGCCTCCGCGGTGAGCACGATCTTGTCCTCGCCGGACCATTCGATCGACGCGCCGGTGCCGCGGAAGTCGTAGCGGGTGTTGAGCTCCTTCTCCGCCTGATGCAGGGCGTTGTCGACCTCCTGCCGGTCGACCTTGCTCACAACATCGAAAGACGAATCAGCCACGCTGCGCTCCTGTTCTGACGGTCCGACGGGCGAGCTGAGCGGGATGCTTCCAGCCATCGTCAGTTCTACCCGGAGACCCGAGGGTAGTCGCGTCGCATGGCCGATAGCCAGCCGGTTTGCATTCAGGGTGCGGGTTCGATGTATTCTGCTCAGCGCGCGAAACAATGCGCGAACGGCAGGTTGCCCGAGCGGCCAATGGGAGCAGACTGTAAATCTGTCGGTGAAAGCCTACGTAGGTTCGAATCCTACACCTGCCACCGTCGTTCGCTGAGTGAGCCCTGTACGCAAAAAGCGCGTACAGGGCTCACTTTGTATGTCTTGTGTGGGTGCAACCCCCCACGCCCCGCCCGGCGGGGCTTCGCCCCCCGGACCCCCTTCCCGTGGTTGCGTTGGTCACATGCGTTTCGCTGGTTCGCTGTGCGCGGTTGCCTGACCTTTCGGTGCCCGGGCGATCGTGACTGTGCACACCTACTCGTCCTTTGACGGGGACCGCTCGCATACGTTCACACATTTGTGTGCGTGCCCTCGCCGATCAATGTTCCGGTCGGTGGTTGATCGGACAATGGTTCGAGCGAGAGCGCATGGTTCTGTCGTGTTCGCGTAGGTTGTGAGGCTTGCAAGCGTGTTCGTGGCCCGGCTTGTGCGGACCGGCCGTTGCGTGTGACGCGGTTTGAGCGGCGGACGCTGCCGCGCCAAGTGGTGAATGGTCGTGAAACGCCGGGGTTGGGGGTGCCGAAAATACCTCTGTGACCACGCGGTTTGGCGCTGAGACCGGTGAGTGTGTAACCTCGTTCAAGACTTCACCGCGCTGAGGTCGAGCGTTCGGAGCTCGGTGCGGAAGTAGTCATGCCCCCTTAGCTCAGTCGGCAGAGCGTTTCCATGGTAAGGAAAAGGTCAACGGTTCGATTCCGTTAGGGGGCTCGCCGGATTGCCGGTGGTGACCGACTCGGCATCGCTCCCGTAGTGCGGGCTCGGCACCATGGCAATGCGACGCCGTGGCGGTGTAGCTCAGTCGGTAGAGCAAACGACTCATAATCGTTGTGTCGCCGGTTCAAGTCCGGCCATCGCTACCACAACCGATACAAGCCCATCAGGTACCGGAAAGAAGGCATATCGTGGCCGCGAAGTCCACCGATGTCCGGCCAAAGATCACCTTGGCCTGCGAGCAGTGCAAGCACCGCAACTACATCACCAAGAAGAACCGGCGTAACGACCCGGACCGGCTGGAGCTGAAGAAGTTCTGCCCGAACTGCGGCACGCACCGGGCGCACCGCGAATCCCGCTAGTCCTCCGCGCGTGAACTACCGCGTGGTGTAGCGCCGGGAGTCGCATCCCGGTATCTCGGGCCGTGGCACCGCGAGGGCCGGACAGCTGTCCGGCCCTGACGCATTTTCACGGTGCGGGTGCGGTGGTGAGCGCTCCGCAGACTCCGGGTGACGGGGTCAGATAGGTACAGTCCTCCCGTGACAATCAACACCGGTACAGACGAAGCGGTCCAGACGGGCGAGGAACTCGACCCCGCGGCGAATGCCGCGGCGATGGTCGGTCACCACTACCGCGTCGACGACTACTACGAGGTCGGCCGCGAGAAGGTGCGGGAGTACGCCCGCGCCGTGCAGGACTACCACCCGGTGCACTGGGACGAGGACGTGGCGCAGGAGTACGGGTACGACAACCTGCTCGCGCCGGTGACCTTCATCTCCCTGGTCGGCATCCTGGCCCAGCGCAAACTGTTCGAGCAGGTCGTCACCGGTTACGACCTCAGCCAGATCATGCAGACCGACCAGATCCTGGAGTTCCATCGCCCGATCAAGGTCGGCGACCAGCTCACCTGCGACGTCTACCTGCATTCGTTCCGCCAGGCCTTCGGCGGCGACATCATGGTCACCAAGAACATCGTCACCGCGCAGAACGACGAGCTGGTACTCACCACCTACACCACGCTGGTCGGCCGCAGCGGCGCCGACATCGACCCGAACCTCAACGCCGCCGTCCGCAACGTGCTCATGCACGGCATCGGCGAGGAAGCGCCGGGCCACAGCCCGCGCAGCACGCCTCCCGCGACGCAGGCGCCCGCACCGGTCGCGCAGGTGCCGGAGGCGGTACGCACCAAGCACGCCATCCGCTTCGAGGACGTCTCGGTCGGCGACGAGCTGCCGACCCGTATCGTCCGGCTCACCCGCGGCGATCTGGTCAACTACGCGGGCGTCTCCGGCGACGCCAATCCGATCCACTGGAGCGACGAAGTCGTGAAGCTGGTCGGCCTGGACAACGTCGTCGCGCACGGCATGCTCACCATGGGCCTCGGCGGCGGATTTGTCACCTCCTGGCTCGGCGATCCCGGCGCGATCAAGGAGTACAACGTCCGCTTCACCAGCCCGGTCTACGTGGGCACCGACGAAGCCGCCGAGATCGAGTACACCGGTAAGGTGAAATCGGTCGATCCGGAGTCGAGGACGGCGGTCGTGGCCATCGTGGCGAAGTCGGCTGGAAAGAAGATCTTCGGCCGTGCCACGGCGACGGTGCAGCTGGCCTGACCAGCTACAGCGACCCGGATTGGCTAATGGCGCGGACGGTAACGTACACTCAGGTTTCTGGGGTCGCCAGCCGCTGCGCGCTGCTCTGTGGGGCTGGTTCCAGGTGATCCGCGAGGATCGCCGACGGGGCCGGCAACTGCCGGAGTGGCGCGCGTGTCGTGTGACACCAGGACACAACTGAATATCGGACAGTGGTTGGACGGACAGCGATGTCCAACCGAAGGGGCGTAGCTCAACTGGCAGAGCAGCGGTCTCCAAAACCGCAGGTTGCAGGTTCAAGTCCTGTCGCCCCTGCCCTGATTGCCAGCGACGAGAGAGGATCGACGTGAGCGAGCGTGGCGAGCGAGCCATTGGCACAGCGCGCATCGCGCACGACGGCACCGAGCGCAGCGAGGAGAAGGCGTGAGCGACGAGCGGGATATTCGCCGCGGCGCACATGCCGCCGACGACGGCGATGACACCGCCGCGGCGGCACGGCCGAGCGGAAAGCGGTCTGCTCGGCGGACTCGTACTGCGTCCTCTCAGGTCGACACGGGCACGGTCGCCACGCTCGACCGTCCGTCGCGGAAGGCAACCAAGACCGATCGGGCCGAACGCAAGAAGTCGGGTAATCCGTTCAAGCGTTTGATCAAGTTCCTGCGTGAGGTCATCGCGGAACTGCGCAAGGTGATCTGGCCCAACCGGAAGCAGATGGTCACCTATACGAGCGTTGTTCTGGTGTTCGTGATTTTCATGGTCGCGTTCATCAGCGGGTTGGATCTGGCGTTCATCAAGGGTGTCAACTGGCTGTTCGGCTAGCTGAACGACGCCGACGCCGGTAGCCGATCCCGGGGCGGACACGGGTGGAAGTTGTTTCGCCGCGCGCCCGGCCCGGCACGCAGAGGATGTACGTGACGACACAGGAAGCGAGTGCCCCAGTGAGCACCCCGGAGAACGACACACACGACAAGTTCCCGGCCGACGACGCGGTGGCCGAGCCCACCGACTCCGTCGAGGAGTTCGCGACCGACGAGCCCGCGGTCGAGGAATCGGAGCCCGCTGAGTCCGCCCCTGCCCCGGCCGTCGACGCCGAGCCCGCCGATCCCGTCGCCGAGATGAAGGCCGCGCTGCGGCGCGCCCCCGGCGAGTGGTACGTCATCCACTCCTACGCCGGCTACGAGAACAAGGTGAAGGCCAACCTCGAGACCCGCGTGCAGAACCTGGACCTGGAGGACTACATCTTCCAGGTCGAGGTGCCCACCGAAGAGGTCACCGAGATCAAGAACGGTCAGCGCAAGCACGTCAACCGCAAGGTGCTGCCCGGTTACATCCTGGTCCGGATGGAACTCAACGACGAGTCGTGGGGCGCGGTGCGCAACACTCCCGGCGTGACCGGATTCGTCGGCGCCACCTCGCGGCCCTCGCCGCTGTCCATCGATGACGTGGTGAAGTTCCTCGTCCCGGCCGCGCAGCAGCAGAAGAAGCCCGCCGCGGCGGCCGCTTCCGCGACCACCGAGACGGCGGGCGGCGAAGTCGCGCCGAAGCCGGTCATCGAGGTCGACTTCGAGGTCGGCGAGTCGGTGACCGTCATGGACGGCCCGTTCGCGACCCTGCCCGCCAGCATCTCCGAGGTCAACGCCGAACAGCAGAAGCTCAAGGTGCTCGTGTCCATCTTCGGCCGCGAGACCCCGGTCGAGCTGGCGTTCACCCAGGTCGCGAAGATCTAGATCCGTTCCGTCAGCGACGGGAGAATCGGCCCGCGCCGCGGGTTGGTCCACCAGACTTGCAAAGAGCAAGGACAACAAACACCTAGGAAAGAAAGATGCCCCCCAAGAAGAAGAAGCTCGCCGGGATCATCAAGCTTCAGATCCAGGCCGGCCAGGCGAACCCGGCCCCTCCGGTCGGCCCCGCGCTCGGTCAGCACGGCGTCAACATCATGGAGTTCTGCAAGGCGTACAACGCCGCGACCGAGTCGCAGCGTGGCAACGTCATCCCGGTCGAGATCTCGGTGTACGAGGACCGGTCGTTCGACTTCAAGCTGAAGACCCCACCGGCCGCCAAGCTGCTGCTGAAGGCCGCGGGCGTGCAGAAGGGCTCGGCCGAGCCGCACCGCAACAAGGTCGCCAAGGTGACCATGGACCAGGTGCGCGAGATCGCCAAGACCAAGCAGGAAGATCTGAACGCCAACGACCTCGAGCAGGCGGCCAAGATCATCGCGGGTACCGCGCGTTCGATGGGCATCACCGTCGAAGGCTGAGCGCGACCGCTCCCTGGTGGGAGGGCCGGCCAGGCCCGATAACCACGTCTGAACCACGAACAAGGACAGAGAATCATGGCAAAAAGAAGCAAGGCGTACCTCGCCGCGGCCGAGAAGGTCGATCGCACCAAGCTCTACTCCCCGCTGGCCGCCGCGCGCCTGGCCAAGGAGACCTCCAGCACCAAGACCGACGCGACCGTCGAGGTCGCCGTACGTCTGGGCGTGGATCCCCGCAAGGCGGATCAGATGGTCCGCGGCACGGTCAACCTGCCGCACGGCACCGGTAAGACCGCCCGCGTCATCGTGTTCGCGGCGGGCGAGAAGGCCGCCGAGGCCGAGGCCGCAGGCGCCGACGCCGTCGGCGCGGAGGACCTGATCGAGCGGATCCAGGGCGGCTGGCTGGACTTCGACGCCGCGATCGCCACCCCGGACCAGATGGCCAAGGTCGGCCGGATCGCGCGCGTTCTCGGCCCGCGTGGCCTGATGCCGAACCCGAAGACGGGCACGGTCACCACCGACGTGACCAAGGCCGTCAACGACATCAAGGGCGGCAAGATCAACTTCCGGGTCGACAAGCAGGCCAACCTGCACTTCGTCATCGGCAAGGCGTCCTTCGACGACGCCAAGCTGGTGGAGAACTACGGCGCCGCGCTGGACGAGATCCTGCGGGCCAAGCCGTCGACCGCCAAGGGCCGCTACGTCAAGAAGGTGACGGTCTCGACGAACACCGGACCGGGCATCCCGGTGGACCCGAACCGCACCCGCAACCTCCTCGAAGAGGACGCGTAGCGCGACACCGAACACCGCTGAAGGGCGGGAACGCACAGCGTTCCCGCCCTTCGCGTTCACTCGGCGCGAGTCGTGGACGATTCCGCGTATCCTTACTTTGCAGCCAACGTAAGGAGTGGGTCATGGACGCCCAGGCTCGGTTGACGTCGAAAGGCCAGCTCACTGTGCCCAAGGCGGTTCGAGAAGCGCTGGACCTACAGGTGGGGGACAACGTGCTGTTCCGCGTGGAAGGGCAAGTCGTCGTGCTCGCACGGACGCCCGATCTGCTCGAGCTGGCGGGTAGCGTGCCGGTGCCGCCCGAAGTTCGCGAGAAGTCGTGGGACGAAGTTCGGGAAGCCGCCTGGGCCGCGCAATGGCAGGAAGGCGAAGTGTGACGGTCTTCCTGGACACGAACATCCTGGTCCGCCACTTCACGCAGGATCCGCCGGAGATGGGGAAGCGGGCTACCGCCTTCCTCGCGGAATCGGAGACGCTACATCTGCCGGATCTGATTCTGGCCGAGATGGTCTACGTCCTGCAGAGCGTCTACCGAGTGGCTCGTCCACAGGTCGCGGCATTGTCCCGAGCCTTGATCGGATCTCGGAACGTGGTGACAGACGATCCCGCACTGCTTATTCGGACGATCGATGTCTACGAGCATCATCGACTGTCCTTCGCCGACGCCTATTTGGTCGCGTTGGCCGAGGCCGACCCCGGCTCCAGCGTCGCCTCCTTCGACAAAGGCATCGACAAGGTGAAAACCATCAGCAGAGTCGAACCGGCCGACTGATGTCGGAGACGCGCGGCGTCGGCTGACCGGCGCGCGGGCAAAATGCCTGCTCAGGAGGTTTCGGTGTTGGCCGAGGGTGGCGGCGTGGCTGGGGCGCGAGGTTGCGCAGTGCGACGGAACGGGCGCTGAACAGCTGGGGTCGGGCGTCCTGTTCGGGGCGTTTTGGCAGATGGGAACCTGTGCAGGTACATTGGACGTCAGTTATCGACGAGTTCGATCGCTACCCAATCCGTTCTACCGAAGACCGTTGGTCGCCGATCCCGTATGGGTTCGGTCGAAGGTCCGGCGACATTGCCGGCGGCCCACGCAGGGAGAGCCGAGGCTGGGAATTGATTCGGGTCTGTCCCTGATCGGTTTTCTGTTGCGCCCCGGAACGCTCTGCGTTCGGGGCGTTTGTTTTGTCGCCGGCCCCTGATCGGTAGTTCGCGTATACGAACCGACCAATCAGAGAGGAGGCGAAGTATGGCAAAACCCGAGAAGGTCACTGCGGTCGAGGAGATCGCGGAGCAGTTCAAGAGCTCGACGGCCACCGTCGTCACGGAATACCGTGGCCTGTCGGTCGGCAAGCTCACCGAGCTGCGGCGCGCGCTCGGCGCCGACGCCACGTACTCCGTCGCCAAGAACACCCTGGTCAAGCGGGCCGCCGCCGAGGCGGGCGTGGAAGGCCTCGACGACCTGTTCGTCGGACCGACCGCGATCACCTTCATCACCGGTGAGCCGGTCAACGCGGCCAAGGCCCTGAAGACCTTCGCGAAGGACAACAAGGCGCTCATCATCAAGGGCGGCTACATGGACGGCGCTCCGCTGTCCGTGTCCGAGGTCGAGCGGATCGCCGACCTGGAGACCCGCGAGGTGCTGCTGGCCAAGCTGGCCGGCGCGCTGAAGGGCAACCTGGCCAAGGCCGCCGGTCTGTTCAACGCTCCCGCCTCGCAGGTGGCCCGCCTGGCCGCCGCGCTGCAGGAGAAGAAGCAGGCCGAAGAAGGCGGAACTGCCGCCGAGTAAGACCGGGCGGCACGACTCGCCCGCACAGACAGCAACTACCGAAAGGAAACAACAATGGCCAACGTTGACGAACTGCTCGAGACCTTCGGCAACATGACCCTGCTCGAGCTGTCGGACTTCGTGAAGAAGTTCGAGGAGAAGTTCGAGGTCACCGCGGCTGCTCCGGTCGCCGTCGCCGCCGTCGGCGGTGCCGCCGCTCCGGCCGAGGCCGCCGAGGAGCAGGACGAGTTCGACGTCGTCCTCGAGGGCGCCGGCGACAAGAAGATCCAGGTCATCAAGGTGGTCCGCGAGATCGTCTCCGGCCTGGGCCTGAAGGAAGCCAAGGACCTCGTCGAGAGCGCTCCGAAGCCGATCCTGGAGAAGGTCGCCAAGGAGGCCGCCGAGGCCGCCAAGGCGAAGCTGGAAGAGGCCGGCGCGAAGGTCTCGGTCAAGTAATTCCGACCGGAACACGCCGAACGGGCGGTCCCCTTTTGGGGATCGCCCGTTTGCGTTCTCCGGCAATCTCACCGCAATTGCCAATACCAAGAGGATTGCGGAGTTACTCTGCGGTCAGGTCGGGGTGTGCCCCGTCTCTCTCATGGGTTACAGTGACCGAACCCACTGTGACGTGACGCACCGCGATGCCCGAGCGCGCGGTTCGCCGGTGGGCAGCTCGCTGAGAATTGTGGAGGTTGGCGTGGGCGTCGAGGTCAGGACCGAGAGTGTAACCAAGTCTTTCGGTTCACAGCGAATTTGGCAGGACGTATCTCTGACGTTGCCCTCGGGCGAGGTCAGCGCGCTGCTGGGCCCGTCGGGCACCGGTAAGTCGGTGTTCCTGAAGTCGTTGATCGGACTTCTGCGCCCCGAACGCGGCTCCATCTACATCGACGGCACCGATATCACCACCTGCTCCAACAAGGAGCTCTACGAGATCCGCAAGCTGTTCGGCGTGCTGTTCCAGGACGGCGCGCTGTTCGGGTCGATGAACCTGTTCGACAACGTGGCGTTCCCGTTGCGCGAGCACACCAAGAAGAGCGAATCCGAGATCAAGAAGATCGTCATGGAGAAGCTGGAGCTCACCGGTCTGCTCGGGGCCGAGGGCAAGCTGCCGGGCGAGATCTCCGGCGGTATGCGCAAACGCGCCGGGCTGGCCCGCGCCCTCGTGCTGGATCCGCAGATCATCCTCGTCGACGAGCCCGACTCGGGTCTGGACCCGGTGCGCACCTCGTACCTGTCGCAGCTGCTGATCGACATCAACGCCCAGATCGACGCCACCATCCTCATCGTCACGCACAACATCAACCTCGCGCGTACGGTGCCGGACAACATCGGCATGCTGTTCCGTCGTCAGCTGGTCATGTTCGGCCCTCGCGAGGTGCTGCTCACCTCCGACGAGCCGGTGGTCAAGC
>NZ_BAFS01000272.1 GCF_000308415.1 Nocardia asiatica NBRC 100129 | reverse complement strand
CTGGACGACGACGACGATGACGACGTCGCCGACGAGCCGCGGGCCGCGAGCAGGGCCACCGCGCCGCGCCGGTCGCGGGCGGCCAAGAAGGCGGAGTACGACGCCAACCGTCGCCAGTGGATGATTCTCGGCGGGCAGAGCACCGGCGCCGCCGTCGCGGGCATGTTGCTGTTCAAGGGCTTCGAGCGCATGTGGGAGATGCTGCCCTGGGTGGCGCTGGCGCTGGCGATGATCGTGATTCTGGGACTGGTGGCCCTGGTGCGGATTCTGCGCAGGACCGACGACATCCTCAGCACTGTGATCGCCGTCGTCGTGGGCATCTTCGTCACACTGGGGCCACTAGCCTTTCTTCTCAGTACGAACTGAGTAGGGAGCGGCTGTGGGGAACATCGGGCATGCGAACGAGACCGGAGTGCGGCACACCCCGGAGGCGGGATCGCGCACGGGCGCGGGCTCGCCGCGAGACGCCGGGGGCGCGTCC
The DNA here is from genome assembly GCF_000308415.1 of Nocardia asiatica NBRC 100129. GTDB lineage: Bacteria > Actinomycetota > Actinomycetes > Mycobacteriales > Mycobacteriaceae > Nocardia > Nocardia asiatica. Next base: position 8,519 of record NZ_BAFS01000272.1, on the reverse strand, counting down.
GATCCGAAGCCCATCCGGGTCGGTCTCTCGACGGCCTCGGTCTACCCGCAGAACACCGAGGCCGCGTTCCGCTATGCCGCTGAGCTGGGCTACGACGGCGTCGAGTTGATGGTCTGGGCCGAGCCGGCCAGTCAGAGCATCGCCACCGTGCAGGCCTACTCCCGCACGTACGACGTGCCGGTGCTCGCCGTGCACGCGCCGTGCCTGTTGATCTCGCAGCGGGTTTGGGGCTCGGACCCGGTGGCCAAACTCGAGCGCAGTGTGCGCACCGCCGAGGCGTTCGGCGCGAGCACCGTGGTCGTGCACCCGCCGTTCCGCTGGCAGCGCCGCTACGCGGCGGGTTTCGCCGCGCAGGTGGCCGAGCTGGAGGAGCGCAGCCCCGTGGTCGTCGCGGTGGAGAACATGTTCCCGATGCGTGCGGACACGCTGTTCGGCCGGCGCGAAGGCGCGGTGAAGCGGCTGGAGCGGCGCGGCGGCCCCGGTCCGGCGCTCACGGCGTTCAGCCCGTCCTACGATCCGACCGAGACGGGGTTCCGGCACTACACCCTCGACCTGTCGCACACCGCGACCGCGGGCGCCGATCCGCTGGCCCTGGCTGCCCGGATGGGCCCGGGCTTGGCCCACCTGCACCTGGCCGACGGCCGGGGCGCCGCGCACGACGAACACCTGGTGCCTGGCGAGGGCACGCAGCCGTGTGTGGAAGTGTGCGCCGAACTGGTCGCCACCGGCTTCTCCGGCCAAGCCGTCGCCGAGATCAACACGCAGAACGCGCGCACCACCAAGGACCGGGCTGCCATGCTGCATCGCACTCTGGCCTTCGCCCGCAGGCATCTGGAGGTCGCTGCCGCGCCTACCCCCAGCGGCGCGCGCCACGGTTCGCCCGAGTCGCCGATGTGACGCTGGTCGCTCCTTCGCCACGACGAGATGCGGTGCGCCGGGGGATGCGTTGTACGCTGTACGAACGCCGCTCGTCGACCGTAAGCGCTTCCCCGTAGCGGACGACGCCGTCAGGTGCGGCCGACGAAGGACAGGAGTGAGGATGACGACGGAGTTGACCGACCTCGGCCGGGCTGCCACGACCGACGCACCGTTCAGCCAGGTCTGCGCGCTGACCGAAGCGCGGCCCTCGACCGAGGGAACCGGCCGCTACCTGGGCGTCATCGACGACATCTGGACCATCGGTCCGAAGGTGCACGGCGGGACGATGGTCGCGGCCAGCGCCGCGGCGGCGACGAATCGGCTGCGCGCCGCCGATCCGTCCCTGGTCGGGATGGCTCCGGTCGCGGCGAGCTCCGATTTCCTCGGCGCCCCCAATCCCGGCGAGGTCGAATACGAGGTGCGTGTGCGCAAGATCGGCCGCCAGATCTGCCTGGCCGACACCGATCTGGTCCAGGACGGCCGTGTCTTGGTGCGCACGGCGCTGACCTTCAGCCGCCTCGACGACACCGACTCGATCTACGCCCCGCAGCACTCCGACATGCCCGCGGAGCCGCCCGCCGACGCCATCGGCTACGAGCCCGGCTCCGCCATGGGCGACATCGTGCACGTGGGCCGCGGCGCCGAGATCTATCTCGACCGCGAGTGGGCTCGCTTCCTGGACGGTGCGACGGGGCAACCGCAGCTGCGGCTGTGGATGCGTCCGCGCCCCGGCGACGAGCAGGACCCGGACGTCGCCATGTACTTCGCCATGATGAGCGCCGACATGAGTCCGCCGGTTCCGATGAACCTCGGCCACTTCGGCTGGGCCCCGACCGTGCAGATGACCACCTACCTGCGCCGCAGGCCCGCGCCGGGCTGGCTGCGGGTCATCGCCACCACCCACGAGGTGGGCAGGCGGATGTTCGACGAGGACCAGTTGGTGCTCGACTCGACCGGTGCGGTCGTCGCGCAGAGTCGTCAGCTGGCGCTCGTTCCCCAGCGCTGAGTTCGGGCGCGCGCCGTCTAGCCTTGAGCCCCATGACGAGAATTGCGGTGATCGGTGGCGGGCGCATCGGTGAGGCGTTGGTCGCCGGGTTGCTGGAGTCGGGGCGGCTGACCAAGGACTTGGTCGTCGTCGAGACCCATCGGGAACGGGCCCATCAGATCGCCGATCGGTTCGGCATCCGGGTCACCGACGACCTCGCGGACGCGGCGGTGGGCGCGGATCTGCTGGTGATCGCGGTGAAGCCGGGCGACGTGGACGCCGTGCTCGCCCCGCTGGGCAAGGCGGAGATCGGCAGCGATCGCGATCAGGTGCTGGTCTCGCTGGCGGCCGGAGTGCCGACCGCGCGGCTGGAGGGCAAGTTGCCCGCCGGATTCCCGGTGGTGCGGGTGATGCCGAATACGCCGATGCTGGTGGGGCAGGGCATGAGCGTGATCGCGCCCGGCCGCTACGCGCGCCAGCACCATCTGGAACTGGTGACCGAGGTGCTCGAGTCGGTCGGCAAGGTGGTCGCTGTCGCGGAGAGCCAGATGGACGCCGTCACCGCGGTCTCCGGGTCGGGGCCGGCCTATTTCTTCCTGGTCGTCGAGGCCATGGTGGACGCGGGCGTCGGGCTCGGGCTCACCAGGGACGTGGCCACCCGGCTCGTCGTGCAGACCATGATCGGCTCGGCCGCCCTGTTGGACGGCTCCAGCCAGACCCCCGCGGAACTGCGTGCCGCGGTCACCTCGCCCGCGGGCACCACCGCGGCCGCGATCCGCGAGTTGGAGCGCGGAGGACTACGCTCGGCGTTCTGGGAAGGCCTCTTCGCGGCGAAGCAACGGTCCGCCGAACAGGGCGCGTCAGCGGAGTGACCGGTCTGTTTCAGATCGGAAAACCCGATTTCTCACTCCCGTCGCAGTAACACCACTGGTCCCGCTAAGCTTCAAGGAGCACGTGCGTGTCTGTTCCGCCGGTGGGGAAGCCGGCGGCGCGGACGTGCCGGAGGTCAATGGTGCAATGATGTCTTCGAACAAGATGTCTGCGAATTCCGGAGCGTCCGGCGGCTCCGGTCCCGCAGGCAATCGGGGGAATTCCCGTCCACAGCGTGAGGCCGCGACGCAGGGGCAACCCGTGCTCGGCGGCGGCACCCAGTTTCTCACCGTCGCCGAAGTGGCGAGTCTGATGCGGGTGTCCAAGATGACGGTCTACCGGCTGGTGCACTCGGGCGAACTGCCCGCGGTGCGCGTCGGCCGATCGTTCCGGGTGCACGCCAAGGCGGTGCACGACTATCTGGAAACGTCCTATTTCGACGCTGGATGAGGCGGTTTCGAGACCGCAGGGTCGTGCCGGTACGATAGTTCCTCGGTTCGTGTTCGCCCGCCGGTGGCATCGTTTTTGGTTGCCCCGTGGTATCCGGCGGCGCGGACACGGGACGTGAGGTCGGCCGAGCGACCCTGGCCGGTCGGCCGGGGCACCGGCCGACGGGCGTCCGGCAATCGCGCACGGGCAGCGTGCGCGCCGAGTAGAGAGAACGCGAGGACAACCCTATGGGTTCTGTGATCAAGAAGCGCCGCAAGCGCATGTCGAAGAAGAAGCACCGCAAGCTGCTTCGCCGCACGCGTGTTCAGCGGCGCAAACTCGGCAAGTAAGGCATCGCTGCGTGGTAGCTGCGGAGGCCCGTCACCAATAGGTGACGGGCCTTTTGTTTGAAATTTGTAATTTTTGAAAATCTCATTCGTATCGCGTGACTGAAGTCATCGTTAGATCCTGGTTAATACTCTCGGTGAGCGGGTAGGCAGCCGCTACGCTGGGCACTGGGAATAATCACAAAGGCGGCTGGCAAAGGAAAGCGGGTGCCGGTGGGTTCTGCGGGTCGGGAAGGTCACACACCGAGGGTCGTGCTGGTCACCGGGGCCAGCCGCTTCTTCGGTGGCGCGGTCGTCGCCCGGCTCGCTCACGAGCCCGGGATCGAACGCATCCTCGCCGTCGACACGATGACGCCCGGTCGAGAGTTGCAGCGGCGTATGGGCCGCGCCGAGTTTGTGCGCGCGGACATCCGAAACCCCTTGATCCGTAAGGTGATCGATGGTGGCGAGGTGGATACCGTGGTGCACACCGCGGTGCTGGCGCGTCCACCGGCGGGCGGCGGCCGCGCCGTGATGAAGGACCACAACGTCCTCGGCGCGATGCAGCTGTTCGCGGTGTGTCAGAAGGTGTCCTCGGTGCGCCGGGTCGTGTTGCGCTCCTCCTCGGCGGTGTACGGTTGCAGCGCGAAGGACCCCGCGAAATTCACTGAGGAAATGAGCGCGCGCATACCCCCGCGTGGTGGCTTCGCGCGCGACATGAACGATATAGAGGGTTACGTTCGAGGGCTCGCCCGGCGGCGCCCCGATATCGCCACCTCAATTCTGCGATTCGCGCCGATCGTGGGCCCCCGGCTGGCCGCCCGCGGCGTGCAATATCTGCGTTCGCCGGTAACCCCCACCGTCTTCGGCCGGGATGCCAGGATGCAGCTGCTGCACGAGGAGGACGCGGTGGCCGCGCTGACGCACGCGGCGCGAACCGCGGCCGGCGGCACGTACAACATCGCCGGCGATGGGGCGCTGTCACTGTCGCAGGCGGTCCGGCGGGCAGGCCGGATCGAGCTGCCGGTTCCCTTCACGGTGTTCCGCACCGTCGGGCGCCTGCTGATGGGCCCTGTCATGCGGGAGTTCTCCGCCGAACAGCTCGACTATTTCCATTTCGGATGTGGCCTGGACACCACTCGCATGCGCACCGAGCTCGGATTCGAGCCGCGCTGGACGACGGTACAGGCGTTCGACGACTTCATAGGGGGCGCAGCGTTGCGGCCCGTGGTCGATCCAGCGTGGATCGACGCCGCAGAACACAAACTGCTCGGCCTGCTCGGGGCCGGTACGGGAGCACCTAAATGAACGACGTAGCGAAAGTCATCCAACTTCACGATCTGCAGATCGAGGCGCGCCAGCGGCCGGCGCCACGCCGCCTCGCCGCCCCCAGTCCGGTGACCTCGCTGACGGAGCGGCGCGCGGCGGTGGCGCCCGCCCCGCCGCAGTCGCTGTCGGGCATGCTGCGCGGCGCTCTCGGCAAGCAGATCACCAAGACCGCGGATTTCGCCCGCCGCAGGCTCACCGGCGATTACCAGCTCGACGAATTCGGTTTCGACGAGCACCTGCTCGAGTCGGTCATCCTGCCCGCCCTTCGGCCGCTGTCGGAGCTGTGGTTCCGGGTGGAGGTCAGCGGGATGGACAACGTCCCGGAGACGGGTGGCGCGCTGCTCGTGGCCAACCACGCGGGCACCGTGCCGCTGGACGGATTGATGCTGCAGCTGGCCGTGCACGACCGGCACCCGAAACAGCGCGCGTTGCGCCTGCTCGCCGCCGATCTGATCTTCGAGACCCCGGTGCTCGGCGTGCTCGCTCGCCGGGCGGGCCACACGCTGGCCTGCCGGGAAGACGCCGAACGGCTGCTGCGCTCCGGTGAGCTGACCGGCGTGTTCCCGGAGGGATTCAAGGGCGTCGGCAAGCAGTACACCGATCGCTACAAGCTGCAGCGCTTCGGCCGCGGCGGTTTCGTCGCCGCCGCGGTGCGCGCCGGCGTGCCGATCATCCCGTGCTCGATCGTCGGTTCCGAGGAGATCTATCCGAAGCTGGCCGATCTCAAGCCGCTGGCCAGGCTGCTCGGCCTCCCGTACTTCCCGGTGACGCCGCTGTTCCCGCACCTGGGCGTGCTCGGCGCGGTCCCGCTGCCGTCCAAGTGGTACATCGAGTTCGGCACTCCGATTCCCACCACGGCCTACGAGCCGGAGGCCGCCGACGACCCGATGACCATGTTCGAGGTCACCGACCAGGTCCGCGAGACGATTCAGCAGACGCTCTACAAATTGCTCACCAAGCGCCGCAACGTCTTCACGGGATAGGGGAGCGCTAGCCGCCGTCGCGGCGGCGGGTGACCGCGGCGGCGACGGCTCCACCCGCCGCGCCGAGGGCCAGAGCGGTCGGCACGCCGATCTTGGCGGCTTTGCGGCCGGTCCGGAAGTCGCGGATCTCCCAGCCGCGGTTCTTGGCGACTTCGCGTAGGTCGGAGTCCGGGTTGATCGCCACGGCGGTGCCGACCAGCGAGAGCATCGGCACGTCGTTGTGGCTGTCGGAGTACGCGGTGCACCGCTTGAGATTCAGACCCTCCCGGATGGCCAGCGTGCGCACCGCGTGCGCTTTGCCGAGCCCGTGCAGGATGTCGCCGACCAAGCGGCCGGTGAACGTGCCGTCCACGCTCTCGGCCACGGTGCCCAGCGCGCCGGTGAGCCCGAGCCGCTTCGCGATCACCTGCGCCAGCTCGACCGGGGTGGCGGTGACCAGCCACACCTGCTGGCCCGCGTCCAGATGCATCTGCGCGAGCGCGCGGGTGCCCGGCCAGATCTTGTCGGCGATGATCTCGTCGTAGATCTCCTCGCCCAGCGCGGCCAGCTCGGCGGTCGAGCGCCCCGCGATGAAGGCCAGCGCCTTCTCCTTGCCGCTGGCCATATCGGTGCTGCTCTCCTTGCCGGTGACCCGGAATTTCACCTGCTTCCAGGCGACGTCCACCAGGTCGGAGGTCTTGAAGTATTTGCGCGCCGCCAGACCGCGGGCGAAATGCACGATCGAGGCGCCCTGCACCATCGTGTTGTCGACGTCGAAGAACGCGGCCGCGGTCAGGTCGCGCAGCGCCTCCGGGCCCGCCGCCGCCACCTCGCCCGCGGCGAGTTCCGCGTCGTGCAGGGTGAGTGCGGCGTCGGCGCTCGCCTCACCGGCCAGATTGGCCCGCAATTCCTCTTCACTCGGGCCGAAGGGGCTGCGCGAGATGCGGGCCAGCTGGTCCTGCAGACCCTGGCCCATCTGGCTCAGATTCCACCGCGCCGGAAACTCACCGAAGCGTCCCGCGATGAATCCGGCCCTCGCCACCCTCGATCGTTCCGGCACCAGTACCTCCGCCCGTCGCGCGAACCATGTCAACAGTAGCCGGATCGGGCGACAGTCACGGCAGAAGGCGGTGCGCGACACAATCGCGTGGCGCGCACCGAGCCCTTGTGATCTTCGCGGCCCGGATTAAATATCGGTCATGACCAATCCCACACATTCGGTGACATTGCTGACTCGCGCGGGCTGCGGCCTGTGTGCGACGGCACTGGAACGGCTGCGCTCGATCTGCGCCGAATTCGGCATCGAACCGGGGACCGTCGACGTCGACGAAGCCGCCGGCACCGACCCTGGCCTGCGCGCCGAGTTCGGCGACCGGCTTCCCGTCGTCCTGCTCGACGGCCGCGAGCACAGCTATTTCGATGTCGACGAGACCCGATTGCGAGCGGACCTGACGCGCTGAGGTACGGCGTTTTCCGTCCGATTCGGCCGCTGTGCTGGTCGCAGCGGAAAATGAGGCCAATTTCACCGACTTTGTGCAGGGCTTCACAAGCAGTTACGGTGGTGGCACGCGACCCGCATGCCGAGGCTGCGGAGCCGCCCCGAAATCCGAAACTTCGACACCATGGCACCGGACCGCCCCCGGGTCAGAGGGGTCGAGCGACGAACCGGTGCCCGAGGCCCGGGACGAGGAGCCGACGACGTGACAGAGCAGCATGAGGCGCCAGGCGGCGTCTCCGGCAGGGCTCTGCAGAAGGACATCCCGCAGGCCACCGTCGCCCGGCTGGCTACCTACCTTCGGGTCCTCGCCATGCTGGCCGACGACGGTGTTGCCATCGTATCGAGTGAGGAACTGGCTGTCGCGGCGGGTGTCAATTCGGCCAAATTGCGCAAGGACCTCTCCTTCCTCGGTCCCAACGGCGTGCGCGGCGTCGGCTACGACGTGGCCAAGCTCCGCTCCCGCATCGAGGACGTGCTCGGCTTGTCGCAGGGCCACCGGGTGGTGCTGGTCGGCGCGGGGAATCTGGGCCGGGCGCTGGTCGGCTACGGCGGCTTCCGGCGGCGCGGCTTCACCGTGGTCGGCATCTTCGACAGTCACCCCGAGGTGATCGGCTTGCCGGTGGCCGGGCTGGTGGTGCGCGACGTCGCCGAGTTGGCGGCCGCGGTCACCGAACTGGAGCCGACCATCGCGGTCATCACCGTCCCCGACGACGCGGCCCAGGACGTCTGCGACCGGCTCGTCGCGTCCGGGCTCCAGTCGATCCTGAGTTTCGCCCCCTGTGAGCTGGTCGCGCCCGCGACGGTCGAGGTCCGTCGTGTCGACCTGGCCGTGGAGATGCAGATGCTGTCGTTCGAGCGGGTGCGCAACGCGGATCAGGCCCCGCTGCCGGAAGTCGCGCACGCCGGGTCCGGCCGCATCGCGCACCGGCTGCCGACGCCGCACACCGCGCCCGCGCATCCGGCCCTCCAGCACTCGACAACCCCGCATACGGCAACGGAGCCAAGCAGCAAGGGATCGGTGGTCACACCATGAGCGTTCTCCTCGTCGGCATCTCGCACCGCAGCGCGCCGGTCCCGGTGCTGGAGAAGGTGGCCGTCACCGATGCCGACCGGCCCAAGCTGATCGACCGTCTGCTCGCCTCCAGCCACGTGTCCGAGGCGATGATCGTCTCCACCTGCAACCGGGTGGAGGTCTACGCGGT
>NZ_BAFS01000273.1 GCF_000308415.1 Nocardia asiatica NBRC 100129 | reverse complement strand
TGGGAGGTCCCGTGCGGTTGCGGGGGCCGCGGCTGCGTCGAAGCGGTCGCCGGCGGCATGTCGTCGGTGCGCTGGGCGCGCGAGCAAGGCTGGTCCGGCGGAACGGGTGCGCGCTTGGCCGCGGACGCGCAGGCGGGCGACGAGATCGCTGTCGCCGCGCTGCACCGGGCGGGTACCGCTCTCGGCGCGGCGATCGCCTCGGCCGCCGCCCTGCTGGACGTCGACCGGGTGGTGATCGGCGGCGGATTCGCGCAATCCGGTGCGCCGCTGTGGGATCCGCTGCGCACCGCGGTGCGGGAGCACGCCGGGCTGAAGTTCCTGCGCGGACTGCGTGTGGAACTGTCCGCGATCACCCACGGCGCCACACTCGTGGGCGCGGGTGTGCTCGCCGCCGAGCACACCGCTGGCGAACCGGTCTGACTTCGCGCTTTCCCCGAGCCGGCGCCTGCGGCGGGCGGGAACCGATGCGACCCGGTCGAGCGCGCATGGGAGGATGACCGCATGACGTACTCCCTCGTGCTGCTGCGCCACGGCGAAAGCGAATGGAACGCCCTGAACCTGTTCACCGGCTGGGTGGACGTGCATCTGACCGACAAGGGCATCGCCGAGGGCAAGCGTGCCGGGGAACTGCTGGCCGAGCACGGCATCCTGCCGGACGTCGTCTACACCTCGCTGCTGCGCCGGGCGATCTCCACCGCGAACATCGCGCTGGACGCCGCCGACCGGCACTGGATTCCGGTGATCCGCGACTGGCGGCTCAACGAGCGGCACTACGGCGAACTGCAGGGCAAGAACAAGGCCCAGATCCGGGACAAGTACGGCGACGAGCAGTTCATGCTGTGGCGCCGCAGCTACGACACCCCGCCCCCGCCGATCGACCCGGCCAATGAGTACAGCCAGGAGGGTGATGCGCGCTACGCGGGCATCGAGGTCCCGAAGACCGAGTGCCTGCTCGACGTGGTGAACCGGATGGTCCCGTACTGGGAGTCGACCATCTCCAAGGACCTGCTGTCCGGCAAGACCGTGCTGGTGGCCGCGCACGGCAACTCGCTGCGCGCGCTGGTCAAGCATCTCGACCAGATCTCGGACGAGGACATCGCGGGCCTGAACATCCCCACCGGCATCCCGCTGGTCTACCACCTCGACCAGGATCTGCGCCCGGTGCGCCCGCGCGAGTACCTCGACCCGGAGGCGGCCGCCGCGGGCGCCGCCGCCGTCGCGGGCCAGGGCGGGAAGTAAGCCTCCGTACGCACATTCCGACGCGCTGTCATCTTCGGGTGGCAGCGCGTCGTCGCGTTCGGCCGTGTTCATCCTCTGCCGCGTGCTGGGCGGACGTGCGCGACACGCCGGGCGGGCGGTACGCCGGTCCGGCTTCGGTCGTGAGCCATGATTCCGATGCTGTAAATGGGTCCAGACTCGTCTGGCCAGCACAAACGTCGCGAGATCCGCAGCTCGATCGGCATATGTGAACCTTTGTTTCGTGCTCCGGTGTATGTTACCCCTGTTCTTACCGACGGGTAGGAAGGTAACGCTCGGTCGCTCGGCCGGTACGAGAGGTGGAACACGTCCGATGAAGTACGCGTTGCGGGTCTCAGTGGCGGTCGTCGCCGCCGCGGTGCTCGCCCCCTTCCTGACGAGCGGCGCGGGCGCCGCGCCGTTGCCGACCGGCCCCGACGGTGGGGCAGCTGGAGTGGAGTGGACGGCCACCCAGGACGCCACCCAGCAGTACCCGAACATCCACATCACTTGGGACGTCCCCATCACGATGAGTGACGGCACCGTTTTGAAGGGGAACGTGTACCGTCCCGCGGATGCCTCCGGGCGGCCCGTCGACACGCCGACGCCGACGATCGTCAACCTCACGCCGTACACCAAACTGGTCTCGAACCTGGCCGACCACGCGCAGTCCATCCCCGGCCTGTCCGACGCGCTGATCGAGCTGTTCCGGCAGATCGACATGAGCGGCACCCCGCTGTCCGGCGTCACCGACCTGACCAAGGCGTTCGGCGGCGGCGAACTGCGCAATTTCACGGTCGACCGGCAGCTGATCAAGAGCGGCTACTCCCAGGTGGTCGTCGACGTGCGCGGCACCGGCTTCTCCCAGGGCGTCTGGGACATGCTGCGCGGACGCGAGCAGCAGGACACGCTCGAGGTGATCGACTGGGCGTCCCGGCAGCCGTGGTCCACCGGGCGGATCGGCATGAACGGCATCTCCTACTCCGGGATCAACCAGGTGCAGGCCGCCGAGCAGCGCCCGCCGGCCTTGCGGGCGATCTTCCCGGTCGTGCCGGGCAGCGACCTGGTCAACGACGTGCTCGCGCCCGGCGGCGGCTTCGGCTTCAACTTCATCCCGCTGTGGCTGACCGCGATCAACGGCCTCAAACTGATCCCCGACCTGGCCTCGGTGCTCAACGGGCAGCTGGACACCAGGTGGCTGGCCGATCGCGCCCGAGATCCGTTGACCTTCATGGACGTCCTGCTGAACGTCTACACCACCGCGCGTCTCGAGGATCTCGATCCGCGCGCCAAGGAACTGCTGACCGACGGCTCCCCGCCGCGGCAGGACTGGCTCGGTGATCCGAGCGGGATCCGGACGCCGACCTTCGTCACCGGTGGCTGGCACGACCTGTTCGCCTACTCCGAATCCAAGATCTACAACGAGATCCCGCTGCCGCCCGGCCAGAAGCAATTGCTGATGGGCAACACCTATCACCTCAACTCGGGCAACGAGTACGGCAAGCCGGGCCTGCCGCCGCGGCTGGACGTGCTGCAGCGCGCGTGGTTCGACAAGTGGCTCAAGGACATCGACAACGGCATCGATCGGTACGGCCCGGTCACCTTGCGCCAGCAGGGCGGCGGCTGGATCACCACCGACTCCTTCGCCGCGCCGGGCGCCCAGGCGGGCGCGCAGCAGGCGGTGCACCGCCGGATGTACCTGTCGGCGGCGCCCAGCGGCACCGCCGACAGCCTCTACGACGGCTCGCTCAGCCCGGAGGACAGCGGCGAACCCGCGCGTCTGACCGTCGCGCCCGGTCTGACCAGCCTGTGCTCCAACGACGCCGCCCAGGGCACCGCCGGTGTGCTGTCGGTCATCGACGGCTGCGCGAAGGACTCCCGTATCCAGGAGCTGAACGGGCTGACCTTCACCAGCGCCCCGGTCGCCGAGCCGACCTCGATCTCGGGGCGGATCGCGGTGCGACTGAACACGGTGCAGGACACCGCCGACGGCTACTGGGTGGTCACCGTGAACGACGTCGCGCCGGACGGGCAGTCCAGCGTGTTGTCCTCGGGGCAGCTCATGGCCTCGCTGCGGGCGATCGACGAGGCGAACAGCAGCAAGTCGGCCAACGGCGACTACACCGATCCGCGCCCGTTCACCTCGCTGGAGCAGCGGCAGCCGACGGTCCCGGGCGAGGCGACCACGCTGGACATCGCGTTGCCCGCCACCGAGGCGCTCCTGCAACCAGGCCACCGCCTGCGCGTCGACGTGTACGCGGGCAACTTCCCCAAGGGCCTGCCCATCCTGCCCATGCTGATCGACACCGGCTTGCGCCCACAGCATTTGGAGCTGGACCCCGGCCGTCCGAGCTTCGTCAACATCCCGATTCGCGGTAATCCGGGGTGGTAGAGCCGGGGCGCGGTTCGAGCGTGCACCCGTCGCGCATCATGGTCGACGCCGCGGGGTATGGGTGCGGGTGCACGCTCCGATCGGCGGCTCCGAGATCGGTCGAAAAAATTTCCGGGCGTGTGTCGATCTTCCGGATGCCCCGTTCGACCTATGGGTGAGAGGGTCCAGAGAGGGATCCGAACAGCCAGGGAGACGAACCATGAAGTACATGCTCATCATGCGGGCCACCGACGAGGCGTTCGCGGCGATGGCGAACATCGACTTCGACCAGATGCTCGAAACCATGGGTAAGTACAACGACGAATTGATCCGGGCGGGCGTGCTGGTCGCGGCGGAAGGCTTGGAGGACGCCGCGGAGGGCGTGGTGGTCGACTACAACTCCGAGACCCCGGTCGTCACCGACGGCCCGTACGGCGAGACGAAGGAACTGTTCGGCGGGTTCTACATCCTCAACGTCGCGTCGAAGGAAGAAGCGATCGAGTGGGCCAAGCGGATGCCGATGATCGGCCCCGGGTTCAAGACCGAGATCCGCCGGGTCCCGACCATCGACGAGTTCCCGCAGGACAACGTGTGGATTCAGAAAGAGCGGGCGTGGCGCGAGGCCACCGGTCAGCTCTGAACGGATCGAGGGGCGAACGGATCGAGGGGCGATGGGCGACCACACCGGCCGTGAAGCCGTCGCGGCGGTCTGGCGGATCGAGTCCGCGCGGATCGTAGGCGCGCTCGCGCGGTATACCGGTGACTTCGCGCTGGCCGAGGACCTGGCGCAGGAGGCGCTGGCCGAGGCGCTGGTCACCTGGCCGCGGGAGGGCGTGCCGCGCAATCCCGCCGGGTGGCTGCTCACCGTCGGCCGCCGTCGCGCGATCGATGCGTTCCGCCGGCGCTCCGCCCTGGATTCGAGGTACGCCGCGCTCGCCCGGGACCTGGGCGAGGGCGGCGCCGTCTCGGGCGGCGCACCGGCCGATCCGGCCCGCGACGCCGAGGACGTGCTGTGGGACCCGGACCGGATCGATGACGATCTGCTCGCGTTGATGTTCATCTCCTGCCATCCCGTGCTGTCGCGGGAAGCGCGAGTGGCGCTCACGTTGCGCGTGGTCGGCGGTCTCACCAGCGACGAGATCGCCAAGGCGTTCCTCGTTCCGGCCGCGACTGTGCAGGCTCGGATCACGCGGGCGAAGAAGACCCTCGCGGCGGCCCGCGTGCCGTTCGAGACGCCGCCGGCCCAGGAACGGACCAAGCGCCTCGGTTCGGTGCTCAGCGTGATCTACCTGATCTTCACCGAAGGGTCCTCGGCCAGTTCCGGGGCGGACCTGATCCGGCTCGACCTCGCCAGCGGAGCCCTGCGTCTGGCGCGGGTGCTGACCAGGCTGGTGCCGGACGAACCCGAGGCGCACGGCCTGCTGGCGCTGCTCGAACTGACCGCGGCGCGCTTTCCGGCCCGCACCGGGCCGGACGGTGAGCCGGTGCTCTTGGAGCACCAGGACCGCCGCCGGTGGGATCGCTCCGCGATCCGCCGGGGACAAGCCGCCTTGGCCCGTGCCGAGCAGGCGGGCCGGGGCTTGGGCGCCTACGGGTTGCAGGCGGCCATCGCCGAATGTCATGCCGTCGCGTCGTCGGTCGAGGCGACGAACTGGGAACGTGTCGTGCTGATCTACGAGGCGCTGGGCCGGCTCGCGCCGTCGCCGGTGGTCGACCTCAACCGCGCGGTGGCGGTCGCCATGGCGCAGGGGCCTGCTGCGGCGTTGCCGATCGTGGATGAGCTGGTAGCCGCCGGGCCGCTGGCGAGTTCACACCTGTTGCCGAGCGTTCGCGGGGAACTGCTCGTTCGGCTGGGCCGCCCGCAGGAGGCGCGCACCGAACTGGAGCGCGCCATCGGCCTGTGCGGTAACCAGCGCGAGCGGGCGGTGCTGGAGCGCAAGCTCGCCGACCTCGGCTCGGCTTGATCCGCCGACGTCAGTCGGTGACGGCGAACGCGGCCGCCAGGGGCGGGAACATCGCGCGGGCATCGTGTCCGGCGAACCAGAGACCGACGGTGAACACCGACAGGGCCTCCAGGTAGCGGGCCCGGTGCAGCCCGCCCGCCGCCATCGGCTGCAGCCCGAGGTCTTCGGCCAGCGCCGCGACCGCTCGCACCGCGGCCGAGTCGTCACCGCACAGCGGCACCGCCAAGCGGCGGCCGTCGAAGACGCGAGCTTTCGCCTCCCACACTTCGGCGGCACACAGGTTGAACGCTTTCACCACGTGCGCCCCTGGTGCCTGCGCCGCGATCCGTTCCGCGACCGCGTCCTCGGCGAGCACGAACGCGGTGACTCCCTCGGGCGCCGCCGCGTCCGGGGCGAAGGCGTTCGTGCAGTCGACGATCGTGCGGCCGGGCAGCAGGTTCCCGACGGCGTTCAAGACCTCCGGCAAGGCGGGGACCGGCAGCGCGAGCAGCACGACATCGCCGAAAGCCGCGGCGTCGCCGATCGTTCCGGCCCGCGCGCCGATCGCGGCGGCCAGTTCCCCCGCGGCGCCGGCGGACCGGGCGCCGACGAGCACCTCGTGACCCGCCGCGCTCCAGCCGCCGCCGAGCGCCCGCGCCATCGCGCCCGCACCGATGATTCCGATTCGCATTCCAACTCCTGACTCGACAGTGTCCGCCCACGACGCTAGGAATTCCGATGGGCACTCCGGGGTGCGCTACGGCGCTGGCAAGCTGGAACGATGAGCGCGGCACCGATCGAACCGGGCACCGCCGAGCGGGTGGACTTCGCGCCCTACGGCGACTTCGAATCCGACTGCCCCGCCCGGATGGGTGTGGACATCTTCGGCAACTCCTGGTTGCCGGTGATCGTGTACATGCTGCGCGAAGGGCCCATGCGCCCCGGCGAGCTGCGCACGGCCATCGGCGGGATCAGCCAGAAAATGCTGACTCAGACGTTGCGCCGAATGGAACGGATGACGCTGGTGCGCCGTCGCCGCTACGCCGAGGCGCCGCCACGGGTCGAATACGAGCTGACCGCCGCGGGCGCGGACCTACTGCGCCCGATCTACGCCCTCGGTGCGTGGGTGGATGTACACGGCCGCGCCGTGAGCGAGGCGCTCGCCGCCGACGACGAAGCGGACTGACCGCCCGGTGAATACGCTGCGAGTACGCCATGTCGAACAGTGCGTAAACATGCGGCTAACGGGGCCGGAAGGGCCTGTGACCTGCGCGAAACTTCGCGTACCCGGCGTTGGCCACCCCGTCGGCGACCGTACGATTCAAGTGTGAGTGTTCCCCAGGCCGTGCTGCTGGCCATCTTGGCGGCTGTCGTCGGCCTGGCAGTCGGCGGGCTATTGATCCCGTATGTGAATGCCAGGCAGGCCGCGCGCAGGCAGGCCGAGTCCGGTCTCACCATGTCCCAGGTTCTCGACCTGATCGTGCTCGCCTCCGAGAGCGGCATCGCGGTGGTGGACGAGTACCGCGACGTAGTGCTGGTCAATCCGCGCGCGGAGGAACTCGGGCTGGTCCGCAACCGCCTGCTCGACGAGCGCGCCTGGGCCGCGGTGGAGAAAGTGCTGGCCACCGGCGAATCCGCCGAGTTCGACCTCACCGCGAAGAATCCGGTCCCCGGCCGCGGCCGCATCGCGGTGCGCGGCGTCGCCAGGCAACTGTCGCGTGAGGAGACCACCTTCACCGTGCTGTTCGCCGACGACGATTCCGAGCAGGCCCGCATGGAGGCCACCCGCCGCGATTTCGTCGCGAACGTCAGTCACGAACTCAAGACGCCGGTCGGCGCGATGAGTTTGCTCGCCGAAGCTCTGCTGGAATCCGCCGAGGACCCGGAGGCCGTGCGACACTTCGGTCAGCGCGTGCTCGGTGAATCGCGCCGCCTCGGCAAGATGGTCACCGAGCTGATCGCGCTCTCCCGCCTGCAAGGCGCGGAGAAACTGCCCGAACTCGAGGTGGTGGACGTGGACACCGTGGTGATGCAGGCCGTCGATCGCTCCCGCACCGCCGCCGAAGCCGCCGGGATCACGGTGAGCACCGACCGGCCCAGCGGACTCGAGGTGCTCGGCGACGAGACCTTGCTGGTCACGGCACTGTCGAACCTGGTGGAGAACGCGATCGCCTACTCCCCGGCCGGTTCGCACGTGTCGGTGAGCCGCTCGCTGCGCGGCGATCACGTGGCGATGGCGGTCACCGACCGCGGCATCGGCATCGCCAAGGAGGACCAGGAGCGGGTGTTCGAGCGGTTCTTCCGGTCCGACAAGGCGCGTTCGCGCTCCACGGGCGGCACCGGACTGGGCCTGGCTATCGTCAAACACGTGGCCGCCAACCATAACGGGGAGATCACCCTGTGGAGCAAGTTGGGCACCGGATCGACGTTCACCTTGCGCATACCCGCCCACCACGAAGCAGGCGCCGACGACGACCACGACGGCGCCGTGGTGGGCACGAAAGAAACAAGCCCGCGTCCTACCGGACCGGGCCGACCGAATGGTGTGGAGGCACGCAGATGACGAGTGTTCTGATCGTCGAGGATGAGGAGTCGCTGGCCGATCCGCTCGCGTTCCTGCTGCGCAAGGAGGGTTTCGAGGTCACCGTGGTCGGTGACGGGCCGTCCGCGCTCGCCGAGTTCGACCGGTCCGGTGCGGACATCGTCCTGCTCGACCTCATGCTGCCCGGCATGAGCGGCACGGACGTGTGCAAGCAGTTGCGCACCCGCAGCGGCGTTCCGGTGATCATGGTCACCGCGCGCGACAGCGAGATCGACAAGGTGGTGGGGCTGGAACTGGGCGCCGACGACTACGTCACCAAGCCGTATTCCGCGCGCGAGCTGATCGCGCGCATCCGCGCCGTGCTGCGCCGCGGCGCGGGCGACGAGCTGGACGGCACCAACGAGAGCGGCGTGCTGGAAGCCGGTCCGGTCCGGATGGATGTCGACCGGCACACCGTGATGGTGAACGGCAAGCCGGTCACTCTGCCGCTGAAGGAGTTCGACCTGCTCGAATACCTGCTGCGCAATTCCGGGCGGGTGCTCACCCGGGGGCAGCTGATCGACCGGGTGTGGGGCGCCGATTACGTCGGCGACACCAAGACGCTGGACGTGCACGTCAAGCGACTGCGCTCGAAGATCGAGGCGGACCCGGCCAAGCCGGAGCATCTGGTCACGGTGCGCGGCCTGGGCTACAAGCTGGAGGCGTGAGCGCCCGCGCCCGGCGCGGTACACGAACGGCCGAGAGCACCGCGGTGTTCTCGGCCGTTCTGTCGGCGTACATCAGGGGAAGTAGATCCAGGTGGTGCCCAGCGGGGTCTCGGTCTTCTGCAGGGTGATCCAGCCCAGATCGTCTTCCTGCATGCAGTTGTAGAGGTCCGCGGTGTTGGTGCCACGGCAGGCGATGGTGTGCGAGGTGCCGTACGGGCTCGCGATCAGCAGCTTGCCCGCGGCCTTGGCGTTGACCGCGGCCGGATCGGTGGCCGAGACGAACTCCGTGGTGAAGTCGTAGAACTTGTGCGGGTCGCCGTTCGGCTCGGCGTGGGCTACTCCGGTCAGCGAGAGGGCGGCGCCCAGTGCGAGGGTCGCCGCGGCGAGAACTTTCTTGGACATAACGGCACATCAAACCCTATCCGGGTGAAGCTCGCATGGCGGCGGGGTGAACCCCCGCGAGGTGGGACCGGGCGCGGCGACCCTACTGGGCGCTCGATCGGCAAACGATCAGGCGACCGGATCGGCGCCATCGCGCATCCGGTCGGCGTGCACCGTCGCCGGGTGGACGGCGATCAGGCCGAGGCCCTCGCGGCGTTTGCAGTGCCGGGCCAGCTCCGCGTAGGCGGGCGCGCCGATCAGCTCGGTCAGCTCGGGGCCGTAGGACTGCCAGACCGGCTTGCTGCCGACGTGGGCGTCGGGTGAACCGGAGCAGTACCAGTCCAGGTCGGCTCCGCCGGGCCCCCAGCCGCGGCGGTCGTATTCGGTGATCACGGTGCGCAGGATCTGCACGCCGTCGGGCCGGTCCACCCACTCCTGGGTGCGGCGGATCGGCAGCTGCCAGCACACGTCCGGCTTGACTTCCAGCGGCTCGATGCCGCGCCGCAGAGCCATGGTGTGCAGGGCGCAGCCGACGCCGCCTGCGAAACCGGGACGGTTGAGGAAGATGCACGCGCCTTCGAACCGGCGGGTGCGCAGCGCGGGCTCGTCGTCGAGTTCGTCGAGTTCCAGATAGCCGCTCTTGGTGACCTTGCCCTGCGCGTTGACCGCCTCGCCCCGCAGCTGCCAGTCCTGCGGTGTGAGCAGCTTCACAGCGCGGCCCAGCCGTTTGCGGTCGTCCTCGTCGGAGAGGAACGCGCCGTGCGAGCAGCAGCCGTCGTCCGGCCGGTCGGACAAGATGCCTTGGCAGGCGGGTGTGCCGAATACGCAGGTCCATCGGGACAGCAGCCAGGTCAGATCCGCGACGATCAAATGCTCGTCGTTTGCGGGATCGACGAACTCGATCCACTCACGGGGAAAATCAGGGTCCACTTCGGGGGCCGGGTCGATCTTCCCCGCTGGTCGGGGCCGGGTCGGGCTGCTCGGGGATGCGCCTACCGTCACGAAATAGGACGCTAACAGTTCAGTCGCCTGGGCTGAAGTGCCGCATCACCCAGTACCGTGTTCATGTGCGGCTTGGGGTACTCGATG
This sequence comes from Nocardia asiatica NBRC 100129, assembly GCF_000308415.1. GTDB lineage: Bacteria > Actinomycetota > Actinomycetes > Mycobacteriales > Mycobacteriaceae > Nocardia > Nocardia asiatica. The sequence continues at coordinate 2,062 of NZ_BAFS01000273.1, read as the reverse complement.
TCGGAAGCAATACCGTTCACCTGCTCGTGGTGGACGCGCATCGCGGCGGTCACCCCCTGCCGATGAGTTCGACCAAGGCCACCTTGCGCCTGGCGGAGAACATCGACGACGCGGGCTGCATCACCGAGGCGGGCGCGCAGAAGCTGATCGACACGGTCGCCGAATTCGCCAGCATCGCCGAGACCTCCAACTGCGTCGAGTTGATGCCGTTCGCCACCTCGGCGCTGCGCGAGGCGGCCAACTCCGAAGAGGTGCTCGCCCGCGTGCGCGCCGCGACGGGCGTCGACCTGCGGGTGCTGACCGGCGTCGACGAGGCGCGGCTCACCTTCCTGGCGGTGCGCCGATGGTACGGCTGGAGCGCCGGGCGCATCCTCAATCTGGACATCGGCGGCGGCTCGCTGGAAATGACCAACGGCGGCGACGAGGAACCCGACGTCGCGCTGTCGTTGCGGCTGGGCGCGGGCCGGTTGACCAGGGAATGGCTGCGCGAGGACCCGCCGGGCAAGCGCCGGGTGGCCGTGCTGCGCGACTGGCTCGACGCCGAGTTGGTGGTGCCCGCGAAGAAGCTGCTCGAGCCGGGCAAGCCCGATCTGGCCGTTGGCACTTCGAAGACATTCCGGTCCCTCGCCCGGTTGACCGGGGCGGCGCCCTCCACGGCAGGTCCGCGGGTGCGTCGTACACTCACGAGCTCGGGTCTGCGCCAACTGATTGCGTTCATCTCGCGGATGACGGCGGCGGACCGTGCAGAATTGGAAGGCGTAAGTTCCGATCGGTCACAGCAATTGGTGGCCGGCGCATTGGTCGCGGAGGCGAGTATGCGGGCACTTTCGCTGGATTCCTTGGAGATTTGTCCGTGGGCGCTGCGTGAAGGGCTCATCCTGCGCAAACTGGATACCGATATGAATGGTGGACCCGAAGCAACGTACTCAGCGCGCGCGGCGGCCCGAGACGGTGGCCCGGCGCCCGGCGGCGGCGCGACGCTGCCCAGCTCGATCGGGACGGTGTCGTCATGAGTGAGGACTCCAAACAGCTGTCGGTCGCGGAACTGCTGGCCCGCAACGGCCAGCAGGGCGCCTCGTCCGGTGGCGGCAGGCGCCGCCGCGGTGGCCGAGGCATCTCCGTGGCCGAACTGACCGGCGACCTGCCGGTCATCCGGGAGGGCGGTAGTCATTCCGCGCACGCCGCGCCGGATTCCGGCGCGGAGGAGCAGGCCTACGCGCCGCCCTCGTTCGACCCTCCGGCTCCCGAGCCGGTGTCCTACGCGCCGGAGCCGCAACCCGACCTGTCGTCGTATTCGCCCATGTCGGGCCCGATTTCGATGTACGACCCGCTGGCCGGTTACGCGCAGCCCGACCCGCCGCAGGCCGATCCGCCGCCCGGGCGATCGAGCCGGGTCATGCCCGGCCGGGAGATGCCGTCCTCGCGGCACGGCACCTACGACCCGCTCTCGCCGGACACCCCGGTGTCCGATCTGTTCGCGGCCGCGCCCGGTCCGTACGTGCCGGACCCGCTCGGTGGCGGCGTCGCGGAGACGCCGCCGCGTTCCGGACGCAGGCGCAGGCGCGAGGAGCCCGAGGAGGAGGCCACCGAGGTACGGTCCTGGCACGAGGTCCAGGCCGAGCCGTTCGGACGGGACGCGCTGTCCGACCGCCGGGGCGCCGAACCCGGCCGCGGCGGCCACGCGGAACTCGACGATCCCGGCTTCGGCCGCTCGTCCCTGCCGGAGCGCAACGGCGCCCGAGGCGGTCGCGCGGCCAGGCGCAGGGCGGCGGAGGCCGCGGAAGCGGCCGAGGATCTCGGGCCCTCCACCGCGGCCTGGTCCCCGTCCACCGGCGGTTTCGCGCCGGAGTCGGAACCGTTGCCGTTGCCGCCGCCGCCCGATCCGAGACCCAAGCCCGGCAGGCCCGTTCCGCCGGAGCCGCAGCCGGAGGCGCAGCGCAGACCGGCCCGGCGGGGCGGTACGGGCGAGAACGGTCTGCCGGCCTGGTCGGCCCGGCGGCACAAGACGCAGGCCGATCCGGCGCCCGAATCCGGCGCCATCCCGACCGCCGCGTGGTCGCTG
>NZ_BAFS01000274.1 GCF_000308415.1 Nocardia asiatica NBRC 100129 | reverse complement strand
ACGATCTGGTGCACTCGCATTACTGGCTCTCCGGTCAGGTCGGCTGGCTGGCTCGGGACCGGTGGCGGGTGCCGCTGGTGCACACCGCGCACACACTGGCCGCGGTGAAGAACGCCGCGCTGGCCGAGGGCGACTGCCCTGAACCGGCCACCCGCGAGATCGGCGAGAAACAGGTGATCGCCGAATCCGATCGGCTCGTCGCCAATACGGCCGAGGAGGCCCGCCAGCTGGTCGAGCTCTACGGGGCCGACCCGGAGCGCATCGACGTCGTACCGCCCGGCGCGGACCTCACCCGATACCGCCCCGGTGACAAGGCTGCCGCCCGCGCGGCGCTCGGCTTGGCCGCCGACGAGCAGATCGTCGCGTTCGTCGGCCGGATCCAGCCGCTGAAGGCGCCCGACGTGCTGGTGCGGGCCGCCGCCGAGGTGTTGCGGGCCGACCCGGAGCGTCCGCTGCGCGTGCTGATCGTCGGTGGGCCGTCCGGCAGTGGCTTGGACCGGCCCGACGCGCTGATCGAGTTGGCCGCCGAACTGGGCATCGCCGCGCGCGTCAGCTTCCTGCCCCCGCAGCCGCCGCAGCGGCTGGTGCAGGTCTATCGCGCCGCCGACCTGGTGGCGGTGCCCAGCTACAACGAGTCCTTCGGTCTGGTCGCGATCGAGGCGCAGGCCAGCGGCACCCCCGTGCTGGCCGCCGAGGTCGGCGGGCTCGGCACGGCCGTGCGGCACGACGTGTCCGGCCTGCTCGTCCCGGGCCACCGCACCGCCGACTGGGCGAACGCGCTGCGGCGCCTGCTGGACGATCCCGATCGGCTGCGCGCGATGGGCGAGCGAGCCGTCGCGCACGCCGCCAATTTCTCCTGGGCGCACACGGCCGACGGGCTGCTCGCCAGCTACGCCGCCGCCCTGGCCGGTTTCCGCGCCGATCGCTCGGAGTTCGGCGGGCGCGGACTGGCGCACAGCGTCGTCCGTGACGACGCCTACGACCGGGCTGCCGCCGACCGGACTAACCTGGCCGGAGAACGGACGGCGGCTCTGCTCGCCGAGAGCAGCCAGGCCAGATCGCGGGCGCTGTGGCGGCGCCGGATGGGAGTACGCCGGTGAACGAGGTGCAGGCGACCGCGCAGCTCATCGACGACACGCTGCGCGACAGGGAGATCGAGTACACCCGGCCGGACGCGGAGACCTTCGTCGTCGTCCTGCCCGGCGAGCGCAAGCTCAAGACCACGGTGATGCTCACGGTGGGCAAGCACGGGGTCCGCGTCGAGGCGTTCGTGTGCCGCAAGCCGGACGAGAACTTCGAAGGCGTCTACAAGTTCCTGCTGCGCCGCAACCGCAGGCTCTACGCCGTCGCCTACACCCTCGACCGGGTCGGCGACATCTACCTGGTCGGCCGGATGTCCGCGCACGCCGTCACCCCGGACGAACTGGACCGGGTGTTCGGGCAGATCCTCGAGGCCGTGGAGGCCGACTTCAACGTGCTGCTGGAACTCGGTTTCGCCGAATCCATTCGGCGGGAATGGAAGTGGCGCGTCTCGCGCGGCGAGTCGTTGCAGAATCTGCGCGCGTTCGAGCATCTGGTCGATTCCGCCGACAAGCCCTAACCGGTCGCCGGAACCGGCCCGCCGGGTGACAATCGCGGGTGGCTCGGATCGGTGAAGGGATACGGCGTTGGCGATTCTCGCTCTGGACATCGGCGCGACGAAGTTCGCGGCCGGAGTGGTGCGCCCCGGTCCCCAGGTGCGCGAGGTACGCCGGGTGGATGTGCCGGACACGGGCGTGTGGGACGCCTGTCGCGCGCTGCTGCTGGAGGTGGCCGGGCGGGAATCGGTCAGCGCCGTGGGGATCGGCGCGGCCGGGCCGGTGGACGTGCGATCGGGCGTCACCGGTCCGTTGAACATCCCCGAATGGAAAGCGGGATTCCCAATCGTCGCCGCGGTGCGTGAGCTGTTTCCCGCTGCCGCGATTCGTTTCGCCATCGACGGCGCCTGCCTC
>NZ_BAFS01000275.1 GCF_000308415.1 Nocardia asiatica NBRC 100129 | reverse complement strand
GGCCCCAATTTCCGGATCACCGCGCTCGGCGCGCTGAAGGGGTTCGTCTGGGGCAACGGTCTCGCCATCGCGCTGGCAGTGCTGATCATGCTGGTGCCGCCGATCGAGTCGCTGGCCACGCAGCTGGCGATCCTGAGCTATTGCACGCCGCTGCTCGCGCTGGGCCCGATCATCCTGGTGGTCTTCGGCGGACGCACGCCGACGGTGTTCTTGGCGGCCATGTACTGCTTCTTCACCACCATGGTCGGCACCGTCGCCGGATTGCGCTCGGCCGACCGGGCCAGCTTGGACCTGGTGCGCGCCTACGGTGGCGGACGCTGGCAGCAGCTGTACCGGGTGCAGGCGATCTCGGCGCTGCCGAGCACCTTCGCCGCCTTGAAGATCGCCGCGCCCTCGGCCGTGCTCGGCGCGATCATCGGCGAGTACCTCGGCGGCGTGGACAGCGGCATCGGGGTCGCGCTGACCGCCGCGCAGACCTCCTACAACGTGCCGCGCACCTGGGGCATGGCATTGGCCGCCGCCGCGTTGGCCGGGCTCGGATACGCACTGGTGGCGGGGGCCGCGCGGTTGGCGGCCCCGTGGACCGCCCGGGAGGGGCGATGAAAAGCTCCCGCGCGAAGCATGTCCGGCCGACCAGGCTCGAGGAGGACGCCCGGTGAGACTCCTGCGACGAATCGGGATCTTCCTGTTCCCGCTGGCCACCTCGCTGCTGTTGATGCTGGCGATCTGGTACGTCTTCCTCGAGGCATTTCCGCAGGTCGGCCCGCGGGTCGGCAAGACACCGGGCGATATCTGGACCTATCTGGTGACCGCGCCCAACGCCGCCGCCGCGCGGCAGGCGATCCTGGACGACCTGTGGATCACGCTGCGCGACGCGGCCATCGGGTTCGGTGCGGGGATGCTGGCGGCGCTGGTGGTCGCGGCCCTGTTCGTGTCGTTCGCCGCGGTCGAGCAGACCTTCCTTCCCGTGGCGATGCTGCTGCGCTCGGTGCCGCTGGTCGCGCTCACGCCGATCATCGTGCTGGTGTTCGGCCGCGGCCTGGCCGGGGTAGCGGTGCTCGCCGCGATCGTGGTGTTCTTCCCCGCCCTGGTCATGATCATGGCGGGTCTGCGCGACGCGCCGCGCCAGGCGCTGGAGCTGGTGGCCGCCTACGGCGGGTCGAGGTGGACCGGCTTGCGCATGGTGGCCGTGCCCGCGGCGCTGCCCTCGGTGTTCGCCGCCGCGCGGATCTCGGTGCCGGGCGCGCTGATCGGCGCGTTGCTCGGCGAGTGGCTGGGCAGCGGCACGGGCCTGGGAGCCAGCCTGATCCGGGCCGTTCCCACGTTCCAGTACAGCAAGCTGTGGGCCTCGATCGTGCTCGTCACGCTGGTGTCCGTGGCGCTCTACGCGATCGTCGGCGTCATCGAGAACCTGGTGCTCGCCCGGTTCGGACCGGAAGCCGGACGACTGTGATCGACCTGTCGCCCCAGCGGAATCGGCGGGGAATCCGCGCTCGGAACGCCAAAGTAAAGAAAATGAAACGCGCTACACCTAGATTCGGCCCATGACACCCGTGCAACGCTCCACGTTCGGGCACCTGAACCGACGCTCGTTTCTCCGTTACTCCGCGCTCGCCGGCGCCGCGCTGGGCGGCGCGGGAGCGCTGGCCGCCTGCGGCGGAAACTCCGGCGACGCTTCGGGCGGCACCAGGTCGGACGGCTCGAAATACGGCAGCGTCGCGGTGCAGCTGTCCTGGCTGAAGAACATCGAATTCGCGGGCGAATACTTCGCCGACGCGCGCGGCTATTTCCGCGAGGCCGGTTTCGGCTCGGTCGACCTGATCGCGGGCGGCGCGGCCAGCACGTCGGCGGAGGCCGGTTTGGACACCGGGAAGGTGTGGCTGGGGTTGTCCGCGCCGCAAACCACCGCACCCGCGATCCTGGAGGGGCTTCCGGCCAAGATCGTCGCCACCACCTATCAGAAGAATCCGTTCGCGATCGTCTCCTCGGCCGCGCGACCGATCATGGCGCCCGCGGACATGAAGGGCCGCAAAATCGGTGTGCAGGATACCAACCAGTTGATCTTCAACGCGCTGCTCACCGCCAACGGGATGAAGCCGGGGGACGTCACCGTCGTGCCCGCGCAGTTCGACCCGACCCCGCTGGCCAACGGCGAGGTCGACGGGTGGGTGAGCTATGTGACCAACGAGCCGATCACGCTGTCGGCCAAGGGATTCGCGAATACGCACTTCCTCTTCGCCGATTTCGGTCTGCCGCTGGTCGCCGAGACGCTCACCGTCGCGCAGTCCACCATCGACAACGAGCGCGACAAGCTGAAGGCGTTCCTGGCCGCCGAGATCAGGGGCTGGAAGGACGCGGTGGCGGACCCGGCCGAATCGGCCCGGCTCGCGGTCGAGGTGTACGGCAAGGACCAGAAACTCGATCTCGCCGAGCAGACGAAAGAGGCGATCGCGCAGAACGATCTGGTGGTTTCAGCGGACACAGCCGCCCATGGCCTGCTCTCCATGACCGACGCGCTGGTCGAGCAGAACATCGCCGCGCTGCGCACCGCGAAGATCGAGATCAAGGCCGCGCAGCTGTTCGACCTGTCCGTGCTACGCGAGGTGTATGCCGAGAATCCCGGCCTGAAGTGACTAGATGCTCATTCCCACAGCGGTTTTCGGCGTGATGGGAAATTCACCGCTGTACGGGTCGGCCGCTCGCGCCGGTTGCGCGGCGCGGACGGCGAGCAGTTCGGCCGCGATCGCGACCGCCATCTCGGGCGCGGTGCGCGCGCCGATGTCCAAGCCCGCGGGCGAATGCAGTCGCGCGAGCGTCTCCGCGCTGAAACCGCCTGCCTGCAGGTCCTCCATGCGCCGGATGTGCACCTGGCGCGAGCCCATGGCGCCGAGATAGCCGAGCTCGGGTAGTCGCAGCGCCACGGTGAGCAGCGGGATCTCGAAGGTGGGATCGGGCGACAGCACGACTATCGCGGTGCTGCGGTCGATCTCACCGGCCGCGGAGAGCGTGTTGAGGTAGCGGTGCGGCCAGTCGACCACGACCTCCGCGCCGGGAAATGATTCCGGCGTAGCGAAATTGGGGCGCGAGTCGCAGATCGTCACCCGGTAGCCGAGCAACTCGGCCTGCACGGTGAGTGCGGCGGCGAAGGAATTGGCGCCGAAGATGATCAGTCGCGGCGGCGGGGCGAAGGAGGAGACGAAGACGTCCGAATCCGGTAACGCGACCAATTCGGTGGCGTGTCTCTTGTCGGTGATCAGGTGCTGGCCGATCAGGTCGGCATCGGAGTTCCACACCACCGTGAAGACGGTGACCCTGCGGTGCGCCGCGATCTCCGCGGCGACATCCGGGAACTCCGGGAAGTGTCTTCGAGAGAACGGTTCGGTGAAGACGTCCACCATCCCCTCGCCGTTCGCGCTGGAATCCAGGGCGGCGGCCACGCCGAAGCGGTGCATCGCGCGGCGGCCGGTACGCGCGGCCTGGAGCACCGCCTCGTACGCGATGTCCTCCAGCCCGCCCGCGGCCACCGAGCCGTGCACGCCCCCGTCCGGGTCGACCAGCATCGCCGAGCCCACCGGCAAGGGGGCCGCCCCCACGGTGCGCACGATGGTGCCGAGTCCGCCGGTCCGGCCCGAGTGCCACACCCGCAACAGGTCGTCGACGATGTCCCGCATCAGCTAGCTCCGATCACCGTGCGGTCGTGGCCGGGAAGTCACGATCGACGCCCGTCGCCAAATCGTCGCACGTGACGCACACCATATCGTTTCTGCCGGTCAAATAGGTGCGGGCTCCGGAATCTCCTGCGGCCGACCCACAAACCGCATTCCAGTGGTTGTGGGCTATAACAACAGGGTGCCCTGGTGTGTCGTGGAACACAGCGCGGGCCAGACCGCTGCGGGCCGCGAGCGCGGCGGCGAGTACCCGGGCGACCACGTCCGCGCCGACGTCGGGGGTGTCCACCGGCATGATCGCGGCATAGCGAGCGGGAGTGCTCGCCGCGGCGATCAGCCCCGCCCGTAGTGCGGCGCTCATCCCGGTGGCCCAGTCGGCGGCCCACACGTGCCGCACGTCCGGCGGCAGGTCGACGATCCCCGGCTGCGGCCCGGTCGCGCCGAGCACCACGATGACCGGGTCACAGCCCCCGTCGCGCAGTGCGGCGACCGTCGCGCGCAGCCAAGCGCCGCCCTCCGCGAGCACTTTGGGTCGTCCGTAGCGGGTCCCGGCGCCTGCGGCGAGCACGATGCCCGCGCACGGTGCGACGACCGGGCGATCAGGGTCAGCCATAGCTAAGAAGGTAATACCGGGCGGTCTGCGCCGCAGGACGGAAACCCGGTGTTCAGGCGCGGTTCTACGAACCTGCGGGCGCGACACGCCGAAGGCGGTCCGTCCCGTTGCGGTGGCGGCTCGCCGGGTCGTATTCGATGCTGGTCCGATGACGGATCAGCGACCGGGTATCGCGGCATTCGACGCGCTGTCCGACGACGCGGCCTACCGCGCGGTGCTCGGCTGCTGCTCGTCGCCGGGCTTCGCGCGGGCGCTGGTCGACGGCCGTCCCTACCGCAGTGTGGAGGCGCTGCTCGACGCGTCGGACACGGCGTCGGCGCGGCTGCCGGAGGCCGAACTCGAGCTGGCGCTGGCGGGGCATCCCAGGATCGGGGAGCGGCCGCGTTCCGCCGCTTCGGCCCGTGAGCAGGCCGGGGTGAGGGGAGCGGCGGACGCGGTCCGCGCGGCGCTCGCCGTGGGCAACCACGCCTACGAGGAGAGATTCGGGCACATCTACCTGGTGTGCGCGAGCGGAAAGTCGGCCGAGGAGTTGCTCGCGCTCCTCGACTCCCGGCTGCGCAATGATCCCGAGACCGAAAGGGAAGTCGTGCGAACAGAATTGGCGAAGATCAACCGCATCCGACTGCGCGCGCTGCTGGAGGAGCGGTCATGAGTGAGCGCGGCGAGCGAACGATCAGCGCAGCCACGTTCGTGGTCATGACGGAGCCGAGCGTCAGCGAGGTGCAGTCATGAGCACGCTGAGCACCCATGTGCTGGACGCGGTGTGCGGCGCGCCCGCCGCGGGCGTCACCGTGACGTTGTATCGGCAGGAGCGGCGACTCGACGCGGGCGAAACGGATGCCGACGGACGGGTCAGGGCGCTGGGTGACGCGCTCGAACCCGGAACCTATCGCCTGGTGTTCGACACCGGCGCCTACTTCGCGGCCCGGGAGGTCGAGACCTTCTATCCCGAGGTGGCCATCGCGTTCGCCGTCACCGAGGATCGGCACTACCACGTGCCGTTGCTGTTGTCGCCCTTCGCTTTTTCCACCTATCGAGGGAGCTGAGCCGAGCATGGAACTGACCGGGCCGATCGTGCTGACCGACCACCGCTACGGCAAGGCGGAGAACCGGATCGTCCGGATCTACCGGGAGGGCGCACGGCACGAGATTCGCGACGTGAACGTGTCCACGGTGCTGCGCGGCGATTTCGCCGACGCGTACGTCGCGGGCGACCAGACGAAGGTCCTGCCCACCGACTCGCAGAAGCAGACCGCCTACGCGTTCGCGAAGCAGGCCGGGCTGCGGACCATCGAGGACTACGCGCTCGCGCTGGCCGATCATTTCGTCGCCGAGATCGAACCGGTGCGCAGCGCGCGCGTGGAGGTCGACGAGTACGCCTGGGAACGGGTGTCGGTCGGCGGTGTCGAGCACGACCACACCTGGGTGCGCCGTGGGACCGAGGTGCGCACCGCCGCGGTCACCGTGGCCGGTAGCGGCGCGGATCGGCGGGCCTGGGTGCTCGGCGGGGTGAAGGACCTCACCATTTTGAAGTCGACCGGATCGGAGTTCGCGGACTTCTTGTCCGACGACTTCACCGTGCTCGCGCCGACCCGCGATCGCATGCTGGCCACCTCGCTGGTCGCGCAGTGGCGCTTCGCGGGCAGCGCGGGCGTCGACTGGGACGAGGTCTACACCGGAGTGCGGGCCCGGCTGGTGGAGACCTTCGCGACGCTGCACTCCAAGGCCCTGCAACAGACGCTGTTCGAGATGGGCAAGGCCGCGCTGGCGGCCCACCCGGTGCTGGCCGAGATCCGCCTCACGGCGCCGAACAAGCATCACTTCGACTACGACCTGGCCCGTTTCGGCATCGAGAACCGCGGCGAGGTCTACCACGCCGACGACCGGCCCTATGGGCTGATCCACGCCACCGTGGCGCGTGCCGACGCGCCGGAAGCGGGTCCCGCGTGGACCAGGTGACCGTCATCGCGGACTGTGCCGTCGCGACCGTCGACGCGCACGGGACCGAGTACGCCCGCGGTCACGTCGTCGTGCGAGGCAACCGGATCGAGGCGGTGGGTGCGGGTGACGCGCCGGACCTCGGTTCGGACGCGCGGCGCGTCGACGGGCGCGGCTGCCTGCTGACGCCCGGCCTGGTAAACACCCATCAGCACCTCTACCAATGGCTCACCAGGGGCCTGGCCACCGACCACACGCTGTTCGAATGGCTCAACACGCTCTACCCGGTGTGGGCGGGCATCGATGAGGACGCGGTGCGCGTGGCGGCCACGGGTGCGCTCGCCGCACTCGCGCGCACCGGGTGCACCACCACCACCGATCACCACTACGTGTTCCCGCGCGACGGCGGAGACCCGCTCGCGGCCGAGATCACCGCGGCGGCGCAGGTCGGCCTGCGTTTCCACCCCTGTCGCGGCTCGATGGACCTGGGGGTGAGCGCGGGCGGGTTGCCGCCCGATCACCTGGTGGAGCGCCTGGACGACATCCTCGCCGCGAGCGCGCAGGCCGTCGCGCGCTGGCACGATCCGTCGTCCGACGCCATGGTGCGGATCGCGCTGGCGCCGTGCTCGCCGTTCTCGGTCACGCCCGAACTGCTGCGCGAGTCGGCGGCGCTGGCACGCGCCACCGGGGTCCGGCTGCACACCCACCTCGCCGAGACCGTCGACGAGCAGGAATACTGCGCGGCGACATTCGGCTGCACGCCCGCGCGGTATCTGGAACGGCTCGGCTGGTTCGGCCCCGACGTCTGGTACGCGCACGCCGTGCACCTGGACGACGACGCGATCGACGCGCTGGCGCGCACCGGTACCGGCGTGGCGCATTGCCCCACCTCGAACGCGCGGCTGGGCGCGGGCGTGGCTCGCACCGCCGATCTGGTGCGCGCGGGCGTTCCGGTGGGCCTCGGCGTCGACGGAGCGGCGAGCAACGAGGCCGGTTCCATGATCGAGGAGCCGCGCCATGCGCTGCTGTGGGCGCGCAACCGGGGCGGGCCGCGAGCGATGACCGTCCGCACCGCGCTGGAACTGGCCACCATGGGCGGCGCGCGCGTACTGGGCCGGGCCGCCGAGATCGGGTCGATCGAGGCGGGCAAGCTGGCGGATCTGGCGCTGTGGCGGCTCGATACGGCCGCGCACGCGGGGATCGAGGATCCAGTGACCGCCCTGGTGCTCGGCTCGGCCCCACCACTGGCCGCGCTGCTGGTCAACGGGCGCGAAGTGGTGCGCGACGGCGAGATCCGGACGATCGACACGGACGTGGTCGCCCGGGAGGTGGCGCGAGCGCAGGCGGCGTTGCTCGCGAAGGCGGGTTGAGCGGCGCCGCGGATACCCGCACCGAGTCGCGCGATCGAGCGCGTCGGCCGCGTGGCCGAAGATCGCACTCGCTGATGTGGGCGAGGTGTCGTGCCTGATCAGGCGGGACGAGCAATACTGGGGCAGTGTCGGCTCGGACGGCCCATCGGAGCGGGCGAGCGTTGTGGTGATGGGGACGGCACGCCCGCGCGGCGCTCGGCCGCGGACGGATCCGAGGCCCCGGGCGGTCGTCCGGCGAGGTAACGGCCGCGCAATCCGACATGCGTCGCGCGCAATACGGCGGCAACCGACTGGCTCTACCGTGACGGAGAGGCGGGAGCGAGGTGAGACGTGGACCTGGACACGATTCGCGAGGTGGTGGTCGCGCGCGAGCGCGCCGACCTGTCGGTGCTCGACGCGTCGACCGCGGTGCTCGCCGGAGGGACCTTCCTGTTCTCCGAGCCGCATGATCAGCTGGTGCGTCTGGTCGACATCACCGGCCTGGGATGGCCCGCGTTCGAAATCGTGGACGACGGACTGGAGATAGCCGCGACCTGCACGCTGGCCGAGTTCGCGGGGGCCGGGCCGGGACGTGAGCTGGGGCTGCCGATGTTGCGCGAGCTGTGGCCGGGGACGGCGCTGTTCGCCCGGTCCTGCCGGGCGCTGCTGGCCTCGCACAAGATCTGGCGCACCGCCACGGTCGGCGGAAACGTCTGCCTCGCGCTGCCCGCGGGCGCGGTGCTGGGCGCGCTGGTGGCGCTCGACGGGACCGCGGTCGTGTGGGAAGCGGACGGGGGCGATCGCAGTATCCCGTTGCGCGAGTTCGTCGTCGGCCCGGGGCGCACGGCGCTGCGGCCCGGCGAGGTGCTGCGCTCGATTCGCCTGCCCCGATCGAGCTTGCTGGCACACACCAGCTTCCGGAAGATCGCGCTCGCGCCGCTGGGGCGCTCCGGCGCCGTGGTGATGGGTCGGCGGGAACGGGACGGCCGCAGTGCGGTCACCGTCACGGCCGCCACCACCGCGCCCGTCGTGCTGGACTTCGCCGAGCCGCCGAGCGACGGCGCGCTGCGCGAGGCTCTGGCCACGATCGATCCCGCGCTCTGGTTCGACGACCCGCACGGGTCGCCGCAGTGGCGCGAGCACGTCACGGGGGTCCTCGCCGGCGAGGTCGCCGGGGAACTGCGGAGGCCGTGATGCGCTTCGAGGTGGACGGCAGATCCGTCGAGATCGAGGCCCGGCCGGGGCAGTGCCTGCGTACCGTGCTGCGCGACAGCGGCGTCTCGGCGGTGAAGAAAGGCTGCGACACGGGCGATTGCGGGGCCTGCTCGGTGCTGGTGGACGGCATGACGGTGCACTCCTGCGTATTCCCCGCCTACCGCGCCGCCGGACGTTCCGTCACCACCGCGGCCGGCTTGGGGACGCCCGAGCACCCGCACCCGGTACAGCGCCGCTTCGTCGACAAGGCCGCCTTCCAATGCGGATTCTGCACCGCCGGCATGGTGGTCACGGCCGCCGGGCTGGGGTGCGCCGCCGGTGAGCAGACCGGCATGTCCGGCGACGAACTCGCCGAGCTCATGAAGGGAAACCTGTGCCGCTGCACGGGATACCGCGCCATCCGCGCTGCGCTGGGGGAGCCGCTCACCCCGGACGACCCTGCCGCCGTCGCCCCCGATCGAACCGAGACGACCGCGGCGGGCGCGGGTGTCGGCGCTCCGGCCGGGCCGCGCATCGTCTGCGGCAGCGAGCCGTTCACCCTGGACCTGCCGCCGGTCACGGAAGACGGGCCGCGCCCGGGTGCCGCCGCCGCGCCGCCGACCGCCCCGCTGCACATCGCGGTGCTGACCAGTCCGCACCCGCATGCGCGAATCCGCTCGATCGGTACCGCCGCCGCCGAGGCGCTGCCCGGCGTGCACGCGGTACTCACCTATGCCGACGCTCCGGACATCCCGTTCTCCACCGCGCGGCACGAACTGCGCACCGACGACCCGGACGACACCTACGTGCTCGATCGGACCGTCCGATTCGTCGGTCAGCGGGTGGCGGCGGTGGTGGCCGACAGCGTCGCGATCGCGCGCGAGGCATGCCGTCTGCTGGTCGTCGACTACGAACCCCTGCCCGCGGTGTTCGATCCGCGGGACGCGCTGCGCGCCGACGCGCCGAAACTGCACGGCGACAAACCGGCCTCGGCCCGGATCACCGATCCAGGTCGCAACCTGGTCGCCGAACTGCACGGCGAGGTGGGCGACGTCGCGGCCGGTCTGGCCGCCGCCGCCCAGGTGGTGCGCGGCGAGTGGTTCTCCCCGCGCGGACAGCACGTGCACCTGGAGACGCACGGCGGAGTCGGATGGCTGGACGACGCCGGGCGACTGGTCATCCGGTGCAGCACCCAGGTGCCGTTCCTGGTGCGCGACGAACTGTGCCGACTGTTCGGACTGTCCTCGGCGCGGGTGCGGGTGTTCGCGGCCAGGGTCGGCGGCGGCTTCGGCGCGAAGCAGGAGATGCTCGCCGAGGACCTGATCGCGCTGGCCGTGCTGCGCACCGGTCGGCCGGTGCAGTACGAGTTCACCCGCTCCGACGAGTTCACCTCCGCGACGTGCCGGCATCCGATGCGGGTCGCGGTGACGGCCGGAGCCGACGCCCACGGCGTGCTCACCGCTTTGGCCGTCGACGTGCTCGCCGACACCGGCGCCTACGGCAATCACAGCGGCGGGGTGATGTACCACGGCGTCGGCGAGTCCGTCGAGCTGTACCGCTGTGCCAACAAGAAAGTCGACGCGCAGGCGGTCTACACCAACAACGTTCCCTCCGGCGCGTTCCGAGGTTACGGCCTCGGGCAGGTGATCTTCGCCGTCGAATCGGCCTTGGACGAACTCGCGCACGCGATCGGCATCGACCCGTTCGAACTGCGCCGCCGCAATGTCGTGGCGCCCGGCGACCGGTTCGTCGGCGCGGCGGTGAACGAAGGCGACCTGATCTTCGGCAGCTACGGCTTGGACCAGTGTCTCGATCTCGCCGAGCGGGCTCTGCTGCGCGGCAACGACGTGCCTGCGCCCGGCCCGCGGTGGCGGATCGGCACCGGCATGGCCGCCGCGATGATCGCGACCATCCCGCCGCGCGGGCACCGGTCCTCGGCGTCGGCGTCGCTGTTGCCCGACGGCCGTTACGAGATCCGGGTGGGTACGGCCGAATTCGGCAACGGCACGACGACGGTGCACGCGCAGCTCGCGGCCGCCGCGTTGGACACCGATGTCGCCCACGTGGTGGTCCGGCATGCCGACACCGATCTGGTGGACCACGACACCGGCGCTTTCGGGTCCACCGGCATCGTGGTCGCGGGCAAGGCCGTGTACGCGGCGGCATGCGCGTTGCGCGGGCTGCTGTCGGCCCGGGCGGCCGAGCTGGCGGGCGTTCCGGAGCGGGACTGCGTACCGGCTTCCGGCGGCGTGTACTGCGGTGACCGGCTGCTCACCGCGGCCGAACTGCTGTCCGGCGGCGAACTCACCGCGCACGCCGAGCACGGGGGCAGTCCCAGGTCGGTCAGCTTCAACGTGCACGCCTTCCGCGTGGCCGTGCACCCCGACACCGGGGTGGTGCGCATCCTCCAGTCGATCCAGGCCGCCGACGCGGGCACCGTGCTCAACCCGGTGCAGTGCCGCGGGCAGGTGGAAGGCGGTGCTGCACAGGCCATCGGCACAGCGCTCTACGAGGACATGCGCAGTGCGCACGGGGTGGTCGGCGCGCGAACCCTGCGGCACTATCACGTGCCACAATTCGCCGACGTGCCGCGCACGGAGGTGTATTTCGCCGAGACAGCCGACGCGCTCGGTCCATTGGGCGCGAAATCGATGAGCGAATCGCCGTACAACCCGGTCGCCCCCGCATTGGCCAACGCGATCCGCGACGCGGTGGGCGTGCGGCTGGAAAGCTTGCCGATGACCGCGGACCGGGTCTGGGCCGCGCTGCGGGAGAAGGGGTCACGATGAAGGTGCCGGAGAACGTTCGCGCACGGATCGAGGCGATGCTCGATTCGGTCGACGCCGACCTGCGCCGCAGGTATCCCGGATCGAATGGGCGGTCCCAACCCATCCACACCGTGTACGTCCCCGCCGACCGGGTCACCGAGCAGACGCCGAGGGAATGGGGCGCGACCGCGGTAGAACTGCTCGACCGCCAGCACGACCTGCTGGCCACGCTCGACGGGACCGGCTCGCTGCTCGACGTGCGCAAGCGGCTGGAAGCAGACCCGGTCCAGGACCTGCGCATCGACTTCGAGGACGGTTACGGTCTGCGCGCCGACGCGGAGGAGGACCGCGCGGCCGCCACGGCGGGCGCCGTGCTCGCGGCCTGGGCCCGGCGCTCCGACGGCCCGGCGGGCAGCGGCATCCGAATGAAGGGTTTGGCCGGCGGCGAGCGTCGACGCGCGCTGCGCACCCTCGACCTGGTGTTGGAGAGCGCGGGCGCGGTGCCCGAGGGATTCGTCTTCACGGTGCCGAAGATTCGTGCTGTGCAGCAGGTCACCGCTCTGGTGCAGCTGTGCGTGGGGCTGGAGCGCGCGTACGGCATCGCGGAAGGCAGCCTGCGCTTCGAATTGCAGATCGAGAGCCCGCAGGCGATCATCGCGGCGGACGGCACCGCACCGGTGGCCGCCATGCTCACTGTCGCCGAAGGCCGTTGCAGCGCATTGCATTTCGGAACCTACGACTACACGGCCGCCTGTGGCGTCGCCGCGCCGGACCAAGCGCTCGACCATCCGGCCGCCGATTACGCCAAGGCGGTCATGCAGGTGGCGGCCGCGCAGACCGGGGTGTGGGTGTGTGACGGCTCAACCCAGATCGTGCCGGAGGCAGATCCCGCGGCCTCGTTGCGCAACCACCATCGGCTGGTCACCCGGGCGTTGCGGCGTGGGTACTACCAGGGCTGGGACATGCATCCGGGGCATCTGGTCACGCGCTGGCTGGCCACCTACGACTTCTTCCGCCGGGCGATCGATGTGGCGGTGCCGCGGCTGCTGGACTATCTGGCCCGGCGCGGCGGCGATGTCGTCGACGAGCCCGCCACAGCGGAAGCGCTGGCGGTCACCGTGCTGCGCGGCATCGAGTGCGGCGCGCGCCCGGACGCGGGGGCCGCCGAATTGAACGACGCGGTACTGCGCGCACTCGCGGCCCGCGCGCCGTTGCCCGCGGAGACGCAGTGACCGGCCATCCGGACGGGACGGTCGCGAAAACCGGGAGAGACGCGATGCGCGACCAGGCCGAGGACGAGGCGTTCACGCTGCTGCCGGATCTGGCGGTCCGGCCGCTCGGCGGTTCGGTGATCTGGGCGAACGACGAATTCTTCGCCGAAAAGGAGAATTTGATCAACCCCGGGCCCGCTCGATATCAACCATCCACCTTCGGGCACAAGGGGCAGATCTACGACGGCTGGGAAACCCGCAGGCATCGAGGACAGTCCGGCGAGGACTTCGCGATCGTGCGGCTCGGCATTCCGGGCGTGATCCGCGGGATCGTCGTGGACACGGCGTGGTTCACGGGGAACTACCCGCCCGAAGTCTCCGTGTCGGCGCTGGAAATCGAGGATCACCCGCCCGGTGAAGCCATTGCGGCGCGAGCTGATTGGGTGGAACTGGTCGATCGCTCCCCGGTGACCGGCGACAGTCGCAACTACTTCGCCGTCGAGAACGAGCAGCGCTGGACGCACGTGCGGCTCACCATGCACCCCGACGGCGGCGTAGCCAGGCTGCGGGTGCACGGCGAGGGGCGGCCCGATCCACGGCTGCTCGGGCTGGGCCCGCTGGACCTGGCCGCGCTGGAGAACGGCGCGCTGGTGCTGGACTGCTCCAACCGCTTCTACAGCTCGCCCAACCAGTTGCTCTATCCCGGCCCGGCCCGATCCATGGGCGAGGGCTGGGAGACCGCCCGGCGCCGGGACGAGGACAACGACTGGGTGCGTATCCGCTTGGCCGGACCGGGACTGATCCGGCTCGCCGAACTGGACACCTCCTACTTTCTCGGCAACAGTCCGGGGGCCGCCCGGCTCACCGGCCGCACCAACGACGGCACCGAACTGGAGTTGCTGCCCCGCACCGCCCTGCAACCCGATACCAGGCACCGGTTCCCGGTCGCGCCGATGGCCGCGTCCGTGGAGGAAGTGCGCCTGGACATCTACCCGGACGGCGGGTTGGCACGGTTGCGACTGTACGGCGAGCTCGGCGGATGAGCGAGCGGGGTGAGGGGAAGTCGATACAGCACACCGCATCTGCCGGAGCCGAGTGCCGGGGAGGCGCCGTCGTGAGCAGTCCAGACCTGGGGCCGGTCGGGTGTCGATCGGGCCGCCGCAGTCGTGGGCGAGTGACTGCGGGAGAGGCGCAGTGGTGAGGGGCGCAGATCTGGGGGTGGCGGCCGAGTGCGGAGCGGGCGCAGTCGTGGGGCAGACAAGTGTGGGGGAGGCGCAATCGTGAGCAGCGCGGACTCGGCGGGAGCAGCCGAGGGTGCACGGGATTTCGTCGGGTACGGTCCCAACCCGCCGGACCCGCGGTGGCCGGGTGAGGCGCGGATCGCGGTGCAGTTCGTGCTCAACTACGAAGAGGGCGGCGAGAACAACGTGCTCGACGGCGACGGCTTCTCCGAGACTTTCCTCTCGGAGATGACGCCCGCCGAGGCGTTTCCGAACCGTCATATGAGCATGGAATCGCTTTACGAGTACGGCTCCCGCGCCGGGCTGTGGCGGGTGCTGCGCGTCTTCGAGCGTCGCGGTCTGCCGCTGACGATCTTCGCGGTCGCCCGCGCTCTGCAACGCAACCCGGAGGCGGTGGCCGCTTTCCGGGAACTGGACCACGAGATCGCCTGCCATGGCCTGCGGTGGAAGTCCTACCAGCTCACCGATCGCGACACCGAACGCGCGCACATGGCCGAGGCGGTGCGCATCCTCACCGAGCTGACCGGCGCGCCGCCGTTGGGCTGGTACACCGGCCGGGATTCGCCGAACACCAGGGAACTGGTGGTCGAGCACGGCGGCTTCGCCTACGACGCGGATTCCTACGCCGACGACCTGCCCTATTGGGTGCGCGTACACGACCGCGACCACCTGGTGGTGCCCTACACTCTGGACACCAACGACATGCGGTTCGCGTCACCCGCCGGTTTCCCCACCGGCGAACAGTTCTTCGCCCACGTCCGCGACGCCTTCGACGTCCTCTATCGCGAAGGAGCCGAAGGCAGTCCCAAGATGCTGTCGGTAGGCCTGCACTGCCGCCTCATCGGCCGCCCCGCCCGCACCGCCGCCCTCGAACGCCTTCTCGACCACATCCAGTCCTACGGCCAGGTGTGGATCACCCGGCGGATCGACATAGCCGAACACTGGCGCACAACCCACCCACCGCTCGCCTGATCACGAGCGGCTGAAAAGACAAGCGCTCAACCCCGGTCCACCCGCAGCCCGGATGCGCTCACTGTCACGCGGCTCCGGCCCGGGAGGGTCGGGTGAGTCCATACTGGTCACCGCCGCTTTGTCGATGCCGCTCACGGCCACCGCGCCCACCGCGATCGCCGAGCCCCTGAGCAGTGGCTCGTCCTCCGGTTCGGGCAAAACAGTGAACAATGTGCTCTGCGCGATCCGCGGCTACCTCGGCATGGGTGGATGCGTCTTCATCCCCTGACCGGAACCATGAGGAGCCCGTCTGTGTCGTCACAGCATTGCCGCAGGCTGACTGAGCCTTTGGTGCGCGCCCCATGCCTGGGATATGTGGTGGGCGCTCGCCGGTTCAGCGACCCAGCCTTCCGTATGGCACGAGATACTCGGGGTCCGTTCGGCTCCGCCAACCGCGCTCGGTCGGTTCCAGCGCCCGGGCGCTGGTGGCGGGGTCCTTCGGCCACGGCTCACGTATGTGAATCTGGATGTCATCCTGGAGGATTCGTACCAACTCCATCGCGAATCCCTCGGCCGTGCCGCTGCCCGATTGGGTGGGGTCGAGCGCTGCGGAGGTGCCGGCATCCGGCACTCCGATACTCACCCAAGCTTTGGGTACCCGGCGGCCGGTTCGCTCCCCGAATTCCTGCCAGTCCTCGGTGTACTCGGTGCTGATCTGCGTCGAAAACCCCAGGGACCGTTCAATATCAGCGGCCAGCAGTCGGGCGCCTCGGAGCCCTTCGTCCATGTCCACAATCTCATCCTGCCATTTGGTCACGGAACCGAACACTGATCGAGAGGGGCGATATCCACGGTCCCACTTCTATAACGCGGCTGCCCGAAGGAGCAGGCAGTCCGCACAACGCTGTTCGACCAGTCTGCACTGCCAATTTCTCGCACGGCCCGCGCACACTGCCGCGCTGGCAGGCGTACGAATATCGAGGAAATATGCGGCATTTGGTCAGGAGTGACGTATTCCGTGTCGTGTCAGGAATTCGGACAGCGCCGTGGTAATAGCGGCTTCTATGCCGGTGCGGTTGTCGGGCTCATCCTCCCATTGAGTGCACCATGCGTGCATCGGCTCGCAGATGTCGAAGGGATCGTCCGGTTCGTAAATGCGGAGCGTTCGAATCCCGACGGCCGCGAGGTAGGGACGCTCTACGCGTTCCAGCACCGTCGCCGCTTGGTGCTCGCAGACGAAGGCGAGGCCCGCGTGCGGCTGCCCCGCCCTCAACCCGAACTTCTCCATCACCTGTGCGACAACCCGGCGTGTCACAGCTTCCAACGCGTCGCTGTCCGTATCCGATTCTGCCGCGTAGTCGACAACGAACTCGCGTGCACAGCGGATGCACAGTTCCTCGTAGGCGGAGTGGGTGCGCAGCTGTTCTGCATGATCGAGCAGAGCAGGCACGTCGCGGGCGGCAGCCAATACCGTCGATGCCGGCACTTCCCATACCGTGTGATACCCGCAGGCAGTAAAGAAGTCGGTCAGAGCACGTCGCATCGCCCATCGCGGGTCGGCGGTCCGCCGAGCCTCCTCCGTGGCACGTGCTTGTCGAACTCGCGCGACAACACCTGCCGGTCGTTCAACGCCCATTCGAACATCCCACCCAGTCGTCCTCCGGATCCGTGCAGATGGTCACAATATCTACACGGGGAAAGTTTGGCGTTGGAATAGTAAGCGTGTCACGGGAATGGTTGAGTCCTCCACCGTAGATCACACCTGGTTCGGGTTGTAAACCGCACCACATTCGTTGACGTGAATAGTTCGATGCGATCTGAGTGGGCTCAGGCCGCGCTAAATTTATCGGGAAGCGTCGAACGCCGGCCAACCTCCGATCGTGAATTCTACGTAATCATGTCCTGGGGCCTTTGAGCTCAGCACGCCATTCTGGAATTCCAGTGTGTAGCGTATTACCGGCTCCCCGAACGGATTGATGGGAATCGAAATCGAAATCCCTGACTCGATAAGTGATTTCACGATAACTAGGATGTCGGATAGCTCGAACGGGTCGTCTCGTGGTGCCAGGAACGACACATTGAGTCCGAGATCAACGCGAATCCCCTCCTCTTGTTTGGTCAAGATGATGGGTAACCCGGATCCACCTCTGGGAATCGCTGTAACGATATCCGAACCTCCATCGAATAAGATGTGCACGACGGTCCCATACTCTGTAGACAGCCACGAATGCAAGTCCGACATGACATGATCGAAATCATCCACGAAGTCTAGCCACCTCTTTCTTTGTCGGCGAATCAGCAGGTCACCGTCGATCGTGGCCCAAACCCATTCTGATAGTTCTTAGTTGTCTTCCCGTCCACGGTGAGATACCCTTCTGCTACTCCAATGTACTCCCCTGGTACGCAGGGAGTTCCATTCTGCGACATGACGGTATATTTTTTACCAGCCGTAGGCGAGTACACCGTTCTCTGGGCAATGCTGCTCTCGATACGAACCCACTCCGCCCCGTCCACTTTGGCGTAGTAGATGAACACATCTGCGCGTTCGACATCACCCTGGCAGATGAGCGTTCCTTTGACGTCCATCAGGCCAGGTGAACCTTTCGATTGTGCACGTTATGAACGTTGACTTCGCAGCTGCCGACACCGGCGCTTGCAACACCCGTTCCCACGCCCAAAATCCATCCAACGGATAAGATTAGAACTGCCCCGAGAAATTTCCACAACTGCACATTTGAATAGAAGCGCATCGAGTACATACTTCCCCCTGTCCCTCAGATGTATATCCGAGGTAGATTCCAGACTCAGGCTACGTATCGACTTCCGCATGGTCAAGGTTGAAACCTATTGACCGCGTAGGTCTCTGGCCCGCGGCAACGACATGTGCACTGATCTCGACGAGGGGATAGGCTCAGCCCGCAAGGAATGGCAGGACTGCGACTCGTTGGAGGATCGACGGCTGACCTGCCGAAGCACTCCGTCAGTGTTTCCAGCGTCGTCATCGACGCCGAGAACCGAGGTCGGGCGGGCGGGTGGAACTGCCCGTACTGCACGCCACAGATGACGGCGTCCCACGCGCCCGTCTCGCGATCTCGTTGCCGGTGTCAGGCAGTCGGGCGGTTGAACTCGCCGCTGGTCATGCCAGCAGTGGAGGTGTTGGGCGAGGGCTTCGAGGACCTTTCGAACGGGGGCCGGGTCGGCGGTGGGTAGTGCCGCGACGGCATCGTCTGTGGGAACGCGTGCTCAGCCAGAGAAATCGAACCCGCCATCGGCGATGGTTGCTGTGAAGGCATCCCACTCGGAGGGTGTGAAGATCAACGCTGGTCCGGTGGAGTTCTTGGAGTCGCGGACGCCGACCATGCCCCCGGTGAGATGTGCGACCTCGACGCAGTCTTTGCCAGTGCCGCTCCGACTGCTTTTGAACCACTTCGCCGTCGATAGGTCGGCACTCACGCTCCGTACTCCTCTGCAATTGCCACCAGCAGCGCTCGGGACTCGTCCTCGCTCAGTGCCGCACTCTCGACACTTGACCGCGCGGTCTGGTACTGCTCGATCTCGTCGGGTTTGTCCAGGTACAGGGCTCCAGTGTAGCCCTCGACGTAAATCACGGGCGGCTCGGTCAACGACGGGTTCGGGTGTTCGGGGAACTCCAGCAACACAAAGGAACCTGCCTCCAGTCCGAGGTAGGAACCGGCGCTCAGTGGAACGATTCGGATGGATACGTTCGGCAAGCCGCTCAGTTCCGCCAAGTGACTGGACTGGGCTGCCATGACCGCAGTGCCACCGATCTGGTGGCGCAACGTCGCCTCGCTCAGTCTCACGTCCAAGCGGAATCGGTCAGGTGGTTCCTGGAGGCGTGCTTGTCGTTTGGTGAGCAACTCTATGTGTCGGTCGATTACGTCATCGGTCAATGCTGGGATGAAAGCTTTGGCAACGGCACGTCGATAGTCGGCTGTCTGCACCAAACCTGGCAGCAAGGTCAATTGGAACGACGTGACATGGCAGGCGGCCTGTTCGAGCACGACGAACAAGTCTGTGTTCGCGAACATCGCGTCGCTGTAGGACTGCCACCACCCGGTCTTGCGCGCCTCTTCCGCCAGCCAGAGCAGCGCCTGCCGGTCGTCGTCACTCGCGTCGTACACGTCGCACAGCGCTCGGATCACCATCTTCTTGACCATCGCGACCTGACCGTTCTCCAAGCGCCACAGCGTTTGTGAACTCATCTCGGACAGCTTGGCCGCCTTGTCCCTGGTGAGTCCGGCGTTGTCGCGCAGCTCGAGCAAACGCCGAGCCAGCAGTCTGCGCGGAAGAGTCGTCGTCTGGGCTGCCACGTGAACCCCCACCTTTCGTTAGCAGTGCTATGAACTCATACCATTTGATTTGGAGTGAATCTGTCTGTGCCCTAATCATATTGTTATCACTCCATTTTCGAGCGGAATGGTGCTGTACTCGGTGTGCGCCGAGCGGCTGGGTCGATCGAGGGAACCCGCCGATGCCGCAGGTCGGACGAATCGCTACGAAGATGTTGGGGGTATTGATGAACAGGCAAGTCGTGGATGCCGGGCCGGGTCTCCGCTCGGCTGCGGGTCGGAAAGTGCCGAAAGCGATCGGGCTCGTTCGCAGTGACGTGTCCGGTGCGGACGCGCTACGGCATGCCGATGCGGTACTGCGGCATGCTCTCGCGCTCGGCTACCGATACATCTACACGGTTCGTCCACCGGTCGATGTCGTCGATCCGATCGGGTACGTGCTCACGATCGCGAGCGGGCTCGTGGTCGAGGTGATCGTTGTCTTCGATCTCGGGCATGTGGATAACCGGCCCGCGTTGGTCTGTGATGTGGGTTTCGATCTGGAAACCGTTTGCCCGCAGGGCACTTGGGTGCGGTCGGCGCAGGCTTCGCCGGCCGCAGGAGCGGGGGCGGCGTGACGAATCGACACGTGATCGTCGCTCCAGCGCGCGTCTGCGCGTCCGCTGACCTCGAGTTGGCGCACCAGCAGATGCAGCGTCATCGTGCCTGCCGGATCGAGCAGTGCGCCTGGAAGTGGGTCGCCTACTGCACGCTGGTGCGGGGCGGCCGGATCGTGCCGCAGCGGTTCAGCCCGCGAGAGCGTGCTCATCGTCGGGGTATCGCTTTCCCGCTCGACCACAGCGGGCGTGGACCGGCGCTCGAAGAGATGCCGGAAGTGGCGACCCTTCGGCAAGTGCTCGACGGCCTTTCCGCACCGGACCCGGACAACGGCTGTGCTGGGAAAGGCGAGCGGCCGTGGGCTTGTGGCAAATAGTGCACAGCATTATCGCCGTGGTCGGGGGCGGCGTGTTCGTCATGGTCGGGGTCGCGTGTGTCTGGCCGATCGCGCGGCCGCGCCGTCCCGCCCGCCCGCGCCGTCCCGCCCGGGCCCGTTGTTCGTTGCGGCCGGTGACCTGGCCGGAGGCGTGGACATGTAAACGTCCGCAGCAGTCGTTCACGCTCGCCGATGCTCATCGCGCCATGCAGTTGCATCGCGACCACGACTGCCCCCGTAAGCGCGCCGCCTTCGCGGCGTTGGTCGCGGCCGGGCGCATCACGCCGGACTCCGCGCGACGGCACCGGCTATGGGGATGGTCCGAGGAATCCGACTGACGGCGTGTGCGGAGCGGGTATCGCGGATGGGCAGACGAAGGGACCCCGTTCGGGATCGGAACTTCATTCTGTGCCGCGTGGTGGGCCGGAATCGGAGCCCGCGATCGAGAGGTGGCGTAGGCCACAGCAGCCGTGTGAAGGTCCTCACAGTTGGGAATGGTGGCGCCGGGGTAATGGGGACCGCCCGGTGATCGCTAACAGTACAAGCGTTACGCTAAAACCCCACGTCAGAGCTACCGGCTAGTAGATTGCACTACTGCAATTCGACGGCAAATTTTGCAGAGTTAGCAAAGGAGGACGAAAACCTAGCTTAGATTCACATTAACAACAGGTAGACGGCCATTTCTTCGTGTGCCATCGTGTGGAAGTACACCCCAAGGGCCTAGCAAGCCTGCAAATTGCCGCTCCAGCAGTACGAGCTGCCGCGTAGCTCGACCGGGCGGCATGGACCGAACGAAGAAGTGGAGTCACAGATGTCGACCACCGGCACCCCGAGGACCGCCGCGGAAATCCAGCAGGATTGGGACACCAACCCGCGCTGGAAGGGCGTCACCCGTAACTACACCGCGGAGCAGGTGTCGAAGCTCCAGGGCACCGTCGTCGAGGAGGCCACCCTCGCTCGCCGCGGCTCGGAGATCCTGTGGGATCTCGTCAACAACGAGGACTACATCAACTCCCTGGGCGCCCTCACCGGCAACCAGGCGGTCCAGCAGGTCCGCGCCGGCCTGAAGGCCATCTACCTGTCGGGTTGGCAGGTCGCCGGTGACGCGAACCTCTCCGGCCACACCTACCCCGACCAGTCGCTGTACCCGGCCAACTCGGTTCCGTCCGTGGTCCGCCGCATCAACAACGCGCTGCTGCGCGCCGACGAGATCGCCAAGGTCGAGGGCGACACGGCCGTCTCCAACTGGCTGGCCCCGATCGTCGCCGACGCCGAGGCCGGCTTCGGTGGCGCGCTGAACGCCTACGAGCTGCAGAAGGCCATGATCGCCGCAGGCGCCGCCGGTGTGCACTGGGAGGACCAGCTGGCCTCCGAGAAGAAGTGCGGCCACCTGGGCGGCAAGGTGCTGATCCCGACCCAGCAGCACATCCGCACCCTGACCTCCGCGCGTCTGGCCGCCGACGTCGCCGACGTGCCGTCGGTGATCATCGCCCGCACCGACGCCGAGGCCGCCACCCTGATCACCTCGGACGTGGACGAGCGCGACCGCGAGTTCCTGGACGGCACCCGCACCCCCGAGGGCTTCTTCGGCGTGAAGAACGGCATCGAGCCCTGCATCGCGCGTGCCAAGGCCTACGCCCCCTACGCCGACCTGATCTGGATGGAGACCGGCGTGCCGGACCTCGAGGTCGCGCGCAAGTTCGCCGAGGCCGTCCGTGGCGAGTTCCCGGACCAGCTGCTGGCCTACAACTGCTCGCCGTCCTTCAACTGGAAGGCGCACCTGGACGACGCGACCATCGCCAAGTTCCAGCGTGAGCTCGGCGCGATGGGCTTCAAGTTCCAGTTCATCACCCTGGCCGGCTTCCACTCGCTCAACTACGGCATGTTCGACCTGGCCTACGGCTACGCCCGCGAGGGCATGACCGCCTTCGTCGACCTGCAGGAGCGCGAGTTCAAGGCCGCCGCCGAGCGTGGCTTCACCGCCATCAAGCACCAGCGCGAGGTCGGCGCCGGCTACTTCGACACCATCGCCACCACCGTCGACCCGAACACCTCCACCGCGGCGCTCAAGGGCTCCACCGAAGAGGGACAGTTTCATTAAGCCGCGCCTCCGCGCGGCGTGTTCGCGGCCCCTGTGAGTCTCGCGTCCGAGCGTCCGCCGCTCGCGCCTGCGGCGCGTGCGCACCGGACACTCGGACGCGAGACGGGCCGCGAACGGCGCTCGATGGCCTCGCGCGTGGGTGGTTGCGAAAGCAGCGACTGACGATTCGAAGCTGAACTCAGGTGCTTGCCGAGGGAAGTGAGGTTCCCGACGTGAAAACCGACATTCCTCTACTCCGGTAGGGGTGTACTGCCCTCCCCGCTGAACAGCCCCAGCGGGGAGGGCATCCCTATACCTTGGACCATCGAAGGGCGCGCTCACACCGGAGCGATACCTTCGCAGACCAGCCACCCCAGAGCCAGACAACCCAGCAGGAGCGGGACGTGAGCAGCGAAAAGATCCAACGCGTCGGCATAATCGGCGCCGGCCAGATGGGCGCAGGAATCGCGGAGGTGTGTGCCAGGGCGCACGTCGACGTGCTGGTGTACGAGCAGACGCGGGAACTGGCCGCCGCGGGCCGCGCGCGCATCCTGCGGTCCCTCGACCGTGGCGTGAGCAGCGGCAAGATCACCGAGCGCGAACGCGAGCAGGCCGCCTGGCGGCTGCGGTTCACCTCCGATCTCGGCGACTTCGCCGACCGCCAGCTGGTGGTCGAGGCGGTGCTCGAGGACGAGAAGGTGAAGACGAGCATCTTCGCCGAGCTCGACAAGGTCGTCACCGACCCGTCGGCGGTGCTGGCCTCCAACACCTCCTCCATCCCGATCATGAAGATCGCGGTCGCCACGGCGAACCCCGAGCGCGTGGTCGGCATGCACTTCTTCAACCCCGTCCCGGTGCTGCCGCTGGTCGAGCTGGTCACCACGCTGAAGACCAGCGAGTCGGTCTCCACGCGCGCCGAGGCCTTCGCCGGCGACGTGCTCGGCAAGCAGGTCGTGCGTTCGGCGGACCGCTCCGGGTTCGTGGTCAACGCGCTGCTGGTGCCGTACCTGCTGTCGGCGATCCGCATGGTCGAGTCCGGCTTCGCCACCAAGGAGGACGTGGACAAGGCGATGGTGCTCGGCTGCGCCCACCCGATGGGCCCCCTGGCGCTGACCGACCTGGTCGGCCTGGACACGGTGAAGTCCATCGCCGACTCGATGTACGCGGAGTTCAAGGAGCCGCTGTACTCGGCCCCGCCGCTGCTGATGCGTATGGTCGAAGCGGGACTGCTGGGCAAGAAGACCGGCGCGGGTTTCTACCAGTACCGTGTCTGATTTGCAGCGCCTGCGGCGCTGCGTGTTCGCGGCCCCTGGGAGTCTCGCGTCCGAGCATCCGCTGCTCGCGCCTGCGGCGCATGCGCAACGGATGCTCGGACGCGAGACGGGCCGCGAACGGTGCTCGTAAGACTCGCACTGGACGTGGCGGGGAAGGCGAGCACCTCACGATCGCTATCGAGGTGCGCCGAGGCAATGGCTCGCTCGTATGGGCGAGCGGCGCTGCCCGACCTTCGATGTGGAGAATCGACCAGAAGTTGGTGTTGCCGAGCCGGTGACGGCGATCGGCATAAGCTGCACAACAGCCGGGCCATGTCGACGGCTCGGCTGGGTATCCAGAGCGCAGCGCTGAATCGACCCGTCGATCTCGGCGGGCCGCGCAGGTGATCGAAAGAAGGTATCCCGCTCATGGTGAACGTGACCGACGGCTACGGGTCGAGCATTCTCGGCTATCCCAGGATCGGGCCGCATCGCGAGCTCAAGCGGGCGCTGGAGGCCTACTGGCACGGTTCGCTCGAGCGGGAGGAACTGCTGGCCGTCGGCCGGGAGATCCAGGAGACCCAGTTCAACGAGCTGGCCGCCACGGGCCTGACGCAGGTGCCGGGCAACACCTTCTCGTTCTACGACCACGTGCTGGACAACGCACTGCTGTTCGGCGCGGTGCCCAAGCGGTTCGAGCCCTACCGCGACGGCATGCACCCGCTGGACTTCTACTTCCTGATGGCGCGCGGCCGTCCGGATCTGCCGCCGCTGGAGCTGGTCCGGTTCTTCGGCACGAACTACCACTACCGCCAGCCGGAAGTGGACGCCGACACCGAGTTCTCGCTGCATCCCGAGGCGCTGCTCGATGAATTCGATCGTGCGAAACAGCAGGACATCGAGCTGCGACCGGTGGTCATCGGCCCGGTTTCGCTGCTGCTGCTGTCCAAGGCCGGGCACATCCCCGGCGAGTCGGGCGGCTTCGACACGCTGAGCCTGCTGGACAAGCTGCTGCCGGTCTACGAGGAACTGTTCGAGATCCTCGCCAAGCGCGGCGCCACCTGCGTGCAGCTGGACGAGCCCGCGTTCACCAGCGAGCGCACGCCCGCCGAGCTGGCCGCCTTCGAGGCCGCCTATCAACGCTTGGGCAAGGCCCCGCTGCGTCCGCGCATGCTGGTCACCGGCCAGTACGGCGATTTCGGTGCGGCGCTGACCATCCTGGCGAGCACCAACATCGAGGCGATCGGCCTAGACCTGGCCAGTCATCGGATGCGCCCCGAGGATCTGGCCGCGGTGCCCGGCATCCGCCGCAAGCGCCTCTACGCGGGCGTGATCAGCGGCCGCAACGTGTGGCGCGCGGACCGCTACGTCACGCTGGAATACCTCAACGAACTGGCCCAGGTGTGCCCCGATCTGGTCGTCTCGACCGGCACCACGCTGCTGCATGTGCCCTACGACCTGTTGATCGAATACGACATCGAGGGGCACGTCGCCGACCGGCTCGCCTTCGCCAAGCAGAAGGTGGGCGAGGTCGTCTCGCTCGCCAAGGCGCTCACCGAAGGCCCGTCGGACAAATGGCGGAAGCGGCCGACCGAAGTGCACTTCAAACAGAAGCACGCGGTGCGGCAGCGGGTCTACGCGGTGACCTCGGACATGCGCTCGCGCGAGCCCTACGAGGTGCGCCGGGAAGCCCAGCAGCGCAGGTTGAACTTGCCGCCGGTGCCCACCACCACGCTCGGGTCCTTCCCGCAGACCGCACGGATCCGCCAGGCGCGTTACGAACTGGGCGAGGGCCGGTTGTCCTACGAGGAGTACCGCAAGCGGATCGAGGCCGAGATCGAGGCGACGATCCGGCTCCAGGAGGACATCGGCCTGGACGTGCTGGTGCACGGCGAGCACGAGCGCAACGACATGATCCAGTACTTCGCCGAGCTGCTCGACGGCTTCGCGACCACCCACTTCGGCTGGGTGCAGGTGTACGGATCCCGTTGTGTGCGACCGCCGATCATCTACGGTGACGTGTCGCGTCCCGCGCCGATGTCGGTCGAGTGGATCAGCTACGCGCAGTCGCTCACCGACAAGCCGGTCAAGGGCATGGTCACCGGGCCGGTCACCATGATCGCCCGTTCCTTCGTCCGGCAGGACCAACCGCTGCACGAGACCGCCGACCAGGTGGCGCTGGCCATCCGCGACGAGGTGGTCGACTTGGAGAAGGCGGGCATCTCGATCATCCAGGTCGACGAGCCCGCGATCCGGGAGATGCTGCCGCTGCGCCCGGAGGGCCGCGCGGAGTACCTGCGCTGGGCGATCGGCGCGTTCCGGCTGGCCACCTCCGGTGTGCAGGCGCACACGCAGATCCACACGCACATCGGGTATTCCGGCCGCGCCGAGGTGGTCGAGGCGATCGAGCAACTCGATGCCGACGTCACCGCCATCGTGGCGACGCGCTCCATCGAGTGGGTGCTGCGGGCGTTGAAGGAGGACTGCGCCTCCGGGCACGGGCTCAGCCACGGCGTCGGCCCCGGTGTCTACGAGAGCCGGTCCGCGCGCATCCCCGATATCGATGAGCTGGACGAATTGCTCACCGCGGCCGCGGAAGCGGTGACGCCGCAGCGGTTGTGGGCCAATCCGGACGGCGGCCTGAAGACGCGCCACTATTGGCAGTTGGAGCCGTCGCTGCGCAACATGGTCGCCGCGGCACGCCGCGTCCGCAGGCGGGTGGAGGCGGCTGAGTAGCGCGAACGCCGCCGATCGGACGCGGTGGGCTGATCACACGGTCTGGTGCGCATCGTGCGTGACCTCGGCGATGGTCCGCCACCGATCAATAGCCGACCCCGGTTCGAGTCCTGTCGCAGTCGGACGAGTTCGTCGAACAGCCGGTTACCGTTGTGGTGAGTGCGGTCACCGGCTGACGCGGTCCACTCACCGGTGGGCGTGGGTCCGAGTGGGACGCGCTCACCCGTCGGCGGCCGCGAGTGTGCTGAGTGTCGCGAGCACTTCGGTGGCGGCATCGGCGACCGAGTCGGCCTCGGCCATCGCCAGCGCGGCGGACGCGGCGGCGCGCAGGTGTGGCACCAGCGCCAAGCAGGCCGCCGTCGCGGCGCGATCGGCCGGGGTGAACCCGGCGTCGTCCTGCGCGGCGGATTGCCACGCGGCGGTGGCGATCACCTCGTGCAGCCAGTTCAGCAGCTCCAAGCGCAACGGTTGCGGCTCGCGCAGCCAGGCGCGAGCGTAGGTCACGTCGGTGCGCTCGTGCAGCAGCGCGCCGAGCACGACCTCGGCGGCGGGCGCGGTGACGGAGTAGATCGATCCCTCGTGCAGAACCGCGGAGAACAGGAAGACGATGCCGCGCGCCTGGTCTTCGACGGCCGCGCTGATCAGGTCGGCGAGCAT
This sequence comes from Nocardia asiatica NBRC 100129, assembly GCF_000308415.1. Taxonomy (GTDB): domain Bacteria; phylum Actinomycetota; class Actinomycetes; order Mycobacteriales; family Mycobacteriaceae; genus Nocardia; species Nocardia asiatica. Next base: position 34,623 of record NZ_BAFS01000275.1, on the reverse strand, counting down.
GGCGGGAGCGTCGCCCGCTGATCCGTAGGCGTGCGCCAGTCCCGCCCAGTCCGTCTCGCGCAGCACGGTCGCGGCACGCTCGTGGTAGATCGGGGCGAGGGCGGCCGCCGCGCGGGTGCGCGCTTCGGCGTCGGTCGAATCGAGCGCACGCTGAAAGGCCGCCAGCGCCGCCTCCGGCTCGCCGAGCCGGTCGCTGAACACCCCGACGTCGAAACTGGCCCGAGCGGCGACCGCGGGATCGTCCGCTTCGGCCATCGACCGGCTGATCTCCCTGGCTCCGGCGAGATCACCGGCCTCGCTCAGATGCTGGACCAGATCACCCGCGACGAGGAGGGACTGATCCCCGGGCCAGCCGTCGATGACGGTGCGGTAGACGGCTTTCACGCCGTCCAAGTCGCCCTCGGTGCGCAGGAGGTAGGCCAGGTTGGACAGCGCGAGCCGGGCGATGTCGCCGGGACCCGCGCCGATGGCGTGCTCGTAGGCGGTTCGCGCCGCGTCCGAGTCGCCGCGCTTGGCTCGGGAGTAGCCGAGGTTGATCCAGGCGCGCGGCGCGGCGTCGGGGTGCCCGGACTCGGCGGCGCGCTCGTACATCGCTTCGGCCGCCGCGATGTCGCCGCGTTCGGCCAGCAGCAGGCCGAGATTGTAGGCGGCGCGCGGCGCGGCGTCCTCGTGGCCGGAATCGACCGCCACGTGGTAGGCGCCTTCCGCGGCGGGTTTGTCCCCCGCCGCACTGAGCAGTCCGCCCAGCTCCGCGGCGGCCAGCGGCGCCCAGTTCGGATGACCGGAGGCGATGGCGATCTGGAACGCCTCCCGCGCGGCCACCACGTCGTTGCGCCTGCGGTGCATCTTGCCGAGGTCGAAGGCCAGGTCCGGCGGCCGCTTCAGCATTGTTCCCATCCAGCCTCGGCACCGAAAGCGGTGCGAATCGTTTTCCGAGAGTTCTACATCGGCGCGCGACCCATGGCTACCCATACCGTGGGATAGGCCCGGGCGGGCGCGCTGTCCCCTTTCACTTCGGCGGCGGGTTGTGGCGGCCCGCCAGCCGAAGGGTCAACTGCCGGGCGAACTTGCTGCGGCGCTTGGGCGGGCCCGTGCCGTCGAGATCGGCCTCCACGTCGGCCTCGACGTTGTAGCGGCGGATGTAGGCGCCCGAGAACGCCTGCACCGTCGCGGTCACCGGAATGGCGAGCAGTGCGCCGGTCGCACCGAGCAGCGCGGCGCCGGCCAGCACCGCGCCGAAGGCGACGGCCGGATGCATGTCCAGCGTCGTCGCGGTGATGCGCGGTTGCAGCACGTAGTTCTCGAACTGCTGATAGAGCACGATGAAGCCGAGAATCCACAGCGCCGTGCTCGGTCCGTGCACCAGCCCGACGATCACCGGAAGGGCACCGGCGAGATAGGTGCCGACGGTCGGGATGAACTGGGAGACCACGCCGACCCACAGCGCGAGGGCGAACGCCGATGGCACGTCCAGCATCCGCAGCAGTGCGTAGTGCGCCAGCGTCGAGGCGAGCGCGAGGAGCCCGCGCGAATAGATGTAGCCGCCGGTCTTCTCCACCGCGATGTCCCAGGCGCGCAGCACGTGGCGCTGGCGCCGCGGCGGCAGCAGCGAGCAGACGGCGGTCCGGATGCGGGGGCCGTCGGCGGCGAAATAGTAGGTGAACAGCAGGATGCCGAGACCTTGGAACAGCGCGCCGATCGCGGCCGTGCCGATGCCCCAGACGTTGCCCGCCAATCCGGTGAGGTAGCCCTCCAGGGTCGAGCTCCAGTCGGTGGCGTACTTCTGGATGTCGGTGCTGGACAGATCCTGGTGGAAGGTGTCGTTGATCCAGTCCACGCCCCGGTCGGCGTATTCGGGGGCGTTCTTGACCAGCGTGGTGACCTGCTCGACCAGCAGGGCGCCGAGCGTCCACAGGAAGCCGACGACCAAGGCGGTCAAGATGAGGAACACCAGCCCGGTCGCCGGACCGCGCCGCATGCCGCGCCGGGCCAGCCAGTTCACCGCGGGCTCGATCGCGAAGGCGAGGAACAGGGAGACGAGCAGGACCGTCAGCAGGCCCTGCAGGCGCTCGAGCACCCAGAAGGCCGCCAGCAACCCGGTGATCGTCGCCGCGGCGAGCAGGAACGCGCGCGGCAGCCATGGCGGCATGCCGCGCGCGGCGATGGCCGGGCCCTGCGTCTCGTCTTCGTCCTGCGCAGACACAAGGCCAAGGTACCCACGCCGACACCGGTTCGCGTCCGGACGACGCGCGGCCGCGCCGGTGCGGCGAGCGGGCTCACATGGTGGAGACGTCGATGACGAATCGGTAGCGCACGTCGCTGGCCACGACGCGGTCGTAGGCGCCGTCGATCTCGTCGGCGGCGATCAGCTCGATTTCGGCGCCGATGCCGTGCTCGGCGCAGAAATTGAGCATCTCCTGGGTCTGCGCGACGCCGCCGATCATCGAACCCGCCAGCGAGCGGCGGTACCCGGCGAGGTTGAACGGCTGGACGCTCATCGGGTTCTCGGGCAGACCGAGGATGACCAGGGTGCCGTCCAGGTTCAGCAGGCGCAGGTAGTCGTCGATCGGCAGGTTCGCCGAAACCGTGTTGAGGATCAGGTCGAACCGGCCGCGCAGATCGCGGAAGGTCTGCTTGTCACTGGTCGCGTAGTAGCCGACGGCGCCGAAGAGCTTGCCGTCCTCCTGCTTGCTCAGTGAGTGGCTCAGCACGGTGACCTCGGCGCCCATGGCGGCCGCCAGCTTCACCCCGACGTGCCCGAGCCCGCCCATGCCGATGATCGCGATCTTCTTGCCCGGTCCGGCGCCCCAGTGCCGCAGCGGGGAGTACAGCGTGACGCCCGCGCACAGCAGCGGCGCGGCGACGTCCAGGCCGAGACCCTCGGGGATGGCGACCACGAAGTTCTCGGTCACCACGATCTGGGTGGAGTAACCGCCGAGGGTGTGGCCACCGGGCTGCACGGCCGGGTCGACCACGGAGTTGTAAGTCATGGTGGCGCCCGCGGCGCAGTACTGCTCCTCGTCGGCGAGGCACGGCGCGCACACCCCGCAGGAGCCGACCATGCATCCGACGCCGACGTGGTCGCCCACCCGATGCCTGCTCACCGCGGATCCGACCGCGGCGACCACGCCCGCGATCTCGTGTCCGGGCACGCAGGGGTAGCGGGTGCGGCCCCACTCGTCGCGCGCGGTGTGGATGTCGGAGTGGCAGATGCCCGCGAATTTGATGTCGATCAGCACGTCGTGCGGCCCCAGTTCCCTGCGTTGGATCGTGACCTTCTCGAACGAGCCATCGGGGGCGGACAGGGCGTAGGCGGCGGCTGTGCTCATGAGGACATGCCTACCGTCGCATGGGTGCCGTTGCCAACTGTGACACGGAAAGAGCACGGTCACAGGCCCTTTTCCGGCTCGGTCGCCGGATCGCTGATCTTCGGCGGTGTTCTTTGGCGACAATGGAATGGGTGAGCGGTTCGGCCGAGGCGGGAGAGCCATGGACGAAGAACGGCAGCAGTGGACCAGGGCGCGGCGCAGGCGGGGTCGCGGCCGGGTGTTCATCCTGGTCGTCACCCTGGCGCTCGCGATGGCCGCCTTCCTCGGGTATCGCGGCGAATTGCCGGTCCGCGACCGGCCCGACCCCGCCGAGACCGTGGCATCGATGGGCTTCGCTCCACCGGAGCCGCTCGATCCCGGTGTGATCACCGCGGCGGTGCGACCCGCCTTGGTCAACGTCAATGCCTCGGCCGAGCGGTCCGGGCCCGGCGCGGCCGGGTCCGGGATCGTCCTCACCGCCGACGGCGAGGTGCTCACCAGCCATCACGTGGTCAAGGGCGCGGACACCGTGACCGTCACCGACGTCGGCAACGGCAAGGTCTACGACGCGGTGGTGCTCGGCTACGACTCCGAGGCCGACATCGCGCTGCTCGACCTGGCCGCCGCCGAACTGCCGATCGCGACGATCGGCAGCTCGGCCGGACTGCGCCTGCGCGAGGAGGTCGTGGCGATCGGGAACGCGGGCGGGACCGGCGGCGCGCCGACCGCCGTGCACGGCCCCCTCACCGATCTGGACAGCGCGATCGTGGCGGTCAACGCCGCCGACCTGTCGCGCAAAGCGCTCAGCGGCATGCTGGAGGTCGCGGCGGCGGTCACGCCCGGGCAGTCCGGCGGCGCGCTGGTGGACCGGAACGCGTCCGTGGTCGGCGTCATCGCCGCGGCCTCGGGCGACGGGGCGCGGGCGGCCGATCGACCGGCCAACGGCTACGCCGTACCGATCGATGCCGCGATGCGGGTGGTGCGGCAGATCCGCTCCGGCACCCCCACCGACACGGTGCACGTCGGCCCGACGGCCACGCTCGGTGTGCTCATCTCCAACGCGCTGCCCATCGGCACGGGCGCCCGCGTGGACGTGGCGCTCTACGGCATGCCCGCCTACGCCGCCGGGCTGGCCGCGGGCGACGTGATCACCTCGCTCGACGACCAGTCGGTCACCAACGCGCAGTCCCTGCGCGCGGCGTTGAACACGCGCAAGCCGAACGACACCGTTCGATTGGGCGTCACCGGCGCGGGGGGCGAGCGCACGGTGCGGGTGACGCTGGTCGCGGGTCCGCCGAACTGACCGGCCCGGGATCAGACCAGCGACAACCAGTAGTCCTGGAAGCGCAGGAACACCAGGAGCAGCACCACCGCGAAGAACAGCGCGACGATCGTCCAGCGCCACTCGGCGAGCACGCCGAGCGGGCCGCGCGAGCGCCCCCACAGCTGGTCGGTGCTCACCGCGAGCAGCGGCGTGATGATCGCCCACACCACCATGCAATACGGGCACAGAGCGTTGATCCGGTACAGGCTTTCGAAGATCAGCCAGCAGACGAAGCCGACCCCGAACACCGTGCCCAGCCACATGGCGCCCCACACCCAGCGCGGGAAGCCGACTCCCGCCACCGAGAGCACCCCGAGCGTCACGACGACGGAGAACCCGACGACGCCGATCAGCGGGTTCGGGAATCCGAAGACCGCGGCCTGCTCGGTCACCATCACCGACCCGCAGGACAGGATCGGGTTGAGGCTGCACGACGGGGTGTAACCGGGATCGGTGAGCAGCTTGAACCGTTCCACGGTCAGCGCCACCGCGGCCAGCCAGCCGGCCAGCCCGCCGATCAGCAGGACCCAGGCGGCCCGGGGCCCCGCGGTGATCACTGGCCCGCGGCGGCGCTGATCACGGGTGCGAGGCCGCCGTTGCCGAAGATCTCCTGGCTGGACTCGACCTTCTTGCCGTTGACGAACACCGAGGGCGTCGACTGGATGCCGCTTGCCAGGATTTCCTTGGTGTTGGCCTGGACGTACTTGTCGTACTTGTGGTCGGTGATGCACTGGGCGACCGCGTCGTCGGTGTAGCCGGCGCTCTTGGCGATCTGGACCAGCTGGTCGTCGGACAGGCCCGCGCCGCCCTCCGGCGGCTGCTGGGCGAACATCGTGTTCAGCCAGTTCTGGTACTTCGACGGGTCGGCCTCGGCGACGCAGTAGGAGGCGCTGCCCGCGCGCGAGGAGTACCGGGTGGTGGACGCCTTGTCCAGGAAGGCGATCACGTTGTATTCGACCACCGCGGTGCCGTTGTTCACCGCGTCTTCGAGCACTTGGCCGTTGGCGGCCTCGAACGCCTTGCACGCGGGGCACTGCAGGTCGGCGACCACGCGCACGGTGACCTTCGCGTCCGGCTTGCCGATCCGGACGGCTCCGTTGTCGGTGATCGAAGCGGGAACGGCGCCCGGGGCCGGGGCCGCGGTCGCGGTGATGGAGGGGGTGGGGCCGGGATCGTCGTTGCGGGCCTTCTGCACCGCGATGCCGATGCCGATGGCCGCGATCAGCCCGACGAGCACGGCGGCGACGGCCACCTGGATCAAGATCTTCCGATTGCGGTCGGCGCGTTCCGCCGCCAGCAGCGGGTTCGACTTCCCACCCTGGTTCTTGCTCACCGTGCGTTCACCACGCCTTTCGCTCGCCGGACGGTTCCTGCCGTCACGATCGTAGATCCGCAGGCCACTCTCCCGGGTGAGCGGCCACGCCCGTCATCATGGTCGTCCTACCTGAGAGATTCCGAAACATCGGGGCTGCCGCCGCAGAATCCGGCCGGCTTCGGCGACGCGTTCAGCGCGGCATGATGCCGGTGAGGACCAGGTCGACGGCGTCGCGAGCCAGCTCCGGGCGGCAGCTCCCCGCCCAGTTGCGTGACGTGCAGATGGTTGTACGGGTCCGCCCTCTACCGTGACGCTATCGCAAGTCGACTTGCGATAGTGGAGAGGAGCGGCATGGAGTACGTGATCTCGGGGCGCTGGCGTGGCGAAGCCCGCGGCGAGGTCGCGGTGTTCCGCGGTATCCCCTACGCGCGCGCGGAGCGATTCGCACCGCCGGAGGCCGTCGCCGCGCCCGAGAGGGTGTACGACGCGACGCGCCGGTACGCGATAGCGCCGCAGTTGCCGGGGCGGCTGGAGAGCGTGCTGGGGCGGGCGGAGCCGCTCGAGCAGTCGGAGGACTGCCTCGCGCTCACCGTCACCGCCCCCATGGACGCCCGGCAGGGCGCGCGTCCGGTGCTGGTGTGGTTGCACGGCGGCGCCTATCTGGCGGGCAGCGGGCAATGGAATCTGTACGACGCGGACCGGCTGGTGGGCGAGACCGGAGCCGTCGTGGTGTCGGTGAGCTATCGGCTGGGCGCGCTGGGATATCTGCGCGCGCCGGGCGTCTCGGCGGGCAATCTCGGCCTGCGCGACCAGATCACGGCGCTGCGCTGGGTGCGCGACCACATCGCCGAGTTCGGCGGCGATCCGGCGCGCGTCACCGTGTGGGGGCAGTCGGCGGGCGGGCAATCGGTCGTCGCGCTGCTGGGGATCGCGGAGGCTCGGCCGCTGTTCGCCGGGGCGATCGTGCAGAGCGCGCCCTTCGGCGTCGGATTCCACAGCCACCGGCAGGCCGAGCGGGTGGGGGCGATGTTCCTCGCCGAACTCGACGCCGATGCGCGCACCGCCCCCGTGTCCGAACTGCTCGCCGCGCAGGGCCGCACCATCCGGCGGGCGGCAGGGCCAGGGGCGATGAACCCGGCGCCACCTTTCTTGCCCGTGGCCGACGCGGGACCGCTGCCGGACGAGCGCACGTGGCGCGCGGCGGTGCGAGACGCGGCCACCGATCTGCCGGTGCTGCTCGGGTGCGCGGCCGAGGAGTCGCGAGCTTTCTACGGCGGCCCGCATCCGGTCTTCGGCAGGCTGCGCCGGTTGCCGCTGGCCGGCGCCCGGCTCGACGCGGCGGCGCAGCGACTGATCGGGCGAAAGGCGTTCGAGAACGGACTGTTTTGCTTCGCGGACGAACTGGCCGACGCCGGGGCGCGCGTGTACTGCTACCGGATGGGGCAGCTGCATCCGGCGAATCCGTACGGCGCCTGCCACTGCATCGATCTGCCGCTGCTGTTCGCCGACGGCGACACTTGGCACACCGCCCCGATGCTCGCGCCCCTCACGGCGGCGCAGATCGACGCACTCGGCCGCCGGACCCGCGCCCACTGGGGCGAATTCGCGCACACCGGACGTGTCGCGGACGCGGGCTGGACACCACACCGACCGGGGTCCCGTTTTGTCCGGCAACTGCCCTGAGCGCGGTGAAAGCGCCGTCGGCCGGGACTCGCGCGACACATCTGGGACGCCGCCGCCCGGCCTGTCGTGCCGCCGCCGGAGGTCCGCACGCGATAAATCCACATCCGCCGAGTGCAGCCGGTAGGAAAGTGGGATGACTGTTCTCGGTGCTGTGTTCCGTCCGCAGAACCCGCCCGAACTACTGCGTGCGGCGGCCCGGGTCGCCGAAGCGACGGGTCTGGAGGAGCTGTGGCTGTGGGAGGACTGCTTCGCGGAGAGCGGGATCGCCACCGCCGCGGCCGCGCTCGCCTGGACCGAGCGGTTGCGCGTCGGTATCGGGCTGCTGCCGGTGCCGCTGCGCAATGCCGCCCTCACCGCCATGGAGGCGGCCACGCTGCATCGCCTGTTTCCCGACCGGCTGACCCTCGGCGTCGGGCACGGCGTCCAGAGCTGGATGGGGCAGGTCGGCGCGCGCGTCGAGTCGCCGGTCACTTTGCTGAGCGAGCACTTGGACGCGCTGCGTGCCCTCCTGACGGGTGAGCGGGTCACCGTCGCGGGCCGCTACGTGCGTCTCGACGCTGTCGCACTGGACTGGCCGCCCGCGACGCCGCCGAAAATCTACGCGGGCGCGCGCGGTCCGCGCTCGATCCGGCTGTCCGGCGAGCACGCCGACGGCACGCTGCTCGATTCGATCACCGACGCCGACGGTGTTCGCGCCGCACGCCAGCTGATCGACGAAGGGCGCGCCGCGGCCGGGCGCACCGACCGGCACCACGTGGTGGCGAATCTGCTGGCGGTCACCGGCCCGGATGCCGAAGCCCGCTTGGCCGCCGAACGCACCCCCGCGCATGCGCCAGGAGCGGGCGTGGCGGGTGACGCGCACGCGATCGCCGCGGCCGTCACCGCACTGGCCGACGCGGGCGCCGACACCGTCGTACTGCAGACCACCGCCGATGATCCGGATCCCGCCGCCTATCTCCGGTTCGTCGCCGAGCGAGTCCGTCCTTTGGTCTCCTGAGCACGACGGAGCCGCCGCAGCGACGACAAGGGTCCGAGCCGAGCGCTGCTGCGCCGCGGGCGGCAACTCACGCCTGGGCCACGCCGTTGTGTCATCGAGTCTCGTCGGCAACTGACGCCTACGCCGAACGCACCGCTGCGCCGTGGCGTCGAATTCGGCCGGCGACTCAGGCTCGCGCCAAGCGCAGCCGCTGCGCGGCGACGTCGAACCTCGCCGGGGGCCATTCGAGTTCGAGCCGCTCGAGCGCCGCGATCAGCAGTTCGGTAACCGCGAGACGGGCGAACCACTTGCGGTCGGCGGGCACGACATGCCAGGGCGCGTACCCGGTGGACGTGCGGTCCAGCATCGCCTGGTACGCCTCCTGGTAGGCGGGCCAGTAGGCGCGCTCATCGATGTCGGACGGGTTGAACTTCCAGAATTTGTCCGGTCGCTCCAGTCGCTCGGCCAGCCGCTTCTTCTGTTCGTCGAGCGAGACGAACATGGCCACCTTCACCAGCGTGACGCCCTCGTCCACCAGTTCCCGCTCGAACGCGTTGATCTCCTCGTAGCGCGGCTCCCACACCGTGGGCGCCACCAGGTTGTGCACGCGCACCACCAGTACGTCTTCGTAGTGCGAGCGATCGAACACACCGAGCTGACCCGCGCGCGGCAACGCTTTGCGGATGCGCCACAGGAAGTGGTGGCGTCGCTCCTCCGGCGTCGGCACGCCGAAGGCGGCGTGGTCGACGCCCTGCGGATCGACCGACCCGATGACATGCCGGACGATGCCGCCCTTGCCCGCCGTGTCCATACCCTGCAACACCAGCAGCACGCTGCGGCGATCGCCGCCGGAGCGGCCGTTGGCGTACAGCTTCTCCTGTAGATCCGAGAGCACGAGGCTGCGTTCGGCCAGGAGCGCGCCGCCCGACTTCTTGTCACCGGTGAACCCCGGCGTCGCGGAGGTGTCCAGCTCGGCGACCCGCAAGCCGTCGGCTCTCAGTGCCTCGGTAGGCGGGACCGTCCAATGCTGCGCCATGCCGTAAACCTAACCCCGCGGGAGCTCCGACGGTCAGACTTGCGCGAGGCGCAGTAGCTGGGTGGCGAACTCCTCGTCCGACACGGGGGTGAGGACGAGATCGTGCGCGGTGGTGAGCAGGTAGCGCCCGTCGCCGGTGAAGTCCAGCCAGGTGCGGTGGCGGGTGGGCGGGGACATCGGATTCTCCGGCTCCACCGTGACGGTGATGAAGCCGCGTCCGTCCACCGGCTTGCGCAGGGTCTGCCGGAATTTCGCCGCGCCACGGTGACCGTTCGTGACGAACGGCTCCGTCCGGTCCGGGCTCAACACGGCGTCCTGCGGCTCGCGCATCGGGGCGAGCCTGCCCGGCCGCGCCGACCCGATGATGTGTACCAGGCGTTCGCCCACCGCGCGGGCGTGGCACATCTGTACGGTCACCCGGTCGGGGGTGGCGACCAGGATGCCCGCGTGGTTGTGCACCACCGCGGCGAAGGCCAGGATTCGCTCGGCCTCCGCGTCGCCGCTGTCGCGCGAGAGCGCGGAGCGTTCACCGGAGACGGTGATCGTGGTGGCGTCGTTGCGCGCGCACAGCATCAGCGCGGCGGCCAGGTCCGGATCCGCTTGCCGGGCGAAGCGCTGCGGCAGACCGAGGGCGTGGTACTCCGACTCGGTGCGCACGGTGGCCGAGGGGACCATGTTGACCGGATAGGGCCTGCGGTCCAGGCTCGTTTCGTTCGTCCAGACATGCGTGAATTCGTCCGGGCTGAGCACCCATTTCACCGCGCGCCGCCTCCGCGGACGGAGTTCGGGTCGGCCGGTGCGGCGCCGTCGGCCGCCGAACCTTCGTGCGGCCGGGGGAACTGGGGAACGTGATCGCCGGTGGCGGGCATCGTCGGGGTGTAGACGTAAGTCATGGTGTCCCGGACATCCGCCTCGATGTCTGCCGCCGCACTATCGTGTTCCATCCTACGTTTTCCACCGTAAACCGCCTCGGCGGCCGGGTCAGCGAGCGGCCGATACCGCTGCGGCGGCGCGATAGCGCCCCGGACCGTCTGCGCGGCATCGCTATTCAACTCCATCAGTCGCGCGACCGCCCGGCACACGTCGTGCGCGTCCCCGCCCGCACGGACGAATTGCCTGGTCGCACCCACCGCGGCGTCGGCTGCGCGCCCGGACCAGCGGGCGAATTCCCGGTTGGTGGCATCGGAGAAGGCTTGGAACGCTTCGGCTACCGCGGTGGCGTTGGCCTGCCATGCCTCCGCGATCCGGCCGAGCGCCGCCGGATCGAGGGTCTCGTGCACCAGGTCCCAGATCTGCTGATGGGTGTAGGCCCCGAACAGTTCCCGATCCGGCGCGTAGGCGGGATCGGACGCCCCGTCGACGAAATCGGCCAGCTCCCGCCGGATGCCGTCGGCTGCCGCGCGTGCCGCGGAGTCTGCCATCCCTCGTCCCCCTCAGTCGTTCCCGGCGCACCGGCGTGTGCTCACCGGGGCTCCAGGTACTCGGTGATCAGCCGCAGCGCGGCCTGATTGGCGGCCTCGGCGTCGGCCAGCCGGTTGGCCGCGGCGAGATACGCGGCTTTGAACAGCAGCGCGGTTTCCTGGAACGCCGTGAGGGTGTCCAGGTATTGCCGTCCTTTGGCGGCGAACCCGCGGGTGAGGCCCTGGCCGGTGGGCAGATCGGGAAAGCCGGTCACCTCGGTGACCAGATGCTCGTCGGCCATCGCGCGACGCAGGTCGTCGACCAGTTTGTCGCAGGCGGCGGCGAGGTTCTCCGCGACCGCGGTGTCCAGCTCGAACGGTTCGCCCCCGCCCGCGCCTACCGCCGCGGCGTACAGCTCTCGCGCCGTCCCCTGCCCGGTATCCGGTACCGCCACGTGGAAGCCCCCTTCCGCTCGGTCCTGTTCGTACCGCGCTGTACTGGAGTCGCACTTTACCGGTCGGTACAAGACGGCGGACCGCGTCGGTGCGGGCTTGTGTGGCGTACCCGGCGAGCCGACCGGCCGTTGTTACACTGGCCAGCGGTCCGCAGGGGAGGGAGACCGGTGGCCGAAAGTTCTGGCGCGGTGCCGAAATACCTGCGGATCGCGGGACATCTGCGCGAGCTGATCGAGCGTGGCGAGTTGGCTCCCGGCGATGAGGTGCCCTCCGAGCGCGAGCTCGCCGCCCGCTGGAAGGTGGCCCGGCCTACCGCCGCCAAAGCGCTGGACGCGTTGCGCCAGGAAGGAATCGTGCGGTCGCGGCAAGGATCGGGCACCTACGTGACCGAACGCTCCGCGCTGATGCGGGAGCGCGCCCCGCGATACGAAGCCCGCTCCGCCGCCGCCGCCGAATCGGTGACCGTGCTCGTAACGGAAGTGGTCGAAGGGCCTCAGGAGGTCACCGACGCGCTCGGCCTGTCCGCCGCGAGCGCGGTTTCTATTCGAAAGTTGCTGTGCGCTGGTACATCCGGCCCGGCAATGCTCATCACATGCTGGTTCCCCGGCGTGAACACCGAAGCCGCCGATCGGTCGGATTCCGTACCCGGTGGCGCCTCGGAATACCTGGAAGTCGCGATTCGACGCGCTACCGCGATGGTGCGCGAGAGCGTCGGTGCTCGGCTGGCCACCCACGACGAGCGCCGCCATCTCGAGCTCGCGGGCCCGGCGGCGGTGCTGGTCGTGCACCGCGTAGCGCTGGACGCCCGCGGTGTCGCGCTCGAGTATCGCGAAATCGTCCACCCACCCGGCAGCGGAACCATCCGGCAGGAGTATTTCACCAGCTCAGCGGCCGATTTCCGCCGTTGACACCATTCGACCGCAACTGGCATAGTCCACTTGTCGGAAGTGTCGGAGGGCGGGGAGTGGCGATGTCCGATCAATTGACCATGGGCGGCTGGGTGATCGTGGGCGAGCACTGCTCGGTCCGCAGAACCCCGCTACCGCATAACGACTACCTCGCCTTCGTCTTCGAAAGCAGCGGTACGGAATTCGAACTGGCCCTGTCACCCGCCATCCTCCGTCGCATGGTCGACCTCGGCTCCACCCCGCCTGCACCATGACGTTTTCGAACGCTCCTCGCCAGGTGTCCGTGCGGACATGCGGGCTCCGTTGCGAAATATATTGCGGGCAAACGACGCTCCGATACCGGCCAAGTTCTTCGCACCCATTGCCGCTGGCTTTTTCGGTGCCGTAGTTCTTCTCTCGGCGCTCGTGTTCTTCGCGCTTTGAGTCAGAAGTTCCATTCGTTCGCGTGATCGGCCGGGATCGATCGGGGCAGTGTCAGTCGACGGTGACGAACGGGCGAACCGGGGCGTCTCGCGGAATCGGCTCCGGGCGTTCCCGCCATTCCAGCCGCCCGGCCAGGAGGAAAGTCAGCTCACGCATCGGTGCGCTGTCCCTTCGCCAAAGCGGCCAGTTCGGTGAAGCGCACCACGTTTCCGGCCGCACCCCAGGTTCCTTCGGGCTGTTCGTGGATGAGCACCCATACTCGCAATCCGTCGGTGTCGCCGAGGGCTGCCGCGGCTGAGACGTCAGCGGTCACCTCCTGGATCAGACCGGCTTTGCGGCGGTCGGACAGCGCGCCCGCGGGCACGGTGACGTCGACCCGGAAGCGCGGCAGCTCGTCCTCGGCGCTGCCGAAAGCGTTTGCCGGGACCTCCTCGATGCGGGTCCAGGCCAGGGCGCGGAAGAAGGCCGTATCGGGCGCTCCCTCCCACTTCAGCAGGGTGGCCGAAAGTGTCTCGCGCAGTGTGGCGCGGGCGTCGGCGGCCAGGACTCCGGCGGGCAGGGTGAGCTGGATCATCGGCATGTCGAACTCCGTTCGGAAAGAAGAACCGGGATCTATAACGATCGTTATAACTCCTGCACGGTACGCTATGACAGTCGTCATGAACAAGGGAGGTGCAGCGATGGCCGAGACGCCGCAGGCGCGAGAGCGGATGGTGGCAGGCGCGGCCGACATGATCCGCCGGCGCGGCCTGAACGCGACCAGTGTGCGGGAGCTGGCCAAACATGCCCAGGCGCCGCTGGGCTCGACCTACCACTACTTCCCGGGCGGCAAATCGCAGCTGGCCGCGGAAGCGGTGCGCTTCGCCGACGCGCTGGCCGCCCGCAAACTCGCCGAGGGCCTGTCGGCCGGGCCGGTCGCCGGACTGCGGTCGTTCACGGACATGTGGCGAAAAGTCGTGACGGACAGCGATTTCCAGGCGGGATGCCCGGTGCTCGCCGTCTCGGTAGAAGATCAGGCCGACGACCTGCCGCAGCGGGCCGCCGCGGCCGCGTTCGAGCACTGGACCGGCCTGCTGGCGCGGTCGCTGCGCGAGCACGGCGCGAGCGACGCCGACGCCGAGCAGACCGCCACCCTGATCGTGGCCGCCGTAGAGGGCACGGTGGCCATGTGCCGGGCCGAACGCAGCACCCGCCCGCTCGACCAGACTGTGGACAAACTCGAATTCCTGATCCGGGCCGTCACCGCGGGCTGATCATCGGCAGAACGAAGGGAAGGGGTGCGGACAGTTCAGCGCCCTTGCGCGGCAACGGGTTTCGTCGCGCTGACGTACTGCAACAGGCGATGGACCCGCTGGTCGATCTCCACCAATCCGTGCTCGGCGAACAGCGCCGGAAAAGTCCGGGAATCGAACACCCGCAGCCCGCTCCAACTGCCCACCACGCGGCTCACGTCGCCGCACGGGTTCGCGGCCCGGTGGCTGGTGGTGATGGCGATGCGGCCACCCGGGGCGAGCACGCGGATCATCTCGCGGGCGGCGACGAGCGGGTCCGGGATGAGGTAGAGCGCGCCGAAACAGCAGACCGCGTCGAAGGTCCCGTCCGCGAACGGGAGGGTGCGGGCGTCGCCGCGCAGATAGCCGACGCGAGGCCCGGCGTTGTCGGCGACGGCGCGCGCCAGCATCGGCTCGGAGTAGTCCAGGCCGATCGCGTAGCCGTCGCCGGACAGCGCTTCGCTGAGATGTCTGGTGAAATTGCCCGGGCCGCAGGCGATGTCGAGCACCTTCTGCGCGCCGCCGAGCCGCAGTGCGGTGACGGCGTCGCGCCGGTCCGCCGCGGTGGTGCGGCCACTGGCGAGATAGAACAGCGTGGGCCGCCACGCTCGTTCGTACACCGCGGCCAGCGCCGGGGCGTTCATCGTCTTTCGTGCGAGATTCACCGGCATTCGCGTTCCTCAGGCGCGATCCACCGCGATGGTCATGCCCGCCGCCCGCAGCCGCTCGGTGAGCGCGTCCCCCATCGCCGCGGCGGGGGTGAGCACGCCCGCGAGTTCGGGTTGCTTGTCGGTGTCGAAGGCCAGGCACAGTCCGCTCTCGCCGAGCAAGACGGCGGTGGCCTGGTATCCCGGGTCGCCCTTACCGGCGAAGGTCGCCACGTACTTCGCACCCGAAGTGGTGTGCGCGAAGGTCTTCATGCTGAACCAACCGCTGGTGCGGGCCTTTTCGCTGGGTCCGGTGCCCGGCTTGGGCAGCACGCGGTCCAGCAGCTTGCGGCCCGCCGACGCCCGCGACAGCAGCGCCCCCGCGGTCATGCCCGCCACGATGCCGCCCGCCATGCCCGCCGCGACCAGCGGCGCCACCCGCGACCGCCCCGCGCTCATCACTTCGCGGTAGCGGAAGTTCTTGCCGTACACCCAGCCGAGCAGTCCGTTGGTGCGGCGCACGATCTTGGTGTTGTGCGCGGCCATGACGAACGTGCTCACCCAGCCGTCCAAGCTCGGGTCGATGGCGCCGGCCCGCGACAGCGCCTGATCGGACTGGCGGCCGACGTCGGGATCCATCGACTTGTCCGGGCTCAGCGAATACGGGTGCGACAGCACCTTGCCCTTGGCCGGGTCGGCGGCGATCGCCTCCATCATCGCGCGGCCGGAATCGATCGTGCCGCCGCTGACGCCGCCCTTGAGCGAGGCCACCAGCGTGGTGTCGACGAGCTCACCGGCGTTGTCCTCGACCGTGCGGCGATAGAGCTGGTAGACGCTCAGATCGGACGGAATCGAGTCGTAGCCGCAAGAGTTCACGATCTTCGCGCCGGTCGCGACGGCCTGCTCGTGATGGGCGTCGATGGCGTCCCGGATGAACAGCGGCTCACCGGTGAGGTCGGCGTAGTGGGTTCCGTTCGCGGCGCACGCCGCCACCAGCGGCATCCCGTAGCGCAGGTACGGGCCGACGGTGGTGACGACGACCTTGGTGCGCGCGGCCAGCTCGTCCAGGGCGGCGCGGTCGGTCGAATCGGCCACCACCAGGCCCCATTCCGCGGCCTTCGGCCCGAGCCCGGCACGCACGGCGGTCAGCTTGTCCAGCGACCGGCCGGCCAGCGCGACGCGCGCGGATTCCGGTGCGGCGTCGGCGAGATATCGCGCGGTCAGCTTGCCGACGAAGCCGGTCGCGCCGAAGAGGACCAGGTCGAATTCCCGAGTGTCTGGCATGGTGTTCCGTTCTGCGGTCGTGTCGCCGGTCGGCGGCTACTTCGTGGTCTTCTTGCGCGGCCGCTGCGGCGCGGCGCGCGGGCGGTCGGCGAGCCAGGCGTGATGGGCGCGGCCCAGCTCGGTGACCGGTGGTTCGTCGTAGAGCCATTCCCGGGCGATGCGATGCCAATTCGCGGTGCATCCGAGCTGGCCGAGCATGCCGAAGGTCAGGAAGTCGGCGCGGCGGGAGAACAGGTGCTCGGGCGGCAGATTCTGCTGCTTCATGCCGGTGAACTCGCTGGCCCTCGGGTCCACCGCGAGCAGGAACGCGCCGCTGGCCAGCTCGGGGGTGATGGTCAGTTCCTCGTCGGTCAGGCACCATTCCGAGGCGGCCAGCACGTACTCCAGGCACTCTTCGGCGCCGATCTCCTGCGGCGAATCGATGACGCCGCGCTGGATCATCAGCTCGCGCAGGTCCTCCGCGCGTTCTTCCGCGGCGGCGCGCAGGCAGACCAGTTCGAACTGCACGTGCTCGGGGTCCATCCGGTTGAACAACCCGAAGTCCAGGAAGCCCACCCGGCCGTCCGCCGCCAGCAGTACGTTGCCGGGATGCGGGTCGCCGCAGAATTCGTTGAAGGTGAACAGCGATCCCACATAGAACCGGTAGATGATCTCGCCGATCCGGTCGCGCTGCGCTTGGGGCAGCTGCCGGATCTCCTCGAAGCCCTTGCCCTCCACGTACTCGGTGACCAGCACCCGCGTGGTGGACAACTCCGGCAGCGAGCGCGGCACGATGACGAACGGGTGGTCGGCGTAGATCGCGGCGATCTGCAATTGGGTGGCCGCCTCGGCCCGGTAGTCGAGTTCGGCCTCCATGTTCAACCGCAGTTCGTCCAGCACAGCCGGCGTCACCCACGGCATCGCGGACTGCAGCACCCGCCGGAACATGGCGAGATTCTTCAGGTCCGCGCGCACGGCGACGTCGATGCCGGGGTACTGCACCTTCACCGCGACCTGGCGGCCGTCGTGCAGGCGCGCCCGATAGACCTGGCCGATCGAGGCGGCGGCGACCGGCTCGGCGTCGAATTCGGCGAAGATCGCCTCCAGCGGCTTGCCGAAATCCTCCTCGATCACCTCGCGCATGGCCGCGAAGGAGACCGTGGGCGCCGCGTTGCGCAGCACGGCCAGCCGTTTCTGGAAACGTTCCCGGTGGTCCTCGGGCACCAGATCCAGATCCAGCACCGACATCATCTGGCCGAGCTTCATGGCGACGCCCTTCATGGTGCCGAGCACCATGACCACCTGCTCGGTGGTGCGAATCATGGATTCCTCGGCCATCTTCGCCCGGACGGCCTCGGATCTGCCCCGCATGGTCAATCGCGTGCGCTGGGTGCGAAGCACCGAACTGGCCGCAACCGCGCCCAGCTTGGTGCCACGAGCAAGCCGAGAAGTCGGTACTTGCTTCGCCATCGAGGTACCTCCGTTGGTGCCGCGGTCGGTGCGACGGACGCGCGGGCGGGGGCCTGCGGGACCGTGAGGTCCCGCGCGGACCGCCGTCGCGTTCGGCGCCGGGCGGTGACGCAGCGCACTCGGCGCACCGCTCGGGTTCAGACTAACCAACGTTCCGGCAAAGTCGAGAGCGCGCGGGAACTTCAGCAAGCAGTCCGGCTAGCACCCGCGCTGGTGGCCCGGATCAGGCTTGCGCGGGCGCCTCGGGGTCGGGCAGCACGTGCTTCTGCGCGTTGAACGCCGCGGGGGAGCCGCCCGCGCGGGCCATGCCCTCGATGGCGCTCCAGGCGAGCATGGTGAGGTAGTCGATCACGGTCTCGCGCGACATCGACTTGTTCGTGGTCCACCAGTGCGTCGCCAGCTGGATGCCGCCGACCAGCACGTACGACGCGAGCGCCGCGCCCTCGGTCTCGACGCCCCGCTCCTTGGCGCGTTCGGTGATCACCGCGCACACCACCTCGGCGAAGAGTTTCTCGAACTCCGCCAGCGAGGACTGGTCCGCCGAGCCGTTGCCCATGATGAACCGGTAGACCTCCGGGTCCTCGTCCACCGTGCCGACGTACTCGGCCAGCGCCGAGCGGACCAGCTGGTACTCGTCCGCGTCCAGGCTGATCGCGCCGTACACCCGCGGCATCAGCGTGGTCTCGATGAACCGCTGCATCGTCGCGTGAACCAGGTCGTTCTTGTCGGAGAAGTAGCGGTAGAGCACCGTCTTGGACACGCCGATCTCCGCGGCTATCTCGTCCATGCCCGCGTTGCTGCCCCGGGCGCGCACCGCCGCCAGGGTGCCGTCCACGAGTTCTTCGCGCCGGTCGATCTTGTGTTGCCGCCACCGGCGCTTGCGGCCGTCCATCCGGCCGCCGCGCACCGCCGACGGTCGCTCGCCGATATCGACAAGGTCTTCGGTGGACAGCGTGGGCTCCCTCGTTCGTGTGTTTTTCTCCGGTGGCTACCAGCTTAGGTCCCCGATACCCGTGATATGCGCGTTTGGGCCCGGATGCGGCAGGAACCACAGCGCCGGGCGCGTCGGGTGTGTGGTGGGTATCTACTCGTCCGCTCGCGCCTTCGGCGAGCACAGCAGAATGGGAGGTATGGAGAAAGCTCCCGGCAACACCGCGGTGATCGACGCCCCCGCCGCGCCTGCCGCCGCGCCCTTCGGCTTCGCCGCTGTGCTCGACGAGGCGGCCAAGCGTCGCGACCTCTGGCGGATGAAGGCGTTCGCCACCGGACTGCTCGGCCTCGCCACCGCGATCTACCTGTTCTGTCGCTGGACCGAGTCCCGGGGCGCGGGCGGCGACTGGGTCGGCTACCTGCGCGCCGCCTCCGAGGCGGGCATGGTCGGCGCGCTGGCGGACTGGTTCGCGGTGACCGCCCTGTTCCGCCATCCACTCGGCCTGCCGATTCCGCACACGGCGATCATCCGCCGCAAGAAAGACCAGCTCGGCGCCAGTCTCGGCACCTTTGTCGGCACGAACTTCCTCGCGCCGGAGGTGGTGTCGGCCAAGGTGAATTCCGCGCAGGTGTCCTGGCGGGTCGGTCGGTGGATGGCCGATCCCGGCCATGCCGCGCGGGTGGCGCAGGAGAGTTCGACGATCCTGCGGGCCGTCGTCGGTGTGCTGCGCGACGAGGACGTCGAACAGGTCATCGACAACACCATCGTCAAGCGGATCGCCGAGCCGCTGTGGGGCCCGCCGATCGGGCGGGTGCTCGCGGAACTGCTCGCCGACAACCGGCAGCTGGCGCTGCTGGATCTGCTGGCCGAGCGCGCGCACCAGTGGGCGCTGGGCTCGCAGGAGACGATCGATCGGATCGTGCTGCGGGACGCGCCGCAGTGGGCGCCGAAATTCGTCAACATCCTGCTGTCCGAACGGATCTACCGGGAACTGGTCGAGTTCACCTGGAAAGTCCGCTCCGATCCGGAGCACGAGGTCCGGCTCGCCGCGAATCGGTTCCTGGAGGAATTCGCCGAGGACCTGCAATTCGACGACGCCATGATCAAAAAGGCCGAGCGCGTCAAAGCGCAGATCATGGGCCGTGAGGAGATCACCGGATTGGCCTCGGCCACCTGGCGCGCGGCGAAGCGGCTGATCCTGGAATCCGCCGACGACCCGAACAGCACGCTGCGGCGCAAGGTCGCCGAGAACGTCCAGCAGCTCGGCGAGCGGTTGCGGGACGACGCGGACATGCGCGCCAACGTCGACGGCTGGATCGACCGCGGCGCTCGCTACTTGGTGGAAAACTACGCAGGTGAGATCAGCACCCTGGTCACCGACACGGTTGCCCGGTGGGATGCCGAGGAAGCGAGCAAGAAGATCGAATTGCAAGTGGGTCGCGATCTGCAATTCATCCGAATCAACGGAACCGTCGTCGGTTCACTTGCCGGACTGGCGATCTACACGATTTCCCATCTGATGTTCGGCGGCTGATCCCCGGCACGCGGAACGTTTGCCGAAACACTGCTAGCAGACTGCTTGCAAGAGTTAGCACCCTGCCCTAGAATCGAAACCGTACAACCGCCAGAAGGTGAGTGATGGCAGACCAGCCCGAGGTTTCCGCCGAGTACACCGACAGATCGGACGAGCACTCGTCCGGCGTCGGCGAACGAGGGGGCCGCGTCGTCAACGCGGCGCACGACATCGGAGGCTTCATCAGGGCGCAGCGGGAAGCCGCGCAAGTCTCGTTGCGTCAGCTCGCCCAGCTGGCGGGGGTGAGCAATCCGTACCTCAGTCAGATCGAGCGCGGACTGCGCAATCCGTCCGCCGAAGTGCTCACGCAGATCGCGAAAGCGCTGCGGGTCTCCTCGGAGGTCTTGTACGTACGGGCTGGCTATCTCGAGCAGCGGCCGCACAGTCCGGTCCGGGACGCCCTGCTTGCCGACACGTCGATCAGTGAGCGGCAGAAGCAGGTGCTGCTGGACATCTATGAATCGTTTCGCCGGGAAAACGGAGGAAACGAGGCAGGGGGGGACGTATGGGACAGCGACGTTCCGCGCACGACAACCGAAACTCCGCCACGCCAGGAGAACGAAACACAATGACCGAGAAGAACGCCACCGTCACCAAGCCCTTGCTCGCCACCGTCGGCGCGGGTGACGCCCTCTACGCCGCCGTCAACGACGTGGTCGCGCAGGTGCGCGAGCGCGCCGTCGCGACCGAGGTGCAGACCAGGGTGGAGGAGGCGCGCGAGCGCTTCGCCAACGTGCCCGCCGACGTCCAGGCCCAGTTCGAGTCGCTGCGCGAGCGGCTGTCCGGGCTGCCGTCGGAGCTTCCCGACGACCTCGCCGAGCTGCGCGAGAAGTTCACCGCCGAGGAGCTGCGCACGCTGGCCGAGAAGTACTACCGTCAGGCGCTCGACATCTACGCCGACCTCGCCGTGCGCGGTGAGGAGACCATCGAGCGGCTGCGCGCCAACCACCTCGTCGAGGATCGGATCGGCAAGGTCGAGACCATCTACGGCGACGCGGTCAGCCGCGCCGAGGACGTGCTGGGGCGCGTCAACGGGCTGCTGGGCCGCCCGGCCAAGATCGAGGCCGAGGTCGAGATCGACACCGCGGCGGAGGTCGTCCCCGCGCCGGTCGTCGAGGCCGAGGTCGTCGAGGTGACCACCGAGCCCGCCCCGGCTCCCGCCGCGAACGGCGCGCCGAAGAAGGCTCCGGCCAAGAAGGCCGGGCCCACCGCCGCCAAGAAGGCTCCGGCGAAGAAGGCCGCTCCCAAGAAGGCCTGAACCGCCCGCGGCTGACGCCGTCCGACGCCCTCGTGCACCCCTGGTGTACGGGGGCGTTGCTTCTATGATGGGTGGGGTGAACATGGTGCACGGATTGACCGGGATGATCCTGCTGGTGCTGTGGCTGGCGGCGCTCGGTGCGACTATTTTCGCGCTGATCCACGCCGTGCGTCAGCGTCCGGACGCGTTCACCGCGGTGGACAAGCTGACCAAGCCGATCTGGCTGGGGATTCTCGGAGCGGCTGTGCTCGTGCTGGTCCTCTTTCCCGCCGGTCTGGGCCTGCTCTCCTTCGCGGCCATCATCGCGACGGGCATCTACCTGGCCGACGTCCGGCCGAAGGTGGACGAGGTGCAGCGGGGTCCGCGCTGGTGAGGGCGCGTTCCGTCGACTGGTAAGGGTGCTTGCACTAGCAAGCGGCGCGAATCGGGGTTACTGTATCTAGCAGTAACACAAAGGAGTGTCCGATGCGTGCCCTGCCGACCGCGTTGACGAGCTTCCCGGGTCTGATCCGGAGCTTGCGCGACGCGCACAGCGCCGACCTGCGTTCCCGCACCTACCGGACCGCGGCGTTCAATCCCCCGACCGCGCCCCGCGAGGTGATCCCGGTCCGCGCCGGGGACGGAGCCATGCTGCGCGTACACGCCTACGGGCCGTCCGATCGCCCGGTCATCGTGCTCGTGCACGGCTGGACCTGCTGCCTGGAGTATTGGAACCCGCAGATCAACGCGTTCGCCGGCGACTACCGGGTGATCGCCTACGATCAGCGCGGCCACGGGGAGAGCGAATACGGGTCGAGCGAGTTGACCATCGACCTGCTGGCCGACGACTTGGCCGCGGTACTCGACGCCGCGCTCGCGCCCGGACAGCGGGCCGTGCTGGTCGGTCACAGTCTGGGCGGCATGACCTTGCAGGCCTGGGCCGGACGCTATCCCGAGCGGGTCGCGCGGCAGGCGCTCGGGGTGCTGCTCACCAATACCGCGGCCGACCGGCTGATCCTGGAGACCACGGTGGTGCCGCTGCTGAACCGGCCCTGGCGGCTGCTGCAGTTGAAGGTGCCGCTGCCGTTCCTGTTCGGCAGGCTGGGGCTGGGCGCACCGATGGTCTTCCCGCCCATCGCCCCGGTGCGCTGGATGTTCGCGCGCCAGATCCTCAGCACCGCGGCCAAGGGCGAGTTGCTGGACTTCAGCATGGCCATCGTGCGATCGTGCCCGGCTCGGGTGCGTTCCAAGTTCGGCTTCCTGCTCGCCACGATGGACGTGGGGGAATCGGCGCGCGAGCTGGTGGTCCCCACGACGGTGATCTCCGGCCAATACGACGACATGACCCCGCCGGTGCACGCCGAGCGAATCGTCGACATGCTCCGGCAGACCGGCAGTCTGGTGCGCTACCAAGTGCTGCCGACCGGCCATCTCGGCAATGTCGAGGCCTACGAACGGTTCAACGAGGAACTCCGACGCCTGCTCGCCGTGGTGGGCAAGCGCGCCCGCGCCGACCTGGCGGGCTGACCCGCCGGGGCGCGTACGCCCGCGGGTCAGGAGAAGACGACCGTTCTGCGGCCGTGCACCAGCACGCGGCCTTCCAGGTGCCAGCGCAGCCCGCGCGCCAAGACCACCCGCTCGATGTCGCGGCCCTGGCGGACCATGTCGCGCACTTCGTCCGCGTGATCGATGCGGATGACGTCCTGCTCGATGATCGGGCCCGCGTCAAGTTCCGCGGTCACGTAGTGGCAGGTGGCCCCGATCAGTTTCACGCCGCGGGCGAACGCCTGGTGATACGGGCGAGCGCCGACGAACGAGGGCAGAAAGCTGTGGTGGATGTTGATCGCCTTCCCCGCCCAGTGCTCGCACAGTTGCGCGGGCAGCACCTGCATGAACCGCGCCAGCACCACCGCGTCGGGGTTGTGCGCGTCCACCAGGGCGCGGACCTCGGCGAAGGCGGGCCCGCGCTCGGCCGGGTCCTTGGGAAACGGCACGTGATGGAACTTCACCCCGTGCGCCTCCGTCATCGCCGCCAGATCCGGGTGGTTGCCGATCACCGCCTCGATGGTGGCGGGCAGCTCACCGCTGGCGGCGCGTCCGAGCAAGTCGTGCAGGCAGTGCCCGTCCTTGCTGACCAGCAGGACCGCGCGGCGGCGCGCGCCGGAGTCCAGCAGCTGCCATTCGGTCTCCGGACCGAGGCCGGCCGCCACCCCGGCGAACCGGTCGCGCAGTTCCGCGAGCTCGAACGGCACCGTGCCCGCCTTGATCGCCTGGCGAGTGAAGAACCAGCCGGTATCCGGGTCCGAGTGATACCCCGCCTCCACGATCGAGCCGCCGAACTCGGCGATGAACGACGTGATCCCGGCGATGATGCCGGGACGGTCCGGGCAGCCGAGAGTCAGCACGTAACGACGGTCGTCCGGAGCGGGTGGAGCGGAACTCATGAGTTCATCCTCCCAGGTATGCCGCACGGCATTCGCCCCACCTGCGCCGAACCGGGCGAGAGGGGTAAAGAGTGGTCCGAGCTTACTTGCCGTCGTATGCTTGAAAGCGATGAAGGCAATGGCGCTATTGCTGTCAGCACAGGGCAGGTGATGGATATGGCCAGGCTTACCGTCCGGGATCTGCCTGACGAGGTACGCGAGGCGCTACGAATCCGTGCGGCGCAGCATGGACGCAGCACCGAGGCCGAGGTCCGGGCGATCCTCATCGACGCCGTGACCCCTGCCGCGCAGGTCGAACTCGGGACATTGCTCGCCGAAATCGGTCGCGAGGTCGAACTCACCAATGATGAGTTCGACGCTCTGACCGCCCGTGACCGCCGCCCGGCTGCCCCGCTGGAGTTCGAGTGATCGTTCTGGACACCAACGTCCTTTCCGAACCGCTGCGCAAGGCTCCGAATCCCCGTGTAGTCGCCTGGATCGATGCGCAGCCCCTGCACACCCTGTACTTGTCGGCCATCACTGTGGCCGAACTGCGGTTCGGTATCGCCGCGATGCCCGAGGGCAGGCGGCGACTTGTACTGTGCGAGAGGCTCGAGACCCGGGTGCTGCCGCTGTTCGCGGGACGAGTCCTCCCCTTCGACCTGACAGCATCGGCCGCATACGCCGAACTCATGGCCGCGGCCCGCGCTGCTGGGGTCGCGATCGGGACCGCCGATGGCTATATCGCCGCGATAGCGGGCGCCGCGAAGATGGCCGTGGCCACTCGCGATACCGCGCCCTTCCGAGCGGCCGGAGTGTCCGTCATCGACCCGTGGGCCTAGTGCTCACAGCGCTGCGGGAGGACTGAGTCGGCTGCGCCCAGCCGACGGTCCGAACAGCCGCGGGCTGGTTGACGATCCGTGTGGGCGCCTGGTCAGAGTTCGTAGAACGGTTCCGCGTAACGGAATTCGCCGACGATCCGAGAGTCGTAGGCGGACAGGGTGCGGACCTGGAAGTGGCTGATCCAGGCGGGATCGTCCGGGGTGATGCCGAGGCGGGCGGCGGGGACGAAACCGAAGCGCGGGTAGAACTCCAGGCTGCCGAGCAGGCCGATCAGCGGTTCGTCGAGCGCGTCGGCGGCGCCGAGGGCCGCGTGCATGAGAGCCGCGCCCACTCCGGTGCCCTGATGGCCGGCGCGGACGCCGATCGGGCCGAGCGCGAGCACGGGGAACGGGCCGACCGCGGCCCGGGTCAGGCAAAGATGGCCGACCACACTGTCGTGCTCGATCGCCACCAGCGAGAGCGTCGGGATCCAGCCCTCGTCACTGCGTAATCGCGCGACGAGGCCCACCTCCGGCGGATCCGCGCTGTCGTGCTCGCCGGGCGCGCCGACGCCGTCGGGGTGCTCGGCGCGGGCATAGTGCGGTGTGAATGCACTGCGATGTACCGCCGCGATCGCAGCGGCGTCGTCGGCGCGTTCGCGACGGATCAGCACGGTCGTCTCCTCCCGAACGAAGTGGGCCCATCCGCACACGGTGGTCAGTCGCTCGACCGTGGCGACACGTTCTCCGATGCGCCATCAGCTACGAGTGTGCGGGAAGTGCCGCCGGGCGCGCAACGGAATTCGCGTCCGGTGTGCCAGACTCTCACCCCATGGCAAGTTCCACGTCGCTGACCAGGGCCGAAGTGGCCGCCATGATCGATCACACCTTGCTCGCCCCGGAGGCGTCCGCCGCCGACGTCGACGCGTTGATCGAGGACGCGCGGGCGATGGGTGTGCTCGCGGTCTGTGTGTCGCCGTCCATGTTGCCGGTGCGCGCGCCCGGGCTCGTGGTCGCGACGGTCGCCGGATTCCCCTCGGGCAAGCATCATTCGCTGGTCAAGGGCGCCGAGGCGCGGCTCGCGGTGGACCAGGGCGCCGCCGAGGTGGACATGGTCATCGATGTCGGGGCGGCGCGGGCGGGCGATTTCACGGCGGTGCTGGCCGACATCGTCACGGTGCGCGAAGCGATCGGCGACCGGGCGCTGTTGAAAGTGATCATCGAGTCCGCCGCGCTGCCGGACGACGCCATCGTGCAGGCATGCCGGGTCGCCGAACGCGCCGGAGCCGATTTCGTGAAGACCAGCACGGGATATCATCCCGCGGGCGGAGCGAGCGCGCACGCGGTGCGGCTGATGGCCGAGACGGTCGATGGGCGGCTCGGGGTCAAGGCCAGCGGTGGCATCCGGACCGCCGAAGCGGCGGCGGAGCTGATCGCCGCGGGCGCGACCCGGCTGGGCCTGTCGAAATCGCGCGAGGTGCTCGACGGCTTCCCATCCTGACCGGCCGCCGGAATCCGTTGACGGGCAGGAGGTTCGCCTCGGAGCACCCGCGCAACGCTCGAAGACGTTGCGATGCCGCACGTTCAGCAGCGCGCGTCGGAGCTGTCGCCCGCCGGCTCGAGCTGGGTCCGCCCACCTGCCAGCCGCACCTCGACGCCCGAGTCGGTGACCTTCACCTCGGTCGCCGTCAGGCCGAGCGGGTAGCTCTGCAGGCTCTCGGTGAAGATGTCGACGATGCTCTGCACCAGATCGGCGGGCAGGCCGATGCCGAGCAGTTCGGCCGACATCGTCTCCACCTGCACCGCGCCGTTCACCAGCTGCGGCTTCAGCTGGAGTTCGGCGAGACCGCCGAGCACCGAGAGGGTGAGCATGCCCGTGCTCGCCGAGGAGGTCACACCGCTGACCATCCCGCCGAGGGTCTCTTTGATGCCTTCGTTGCTCCATGTGACGTCGGCGGAGGAGCTGTCGATCACGGCGCCGTTCGGGTCGTGCACGTCGACGTCGCGGAAGACGGAGTGCACCACCATGCCCACAGCGGGGCCGAACTTGGTGTCGGCGCTGTCCACTCGCACCGAGGGCACCTTGCCATCGACCCAGGTGATCAGCATCGGCTTGGGACCGAAGCTCACGTCGATCTTCGACCCCATCTCTTTCTCGAACTGCGAACTGATGCAGCTCGACACCCTGTGCCTGGCGTAGGCCTCGCCGCCGACCAGGACCGTGGCGAGCAGAACCGCCACCACGGTCAGGGCGATCAGCAGGGCCCGCCGGTTGATCGTCGAGGTGGATGGTGCGTTCGTACTCATGGCGAAAATTCTTCCCGACCTTTCTGTGCCGTCTCTGTGGAGGCAGTGAGGGGTTCGAATGTGACATGAAGCACAAAATCCGAGCGTAGCCTGATGCCCATGGCTGGCGATGCGGCAAGCCGCGCGATCGGATCCGCGGAACAAGGATGGCGTGTTCTGCGCCGCTGGGCCGGTCGGCACGCCGGTTTCTTCACTACTCGGCAGGTGCTGCGCACGGGTTGCGGGGCACGCGTGCGGGCGGGCCTCGGCGACGGTTCGGTGACCAGGGCCGGGGTCGGCATGCTGCGGTTGGCCGGGTGGCCGGAGGGGCCGCTCGACGAATACGCGATGTGGGCGGCCTGGTTCGACGGCGCTTCGGTCGTCTCCCACCACAGCGCGGCGGAGCTGCACGGGCTCGGCAGCCTGCGCCCGAGGTTCCTGCACCTCTCCGTGCGCGCCGGACGGCCGCCGGTGACACCCCGGCTGGTGGTGGTGCGTCGTGTGCTGGCCGGTGCGGAGGTGGAGTCGGCGGGCGCCTTCCTGGTGACGACACCGGTGCGCACAGTGCTCGACTTGGCCGAGGGCGACATCGGGCAGGCCGCGTTGGACGAGGTGGTCGCCGACGCGGTCGCCATCGACCGGTGCGCGGGCGCGGAGATCACCGAGGCGGGGGCGCGCTTGTCGCCGCGTGCCGCCGGACGCGTGTACCGGGCGCTTGCCGTAGCGTGACGAAACTCGCGGACATGACTTCTGGTCAGCGGGTCCCGAGCGGTGCGACGGCCTGCCATGGCACCGAGAGCACGTTGTCGCGCAGGCGGCGACGATAGTGGCGGATCGGGAGACCTTCCGCGCGCAGCGCCTGCGCCGCAGCCCGCCAGCGGATCCGCGGGCCGAAAGGCGCCATCGGCGCCGCGTGGGCCCAGGCGCGATCCGCGGCGGCGAGCAGCGCGTGGATCGGCTCACCGGGAACGTTGCGGTGGATCAGCGCCTTCGGCAGGCGTTCGGCGAGATCGGAGGGACGCTCGACGGCGAACGGGTCCCAGGCCAGCGTGAGCGAGCGCGGCCCGTTCCGGTCGAGCAGCACCCACGCGCAGCGTCTGCCCAATTCGTCACAGGTGCCCTCGACCAGCAGCCCACCCGGCGCCAGCCCCGCCAGGACGGTCGCCCACGCCTGCGGGACCGCCGATTCGGGATACTGCCGCAGCACGTTGAAGGCCCGTACCAGCACCGGCCGCAGCCCGGCCAGCTCGAAGCCGCCGCGTGCGAAGGCGACGCCGTCGCGACCCGGCACCACGCGCTGCGGGTCGATCTCGAGTCCGACCACCCGCACGTCCGCTCGCACCGTGCGCAGCCGCGCGGCCAGCTCGAACGTCGTCCACGGGCTCGCGCCGTACCCGAGGTCGACCACGAGCGGATCGGGCGCGCCGCCCAGTCGCTCGGCGACGAGTTCGTCGTTGATCAGCCAGCGGTCGCTGCGGCGGAGACGGTTGACGGCGGTGGTGCCACGGGTGATGTTGCCGACCGGTCCGGTCAGCGAGTGGGGCGCTGTTCTTCCAACCACTTGACCGTGAACTCGGCCTCGCCGCGGAACAGGTCGACCAGGTTCACCAGCATCAGCTGCTCCAGGCGCGGTCCGACCATGGGGATGAACACCTTCGCCTCCGAGGAGAAGCGCATGGTGCAGCCGGTCTCGGTGGGGAACAGGCGGATGGTGCCGCCGAGGCTGCCCGGCCCCGCGGGAATGGAAGCCGAGTACTTGCCGGTGATCTCCTCCGCGGCGAACGGGCTGTAGGTCTCCTTGCGGGTGATCACCATGTCCTTGCGCATGACCGTCTGGGCAATCTCCGGCAGCATGTCGCGGGGCAGGATGTGGTTCAGTTCGACGTCGAGGCCGCCGTCGCCCGCTTCCAGCCGGACCACCTCGTTGCCGGGGGAGTACTTCCGCATCTCTTCCATCCGCGCGTCCCAGTAGTCGCGGTTCGACAGCGCCGCGTACAGCTCTTTTGTGGTGTGCAGCGGATAGCGGGCGGAGTAGTCCAATCGGCGTGCCATGGGCGCACACGTTACTGGGTCCGACGGCGCGGACCTCGACGGGCGGGTGGAGTGCGGACGGGACACGAACGCGCGGACCGCACGGTGTGACGTGGCACAGTGCGGGTCCGCGCGGTCCGGATCAGTGCGCCGCGAGCCAGTCGCCGGTGAATTCCGCCTCGTTCTTCAGCAGCTCGGTGAGGTGCTCGGCGATCGCCTTCTCGATCTTGCCGCCGAACAGCGGGATCTTCACCTCGATGGTGCCGTCGGTGGTGGCGACGGAGCCGGAGCCGTCGGCGGTCAGCGTGATGGTCCCGCGCACCTCGGCGGGCGCGCCCTCGACGCGGGCTTCGAAGGTGGCGCGATCCCCGCTCCAGTCCTCGACGCGCGGGATGATCAGATCGCCGGGGCGCACCGCGGTGATCGCGGGGGGCAGCTGCTCGGCGGCGATGGCCTGGACCATCTCGACACGCACCTGGTCACCGCTGACCGTGACGGATCCGAGCCGGGCGTTGGGTCCGCCGACCTGCGCGATACGGTCCTTCCAGTACTGGTCGTTCGCGAACGCCGCGCGCACCGCGGCGGGCGGATGAGAGTAACGGGCCGTGTACGCCAGCGGTGTAGCCATGAGTGCACACGCTACCGTGCGGCGCTCCTGCTCCACGAGTGGTGGCATCCGACCTGCTCGCGGGCTGGATGACGTGCGTTGTGGGCGTCGGTGCCCTGATCTGCCGACGAGATGAATACAGCAGCGTGTCGCCGTTCGCGCGCACGCTACCGTGTGGCGTGCGAACTTCACGAGTGGTGCCGTCGGACATCCTCGCCGACACCGGTGCGCGGCTGCGCGCCGACGTGCGGCTGGCGGAGCTGACCACACTGCGGGTCGGCGGGCCTGCGCTGGTGGCCGAATGCGCGACCACCGAGGCCCTGGTCGCCTCGGTGCGCGCGCTGGACGCTGCGGGCATCCCGGTGCTGCTGCTCGCGGGTGGCTCCAATCTGCTCATCGGCGACGACGGCTTCGACGGCGTGGTGGTCCGGGTCGCCACCACCGGCGTCGAGATCCGCGACGGCGGCGTGCTCGCCGAGGCGGGCGCGAACTGGGACGCCGTGGTGCGTGCGACGGTAGCCGCCGGTCTCGGCGGATTGGAGTGCCTGTCCGGCATTCCCGGCTCCGCGGGCGCGACGCCGGTGCAGAACGTGGGTGCCTACGGGGCCGAGGTGGCGAACCTGCTGCGCCGGGTGCGCCTGCTGGACCGGGCCACCGGGGAGACCCGGTGGGTCGAGCCCGTCGAACTCGGGTTCGGGTACCGCACCAGCGTGCTCAAGCACCGTGCCGACGCGGTCGTGCTCGCGGTCGAGTTCGCGCTGCGCGCCGACGGTTCCAGCGTGCCGCTGCGGTACGGCGAACTGGCCTCGGCGGTCGGCGCGGCGGACGGCGAGTCCCGGCCCGCCGCGCAGGTCAGGGACGCGGTGCTGCGGTTGCGCGCGGGCAAGGGCATGGTGCTCGATCCCGCCGACCACGACACCTGGAGCGCGGGCTCGTTCTTCACCAACCCCGTGGTCGCCCCGGAGCGGGTGGCGCAGGTGCGCGCCGCGATCGCCGCTCACGTGGGCTCCGCCACGGTGCCGACCTATCCGGCGCCGGACGGGGTGAAGTTCTCCGCGGGCTGGCTCATCGAGCGGGCGGGTTTCGCCAAAGGCTTTCCCGGCGCCGAGGCGCCCGCCCGGCTGTCGACGAAACACACGCTGGCGCTGACCAATCGAGGCGCCGCCACGGCGGCCGACTTGGTGGCGCTGGCCAGGACGGTGCGCGACGGCGTGGCCGAGCGCTTCGGGATCACGCTGGAGCCGGAACCGGTCACCGTCGGGGTCACCCTTTGACGCGCTGAGGTCTTCACCACACGCTGCGACGACGGCTCGGACCGCGCGCCGCGCGTAGATTCGACCAAGTGAGCCACCGCCCGATGATCCGCAGATCGGTTGCCGTGGTGTCGGCTGTCCTGCTGGTGGTCGTCGCCCTGGCGGCCGGCTGCGCGACAGACCGCGACGCGGCCCGGTCGAACTCCGATGCCGGTCCGATCGCCAAGGCGACGTTGACGCCCGCCGCCGACGACACGAACGTGAACCCCACCGCTGCGGTCTCCGTCACGATCAGCGACGGTGTGATCGATCAGGTCGCGCTGACCAACGCCGCGGGCAAGCAGGTTCGAGGCGAACTCGCGCCGGACAAGCGCGGGTACACCATCACCGAGCCGCTCGGCTACGGCGCCACCTACACCTGGTCGGGCACCGCGGTCGGCACCGATGGCAAGCCGATCCCGATCGACGGCTCGTTTCGCACGCTCGCGCCCGAGAGCACCGTCCCCGCGACCCTGAACATCGGCGACAACCAGGAGGTCGGCATCGCGGCGCCGATCATCCTGCGGTTCAAGTCCGCCGTCGCGAACAAGGCGGCGGTGGAGAAGGCGCTCACCGTCACCACCGATCCGCCGACCGAAGGCGCGTGGGCCTGGTTCCCGGACGACAACGGCTCGCGGCTGCACTGGCGTCCGAAGAACTACTGGACGCCGGGCACGAGCGTGCACGTCTCGGCCCGGCTCTACGGACTCGACCTGGGCGGCGGCAACTACGGCGATGCCGATCTGACCACCGATTTCCGCATCGGCCGCAGCCAGATCGTCAAGGCGAACGCACCGAGCCACCGCATGCAGGTGGTCCGCGACGGACGGACGGTGTTCGACTTCGCGGTCAGCTACGGCGAAGGCAACGAGCCGCGCAACGTCACCCGGTCCGGCATCCACGTGGTGACCGAGAAGTACGAGGACTTCATGATGTCGAATCCGCCGTACTACACCAATGTCCGCGAACGCTGGGCGGTACGCATATCCAACAACGGCGAATTCATCCACGCCAACCCGGAATCACTGTCGGCGCAAGGCTCGGCGAACGTCACCAACGGGTGCATCAACCTGTCGCCCGGCGACGCGCAGGCATATTTCCCGACGGCGCTCTACGGCGATCCGGTCGAGGTGACCGGCACCTCGATCCCGCTCTCGGCCGCCGACGGCGATCTCTACGACTGGACCATCGACTGGAACACCTGGAAGACCATGTCCGCGTTGCAGGGCGCGCCGTCGGCCGTGGTCTCCGCCACGCCACTGCCGCCGCAACCCGCCGGCGCGCGCTGAGCGGTACTAGCGGGCCTTCGCGTCCTGTTCTTCGGCCGCGCGCTCTTCGACTTCGCGGTCGGCGGCGCGCTGGGCCCGGACCGCCTCGTGCCGCTCGGCGAGCAGGTCGCGGATCTCGGTCAGCAGCTCGATTTCGGTGGGCTCGGCGGCCTTGGGAGTGCCGAAGCGGTTCTTGATCGTCTTCATCGGCAGCATCAGCGCGAAGTACAGCACCGCGGCGACCATCACGAAATCGACGACGGCCGTGATGATCGGGCCGACGGCGATGAAGGTGGCGGGTTTGGAGGAGATCAGCTGCACACCGAGGCCCAGTTCGTGGGTGCTGCCGAAGACCGCGAGCAGCGGATTGACGACGCCTTTGGTCACCGCCGTCACCACCGCGGTGAACGCGGTGCCCATCACGACGGCGACCGCGAGGTCGATGACGTTCCCGCGCATCACGAACTCTTTGAAGCCCTTGAGCATGAGCCGAATCACTCCCATTCGATGTTCCCTGTGGTCGATCGGATGCTAATGGCTCGGTTCGAACCGCGAAGCCTCAACGATTCGCGGACGACCCAGGCAGTGGGAGTAAAGTAATTCGCTTCTGCTATGAAACGGTCAGGTGCGGCGCGCGAACCGGCCCGCGTCCGCTTGGTCCCTCGGCTTGATGACGATCTGGTCCAGGTTGACGTGCGCGGGCCGCGACGCGACGAAGCCGATGACCTCCGCGATGTCCTGGGCGACCAGCGGATCGATGCCCTCGTACACCTTCGCCGCCCGGTCCGCGTCGCCGCCGAAGCGAACCAGCGAGAACTCGGTTTCCACTGCGCCGGGGGCGATCTCGGTCAGCCGCACCGGCTGACCGAGCAGCTCACCGCGCAGGGTGCGATGCAGGACGGCCTGCGCGTGCTTGGCCGAGGTGTAGCCGGAACCGTTGTCGTAGGCGGTGAGCGCGGCCACCGACGTGACGGTGACGATCAACCCGTCGCCGGAGGCGATCAGCTTGGGCAGCAGAGCTTTGGTGACGCGCAGTGTGCCGAGCACGTTCGTCTCCCACATCCAGCGCCAGTCGTCCAGGTCGGCCTCGATGACCGGGGCGAGGCCCTTGGCGCCGCCCGCATTGTTGATCAGCACGTCGACCCGCTCGACCGCCTCGGTGAACGAGCGCACGGACTCCTCGGAGGTGACGTCGAGTTCCACCGCGGTGCCGCCGATCTCGCCGGCGAGGCGGCGCAGTCGATCCAGCCTGCGGGCGCCGACGTAGACGTGGAAGCCCTGCTTCGCCAGCTCCCGGGCAGTGGCCTCTCCGATCCCCGAGCTGGCTCCGGTGACGACGGCGGTGCGAGTGCTCATGCCGGTAGATCCTAGGTGCGCGAGGTTTGCCGGGCCCGGTGCGGTTACCGGGATCACCGTTAGCCTGAGTGGCATGGCTATTCGGGACGTGGTGAGCGCGGACGGAACGAACATCGTCTACCGGGTGAGCGGTCCGGCGCAGGCTCGTCCGCTGGTGCTGCTGCACGGCTGGTCGGCGAACCTGCGTTGCTGGGGTGGCGCCGCCGACGACCTCGCCGCGCGTTTCCGGGTGATCGCCCTCGACCTGCGCGGCCACGGCTACTCCGACGCGCCCGCGACGGGCTACGACGATCCGAAGAACTGGGCGGCCGACGTCGCGGCGGTGCTCGCCGCCGAGGGCATCGACTCCGGCGCGGTGCTGCTGGGCTGGTCCTACGGCGGAATCGTGCTGTCGGACTACCTGACCGTCTACGGCACGGGCGCCGTCGCGGGTGTCGTCTACACCGGATCGATGGCGAACATCGGCCCTGGCGTGCCCGGCGCGGCGACCGGCAGCATGATGCAAGAGGCGATTCCGGGCGTCTTCGATGAGAGCGCGGGGCGGGCCGTGCGCGCTTTCGGTGCGTTCGGAAACGCCAACACCGGACCGGGCGCGGACAAGGGACCCGACGCGCAGCGACTGTTCGGCGCCAGTCTCGCCACCCCGCCCGCGGTGCGCAAGGCGCTGTTCTACCGCACCGTCGACAACTCCGGGACGCTGCGCGCGCTTGACATTCCGGTGCTCGTCCTGCACGGGACCGCCGATCGGGTCGTCCCGATCGAGAACGGGCGCTGGATCGCCGACACCGTTCCGAACGCGCGCGCGTCGTTCTGGGAAGACGCCCAGCACGGCCTGTTCATCGAGGACAGGTCGCGGTTCGTCGCCGAGGTTCGCGCGTTCATCGACATGCTGTGATCGGTGTCATGTCTGCCGTGTGATAGCTCTCACTTGCCGCGGATAGCGTGTCTGGGCCGGGGAACGCAACGTGCACTATGGATAGTGTGAGTCAGCGCCTGGACCTACGGCCGAACCGTATCGCCGTGTTATCGGTGCACACCTCACCACTCGCTCAGCCGGGGACCGGCGACGCGGGCGGCATGAACGTCTATGTCCTGCAAACGGCCGTCGAGCTGGCCCGGCGCGGCACCGAAGTGGAGATTTTCACCCGGGCCACCGCGTCGAACCTTCCGCCCGTGCAGGAGGCGGCGCCCGGCGTGCTGGTGCGCAACGTGGTGGCAGGCCCGTTCGAGGGGCTGGACAAACACGATCTGCCCACCCAGCTGTGCCCCTTCACCGCGGAGGTGCTGCGCCAGGAGGCTCGGCATCTGCCCGGCTACT
>NZ_BAFS01000276.1 GCF_000308415.1 Nocardia asiatica NBRC 100129 | reverse complement strand
AGACAGTGTGCTGGGTGGTCATGACCGTCATCGTACCCAACTTGACCGCAGTGGCCGCGAAATGCATAGTACTTACGAATAGTTAGTGCATGTTGATTCGTACCTATCTTGGGAGGTAGTCATGACCGTCGCCGTGACCGGGGCCAGCGGCCAGCTGGGCCGACTCGTGGTGGAAGAACTGTTGCGCTCGGAGACGCCGGTCGTCGCGATCGTGCGCGATCCCGCGAAGGCGGCCGACCTGGCGGACCGCGGGGCGGACGTCCGCCAGGCCGATTACGGCGACCCGGCCGCGCTGGAGCGGGCCCTCGACGGCGTCGACCGGGTGCTGTTGATCTCGGGCAACGAGTTCGGCGCGCGGGTGGCCCAGCACACCAATGTCATCCGCGCGGCCGAGCGCGCGGGCGTCGAGTTGCTCGCCTACACCAGCATTCCGGGCGCGACCGACAACCCGCTGATCCTCGCGCAGGAGCACCGGGCCACCGAGGCCGTGCTCGCCGAATCGGCGGTGCCGCACGTGCTGCTGCGCAACGGCTGGTACTGGGAGAACTACGCGGGCGGCCTCGCGCACGCCGTGGAGTCCGGAGTGTTGTACGGAGCCGCCGGCGAGGGTCGTGTGGCGGGCGCCGCGCGCGCCGACTACGCCGAGGCGGCCGCCCGAGTGCTCACCACCGATGATCACGCGGGCCGGGTGTACGAACTCGGGGGCGGGGCGAGCCTCACCTACGCCGAGCTCGCACAAGCGATTTCGGCAGCTGCGGGAAAGCCGGTGCGCTACGAGAATCTGCCGCAAGCGGAGTACGCCGCCGCACTGATCGAAGCCGGGCTACCCCAGACCTACGCCGAGGCGCTCGCCGACGCCGACGCGGGCATCGCCACCGGCATCCTCGACGTGCGCTCCGGGGACCTGGAGAAACTGCTCGGCCGACCGGCCACCACAGCCGTCGAGGTCTTCCGGGCAGCGCTCGGCTGAGTCGTCCCAAGTCGCTCGCGGCCGCCCATGGCTGCCGTGGTGTCCATCGGCACCTTCCAGCGCTGCGCCACTCGGCAGAACTGGTAGCCGGCATCGGCGACCCGTCTCTCCCGCACGCGATGCGGCAGATCGCGCTGATGGTCGCGGTAGTCTCATCTGCGCTGCCGGAGCCGCCTCAGCCGCTTCCGGCGGCCACCTCCGCAAAAGATTCCGGAAGGTGATCAGCGCAGGTGGTACCGCGACCAAAATCCCGGACGCCCCAACTCTCCGAGAACCCGCGCCCGGCGCACCGCAACCGCGTTTTTCAGGCGAAGCGAGACCGGGCATGCGCGCGTTCGCGGGCATGGAAATGCCTGCCGGTGTGGGTTTCGCGTCGAAGGAGCGTGCAGGGCTCGCCACCGGAGACGGCGAGCCGACGTGGTGTGATCACCGCCTGACGCGCCCAGCGCACCTCAACCACGTCTTTCGAGCGAAGCGAGACCGAGCATCCGCCGTTCGCGGCCCGGCTCGCGTCCGAGCGGCCGCCGCGTCCGCGACGAAGTCGCCAGCGGTGGTCGCTCGGACGCGAGCCACCAGGGGGCCGCGAACACGCAGCGCCGCAGGCGCTGCAAATCAGACACAGAACACGCCGCGCCGAAGGCGCGGCACTAAATCCACTGCACCAGTTGGATGATGATTCCGTTGGGATCGCTCATCTGGAAGTACCGCTCGCCCCACTCTTCGGTTTCGATGGGCGTCACGATCGGCACCCCTTCTTCGCGCAGCCGTGCGTATTCGGTGTCGATGTCGTCGACGACGAAGACGACGAGCAGGCCTTCGCCCGCGCTGCCTGCCGCGCTCTTCGGTTTGAAGCTCCCTAGTCCGGTGCGCAAGTAGATGACGTTCAGTCCGGCGTCGTCGCGCTCGAGTGAGACGAATCCGTCGGCCGACATCTTCTCCTCGAATCCGAGGTGGTCGATGAGGAATTTCGCCGAGGCGAGCGGGTCGGGGACGTTGAGCGAGATGGCGGAAGCGGTGATGTTCATGGTCCTCCTCGGCGAACTAACTCTGTACGAAGTACACTGTATGTTGTAAGGAGTTTTGCGGCGGGGTGCACTATGAGCTGGGTCACATCCATGCCATCGGTGCCTCGAACGGGTGAGGAGGCGGCGTGGGTCAGCCGAGAGAACGCAGTGGCGCGGGCGACCCGGTCCGCACACTGGAGCTGCTATGGCGGATTCCGCCCGGCTCCGGTCGTGGGCCGAAGCAGCGCAGCAGTGTCGAGGCGGTCGTCACCGCGGCGATCGAGATCGCCGACGTGGAGGGAATCAACGCGGTCACGATGCGCGCGGTCGCCGCCCGGCTCGGCCTGACTCCGATGGCGACCTACACCTACGTGCCGGGCAAAGCCGAGCTGATCGACCTGATGCTGGACACGGTGTACGCGCGAATGGAGCGCGCCGACCTCACCGGTCTGCCCTGGCGCGAGCGGGTCACCCGCATCGCGGCGGAGAACCGGACAATGCTGGCGCGGCATCGCTGGGTGGCCTATCTGCCGACCACCCGGCCGCCGCTCGGGCCCGGGCTCGCCGCGAAATACGACCACGAACTGCGGGCTTTCGCCGACCTCGGACTCGATGACGTCGCCATGGACGCCGCGCTGACGTTCGTGCTCGGCTTCGTCACCTCGGTCGCCCGCATCGCCATCGACAGCGAGCGCGCGGCCTCCGACAGCGCCATGTCCGACGGGCAGTGGTGGGAACAGGCCGCGCCGGTGCTGGCGCAGGTCTTCGACGCCGAGCGCTACCCGCTCGCCGCCCGCGTCGGCACGGCCGCGGGCCGCGCGCACGACGCCGCCTACAGCGCCGAGCACGCCTACGAGTTCGGATTGGCGCTGGTGCTGGACGGTTTGGCGCGCCGGATCGAGGAACCGGGCGGCTAGACGCCGTCGCGCTGGATGCGCAGGGCGGTGATGGTGGAGGCCAGCCCGTCGTATTGGTTGATCAGCAGGACGATCTCGATCAGGCTGCGCTCGTCGTAGTGCTTCGCCAGCTCCGTCCAGGTGTCGTCGTCGAGATCGCGCGTGCGCACCAGCTGGTCCACCGCGGCCAGCAGCGCGCGGTGTTTGTCCGACCAGCCCGCCGCGTCCGGCCCCTGGCGCAGCCGTTCGAGGATGTCGGCCGTCACCCCGGCCCGCTTGCCGAGCCGGATGTGATGGTCCATCTCGTAGTCGCAGCCGCGCAGATGGGCGACGCGAATGATGACCAGTTCGGACTCGTGGCGCGGCAGCCGCCCGCCGGGCATGAGCTTGCCCGAATAGTGCAACCAGCCGCGGAACAGACCGCGGGTGCGGCCGAGCGTGCTGAACAAGTGGGCGTCGCCGGTGCCGGCGGCACGGGAGAGCACCTGCCAGACAACCCAGTTGAGCGGGCCGAGCTCCCGGAGCCGTCCGGGTGAGATGCGTGGTTGCAGCGCTGAAACCATGCTGGTTGCCACCTCCGCGTGGTCTGTGCGGCCGGCGTCGGTGCCGGCCGAGAGTAGAGCCTACTTGGCAGTATCCCGCGTAGCGCGCCACCATTCTTTTGCTTTCGGAGTGGTTTTCGGCCGGGTACCCCGTCATCATCAGTACCGGTGCGGGTGGCCGCAGCCGCAGTGGTCTTTCGCGGCGTCAGAGGTGGACAACAGGTCGGCAGGGGAACAGATGCTGGTGAGGATCAGGCCCGGAGCGGAGCTTTCCGGCGCGGAGCAGGAATTCGTCGCGTGCCTGCGGTCGTATCCGTCGACCGGCCTCGCCGTGATCGATCTCGAGGCGGACAACCGGCGCGTCGACGCGGTGGTGTGGACGCCGCGTGGCCTGACCGTGCTGGAGGTGCACGGCTTCCAGCGCAGGCAGAGCGGCATTCTCAGCACACCGGCCGAAGGGCCGTGGAAGATCAGCGACGCGCCGGTGGAACTGGACGACCCGGAATCCGGGAGCCCCGCCGAGCGGGTCGAGCACGGCATGTACGCGGTCAAGCACATGCTCCAGCGGGCGCTGCAGGACCCGGGGCACATCTCCGGCGCCGTCGTGCTGGTCCCGTTTCGCGGGGCCGTGGTGCGCCCGGCGCGCACGAACCTGCGGCCGGGCTTGGACGTCGTCGTCGGCAACGTCACCGACGCGACCGAGCTGCGCATCTACCTGGAGGGCTTCTCCGCGGGGCCGCGCAACTGGACCGCGGACCGCGTGATCGGCGCGTGCGGCGCGCTCGGTCTCGCGCAGCTCGCCCCGTCCCGTGCCGAACTCCTCGAAGCCGGCTTCGAGGAGAACGTGCCGGAGCCCGTCACGACCATCGCGCGCACACCCAAGCCGCGCGTCGAGCCGACACCGGGCGCCGCGACGAAGAGCCAGGCCTACGCGGGTTGGTCGGTCGTCGTGATCGCCGTGGTCGGCGTCCTGTTCGTACTCGGCGTGATCGCCACCGCGCTGACGCACGATTCGGCGCAGCCGGGTCGCGTGACCGATCCGACGACGAGCGTGACCCCGTCGCCGCCCGCGTACCGGCCCACCGACTGCTATCCGTTCCAGTCGAACTGCTGACCCGTCAATCCCGCACGGCGCGACCCAGTTTGGTCAGGCGCAGCGCGTGCTGGGCACGGGACAGCACGTGCGCGCGCGAGGTGTCGATATGTGCGGTGAGCGTGGCAGACGCCGCCTCCACCGCACCCGACAGCAGGTGCTCGGCCACCGCGATGTGCTCGGCGGTCATCGTGGCGATCCGTTCCGGAGTCGGCATGTCCAGCGTGCGCACCGGCCGCACCCGGATGTGCACGGCGGTGAGCGCCTCGGCGAGTGCGGCGTTGCCCGCGGCCGCGAGCAAGGTGGTGTGGAACCGTTCGTCCGCGGCCACCAGCGCGGGACCAGGCTCGGGCGGGTCGTCCCGCAGTGCGCGCCAGGCGTCGAGTTCCGCGCGCACGAGATCCAGATCGTGCCCGGGCGCTTCGCCCGCCGGACCCACCCGCCGCATTCCCCTGGCCTCGAGCACGAGCCGCAACTCGTAGAGGTGGTCCAGTTCGTCCAGCCGGGGACGGTACGGGTAGAGGCCGTCGGCGAGCCGCTCGACCAATCCGTCCGCCTGCAACCGGGCCAGCGCCTCGCGCACCGGGGTGCGCGACACCCCGTACGCTTCGGCGAGGCGTTCTTCGCCGAGCCGTTCGGTCGGCACGATCGCTCCGGTGGCCAGATCCCGGCGCAAGGAGTCGTACACCTGCTCGCGCAACGGGATCCGACCCCTGTCACGGGTCATGGCGCTCAGATCGCCATCGCCGAGCGGACGTCGCTCTCGGCGTCCGCCCCACCCGCG
Organism: Nocardia asiatica NBRC 100129; assembly: GCF_000308415.1. GTDB lineage: Bacteria > Actinomycetota > Actinomycetes > Mycobacteriales > Mycobacteriaceae > Nocardia > Nocardia asiatica. The sequence continues at coordinate 31,377 of NZ_BAFS01000276.1, read as the reverse complement.
CCCGTGGAGGTCACCCGGCCGGATCGCAGCACGTAGTAGCGCTGCGCCGCCTGCAAGGCGAAGCCGATGTGCTGTTCGACCAGCAACACGCTCAGTCCGCCGCGCCGGGTGAGATCGATGATGGTGCGCTCGATCTCGGCGACCACCGACGGCTGGATGCCCTCGGTCGGCTCGTCGAGGATGAGCAGCTTCGGCTCGGTGATCAGCGCCCGCGCGATGGCGAGTTGCTGACGCTGGCCGCCCGACAGCAGGCCCGCTTTCCGGCCGAGCAGTTCGCGCAGCGCCGGGAACAGATCGAGCGATTCGTCGATCAGCGCCTTGCCGCGTTTCCGGCCGTCCGCCACCACTTGCAAGTTCTCGGCGGTGGTCAGTTGCGGGAAACTCTGCTGTCCCTGTGGCACGTACGCGATCCCGCGGCGTACCCGGCGTGACGGCGACAGTTTGGTGATGGTCTCGCCGTCGAACGCGATGCGCCCCGACTTCGCGCCGATCAGTCCGACGGCGGTGCGCAGCAGGGTGGTCTTCCCCGCGCCGTTGTGTCCCATGACGGCGACCACGCTGTCGTCCGGCACGGTCACCGAGACGCCGTGGATCACCTCGGTGCGGCCGTAGCCGGAATGGATATCGGTGAGTTCAAGCATCGCTGTCCCCTTTCCGGGGTGACTCGGGGCTCGGCGCGGTCGAGGCGTCCTCCAGCTCGGTCCCGACGGCCGCGGCGGTGCCGAGATAGACCTCCTGAACCTTCGGATCCGCCTGCACCTGTTCGACGGTTCCCTCGCTGAGCACCTTGCCGCCCGCGAGGACGGTGACAGAGGTGGCGAAGGCGCGCATGAAGTCCATGTCGTGCTCGACCACCACGACCACCCGGTCGCCGCCGATGCGGCGCAACAGGTTCCCGGTCTCCTCGCGCTCCTCGGCGCTCATCCCGGCCACCGGCTCGTCCAGCAGCAGCACCGACGCGTTCTGCACCAGCAGCATGCCGATCTCGAGCCACTGCTTCTGCCCGTGCGCCAGCACCCCGGCGGGCTTGTCGCGCAGCGCGGCCAGACCGGTGATCTCCAACGCCTCCTCGATCGCGGGAAGCACCGACCTGCGGCGGCGCAGCATGGTGAGCGCCGAGCGGCCCGCGCCCGCGGCGATGTCGAGATTCTGCAGCACGCTCAATTGCTCGAACACGCTCGCGGTCTGGAACGTCCGCCCGACGCCGAGCCGGGCGATCCGGTGCACCTTCTTGCCGAGCAGTTCGACGCCGGTCTTCTGCGCCGACCCGGTCGCCGGGACCAGCCCGGTGATCGCGTCGATGAGGGTGGTCTTGCCCGCGCCGTTGGGGCCGATGAGGAAGCGCAAGTCGCCCTGCAACACCGTCAGATCCACTTCGGTGACGGCTTTGAAACCGTCGAAACTCACCGACAGACCGCGGATCTCGAGGTACTCGCTGGACATCCCGGCGTTACCGCCGACCTTCGGTTCGTGCGTCGTCCGGGTCATCGCGATTCCACCTTCTCCGTCGCCGGTTCCGGACGCGCCTCGACCACCACGGCCACGGGCGTGGCGGCGCTGCGCCGGAACCGGTTGTCGCGCAGGCCCTTCACCAGCGGCCACAGCCCCGCGAGCCCCGCCGGGACGAAACCGACCACCACGATGAACAGCACGCCTTGCAGATAAGTCCAGCCCGACGGGAACTCCTCGGACAGCGCCGTCTGCGCCCAGGCCACGCCGATCGCGCCGAGCACCGGCCCCAGCAGGGTGGTCCGGCCGCCGATCGCCACGCCGATGAGGAACGCGATGGACGGAACCACCCCGATGTCGGCGGGGGAGATGATGCCGACGATCGGAGTGAACAGCGCACCGGCGATGCCCGCGAAGAACGCGGCGACCACGTAGGCGACGATCTTCACGTTGGCCGGGTCGTAACCCAGGAAGCGCACCCGCTCCTCTTGGTCGCGGACCGCCACGAGCAGTTCGCCGTACCGGCTGTGCATCAGTTGCCGCACCAGCGCGACCACCACCAGCAACGTGCCCGCGGCGAGGAAGAACAGCATGCGCCGGTTCACCGGGTCCGACAGCTTGAAACCGAAGAAGGCGCGGAAATCCGACAGACCGGTGAATCCGCCGATGGCCTGCTGGCCGGTCAGCAGAATGGCCAGCGCGGCAGCCAGCGCCTGACTGAGGATGGCGAAGTAGGCGCCCTTCACGCGCCGCTTGAACACGCCGTAACCGAGCGCCGCGGCGATCAGGGCGGGCAGCACCAGGATGCCCAGCAGCGCCACCGGAGCCGACGCGAAAGGCTGCCAGAACGACGGCAGTTCGCGAATGCCCGCGATCTCCATGAACTCCGGCACGTCGTTGCCGAGCCGGGCGGCGTCGGCCATCTGCAGGTGCATGGCCATGATGTAGGCGCCGATCCCGAAGAACACGCCTTGACCGAGGGTCAGCATCCCGCCTCGCCCCCAAGCCAATCCGATGCCCACCGCGACGATCGCGAAGCACAGGAACTTCGCCAGTAGGTTGAGCCGGAAATCGCTGAGCACGGCGGGCGCGACCGCGAACAACAGGATCGCGGCGACGGCGAATCCGGCCGACGTGGTGAACCAGGATCGCGCGCGCCACCGCTGTACGAGCGAGGTCATGCCAGACTCCTTGTCCGGACGGTGAACAGGCCCTGCGGGCGGACCTGCAAGAAGATGACGATGACGACGAAGACGACGACCTTCGCGATGGACGCGGTGGTCGAGTATTCGATGTAGGAGTTGAGCAGGCCGAGCGTGAACGCCGCGATCACGGTGCCCTTGATCTGACCGAGCCCGCCGATGACCACCACCAGGAACGCGTCGATCAGGTAGCTCTGACCGATGGTCGGGCTGGTCGAGCCGATCAAGGTGAGCGCGACACCGGCCACGCCCGCCAGGCCAGAGCCGATGAAGAACGTGCTGATGTCGGTGAAACGGCTGGAGACGCCGGAAGTCTCGGCCAGTCCGCGGTTCTGCACCACCGCACGGATGCGGCGGCCCAGCGGAGTCGCCTTGAGCACCGCGGCCAGCGCGCTCACCGCGACGACCGCGAGGACGAGAATGAAGATGCGCGTCTTCGGCACCACCGCGCCCAGGATCGTGACACCGCCGCTGAGCCACTCCGGCGCGATGACGTTCTTGGCGGGCGCGCCGAAGATGTCGCGGGCCAGCTGTTGCAGCACCAGCCCCACCCCGAAGGTGACCAGCAGGGTGTCCAGCGGCCGGTCGTACATCCAGCGGATCAGGCCCATCTCCAGCGCGGCGCCGAGCAGGCCGCCGACCAGGAAGCCGATCAGCAGGGAGACCACGAGCGAGACGCCCGCCGACGAGACGACCTTCTGCACCACGTAGGTCGTGTAGCAACCGGCCATGATGAATTCGCCGTGCGCCATGTTGATCACGCCCATCTGACCGAAGGTCAGCGAGAGCCCGAGCGCGGCGAGCAAGAGGATCGATCCCAGACTCAGCCCGGTGAAGAGCTGTCCGATCACTACGTCCATGGGAGAAAGGCTCCTGTGTCTAATTGCCGCGACTTCGTCGCGGCGTGTTCGCGGCCCCTTTGTGGCTCGCGTTTGCGCGGCCGCCGCTTGCTCCTTCGTCGCTTGCGCGGCGGCCGCGCAAACGCGAGCCGGGCCGCGAACGGCGGATGCTCGGTCTCGCTTCGCTCGTAACCTGGAGTGTTGGTGAGCGGGGCACGTAGGGAGCGTGTGTGCGGCCCGAAAGGTTCGCCTGGCCGTGTTCCGTGCTTTGTTGTTCGCGGCCTCCTGAGTCGATCTGGGGGTTTGTCGGCCTCTGTGGCGGTGAGCGTTCGCGGCGTTCGGTCCGTGTGGTCGCCGCTTGTTCGATCGGCCGTCACTTCGGACGTGAGCCAGGCTGCTTGTTGCCGTGACCGGATCGGTCCGATGCTGTCCGCGGCCCCCCTCATTACTCGCTCCGCGTGACCGCCCGTGCGATGGCATCGCTGGGCGGGCACCGGCAGCTGGGCCGCGGACAGCGGCGGACTACTTCAGGCCCTTGGCCCAGTCGTAGGACTTCAGGTACGGGTCCGGCGTCACGGCCTTGCCGGAGTCCCACACGGTGTAGATGAGGCCGTCGGGACGGATCTCGCCGATCCGGGCGGTCTTGGTGATGTGGTGGTTCGAGCCGTCGATGGTGACCAGCCCTTCGGGCGCGTCGAAGCTGACGCCGTCGGCGGCGGCCTGGATGTCCGCCACCTGGAACGACTGGGCTTTCTCGACGGTGTTCTTCCACAGGTAGACCGAGGCGTACGCGGCCTCCATCGGGTCGGAGGTCGGCTTGTCGGCGCCGAAGGCGGCTTTGTAGTCGGCGACGAACTTCTTGTTCACCGGGTTGTCGACGGTCTGGTAGTAATTCCACGCGGTGAGCTGTCCGGCGATGTGCTGGGCGCCGATGCCGGCGACCTCTTCCTCGGCGATGGACACCGAGACCACCGGCATCTCGGCGGCCTTCAGGCCCGCGTTGCTGTACTCGCGGAAGAACGCCACGTTGGAGTCGCCGTTGAGGGTGTTGAACACCGCGCCCGCCTTGGCGGTGCGGATCTTGTTCACGATGGTGGAGAAGTCGGTGGACCCGAGCGGGGTGTAGTCCTCGCCCTTGATCTCGATGCCGTTGGCAGCGGCGTACGCCTTGATCTCGCGATTGGCGGTCTGCGGGAAGACGTAGTCGCTACCGACCAGGTAGAGGGAGGTGATGCCCTTCTGCTTCAGATAGTCCAGCGCCGGGACGATCTGCTGGTTGGTGGTCGCGCCGGTGTAGAAGATGTTCTTGCTGTCCTCCAGGCCCTCGTACTGGACCGGGTAGTAGAGCAGCGAGTTCAGGCTCTCGAACTTCGGCTTCATCGCCTTGCGGCTCGACGAGGTCCAGCCGCCGAACACCGCGGCGACGCAGTCGGAGCTGATCAGCTTCTCCGCCTTCTCCGCGAAGGTCTTCGGATCCGAGGCGCCGTCCTCGAGCACCAGCTCGATCTTCTTGCCGAGCACGCCGCCCGCCGCGTTGATCTGGTCGACGGCCAGTTTGGTCGAGTTGGCGACGGTGACCTCGGAGATGGCCATCGTGCCGGACAGCGAGTGCAGCGAACCGACCTTGATCGAGTCCTTCGAGGTGTCCACGCAGGAGGCGGCGTTCGAGCCGGTGGTCGAGGCGTCGTCCTTGGCGCCACAGGCGGTCAGCAACAGGCCGGCGAGCGCGAGAGCGGTGGGCGCCGCCACCGCTCGGATCAAGCGCCTGGAGCGATGGACGGCACGGGAATCTGGCATGGGGCGAACCCTCTCCTCATCAGGTGTTGCCGCGGCGTCGGCTGGGCGCCGCACCGAATGCCGCCGTCTTCGCCCCGCTCACGGCTGTAGACGGGGCTGTATACAACGGCTGTATCCGTGCTGCGAACGGTAGCCAGGAGTTGTTGCGCCGGAATATCTCTCGATGACAAGTCCGTTTCGTCTGTTTCGCCGGTGTGAACCTTTCCCGTAAACGGACGGTGAACAGTTGTGAGGTTGTGGCAAACCCGCTGGCCGGGGCCCAGGTGGCTACGGTTGCGTAGCGTCGCCACGATGCGGCACGCTTCGATTCGGACGACGGCTGAACCGTCCGATGCCGCGGCGGCGGGCCGCGGACTCGAGTCGAGGAGGACCCGATGGGCCACTACAAGGCGAACCTGAGGGATATCGAGTTCAACCTGTTCGAAGTGCTCGAGCTGGGCAAGCTGCTCGATACGGGCGCTTACGGCGACCTCGATTCCGACACCGTCCGCGCGATCCTGTCCGAGGTTCGGCGCTTGGCCGAGGGGCCGGTGGCGGACTCTTTCGTGGCGGCCGATCGCGATCCGGTGGTCTACGACCCGACCACGTTCTCGATCTCTGTTCCGGAGCCGCTCCGTAGAACGGTCGCCGCCGTGCGCGACTCGGACTGGAGCCGGCTGGGCATGCCGGAGGGCATGGGCGGCACCCCGGCGCCCGCGGTGCTGGTGTGGGCGGTCGCCGAGATGATCACCTGCGCCAATCCGTCGGCGTCGTTCTTCAACATGGGCCCGGTGATGGCGTCGGTGCTGTACAACGTCGGCACCGGGCAGCAGCGGCACTGGGCCGCGCTCGGCTTCGAAAAGGGCTGGCAGGGCACCATGGTGCTCACCGAGCCCGACGCCGGTTCCGACGTCGGCGCCGGACGCACCAAGGCGATCAGGCAGGAAGACGGCACCTGGCACATCGAAGGCGTAAAGCGGTTCATCTCCGGTGCGGAGGTCGGCGACACCGCCGAGAACGTCTTCCATCTGGTGCTGGCCCGGCCGGAGGGCGCCGGACCGGGCACCAAGGGCCTGTCGCTGTTCTACGTGCCGAAATTCCTGTTCGACCCCGAGACCCTGGAGCTCGGCGAGCGCAACGGCGTGTACGTCACCGGGGTCGAGCACAAGATGGGCTTGAAGTCCTCACCCACCTGTGAACTGACCTTCGGCGGCCGCGGCATCCCGGCCAAGGGCTGGCTGGTCGGCGAGGTGCACAACGGCATCGCGCAGATGTTCCAGGTCATCGAGAACGCGCGCATGATGGTCGGCGTCAAATCCTCCGGCACCCTGTCCACCGGCTATCTCAACGCGCTCGACTACGCCAAGGATCGGGTCCAAGGCGCCGACCTGACGCAGATGACCGACAAGGCCGCCCCCCGCGTCCCCATCACCCAGCACCCGGACGTGCGGCGCTCGCTGGCCATGCAGAAGGCGTACGCGGAGGGGCTGCGCGCGGTGTACCTGTACACCGCCGCCCACCAGAACGCCGATGTAGCGCAGCTCGTTTCGGGCGCCGATCCCGATCTGGCGCATCGGGTGGACGACCTGCTGCTGCCGATCGTCAAGGGTGTGGGCTCGGAGCGGGCCTACCAGTACCTCACCGAGTCGCTGCAGACCCTGGGCGGTTCCGGCTTCCTGCAGGACTATCCGATCGAGCAGTACATCCGCGACGCGAAGATCGACTCGCTCTACGAGGGCACCACCGCCATCCAGGCGCAGGACTTCTTCTTCCGCAAGATCATCCGCGACAAAGGCGTGGCGCTCGGCCATGTCAACGCGCGGATCGCGGCGTTCCTGGACGCGAAGACCGGCCGCTTCGGCGCCGAGCGCGAACTGCTGCGCACGGCGGCGGAGGACGTGCAGGCGATGGCGGCCACGCTCACCGGCTTCCTGATGGCTGCCCAGGAGACGCCCACCGAGCTCTACAAGATCGGTCTCGGTTCGGTTCGCTTCCTGCTCGCGGTGGGCGACCTGCTGATCGGCTGGCGGCTGCTGGTGCAAGCGGAGATCGCGGCCGCCGCACTGGCCGCCGACGCTCCGGAGAAGGATCGCGCTTTCTATGCCGGGAAGGTCGCCGTCGCCCGCTTCTTCGCCAAGAACGTGCTGCCGAACCTCACCGCCGTACGCGGGATCCTCGCCGCGCTCGACAACGACATCATGAATTTGGAAGAAGACGGATTCTAGTCGTGTCAGTGCTCGGGCTGGGACAGTAGCTTGAGCACGACGGGGCGCGACAGGGTGCCGGATACCTGTCTGGCGAGCTGATTGGCGCTCGCGCCCGCGGTGTGGGCTGCCCGCAGGGCCGTGGCGAGTTCCGCGCGGGCGGCTTCGGCCGCGGCTTGGGCATCGCGCAGCCGCTGAGCGGCCCGGTGCACCTCGGACTGCTGGTCGCCGGTGGTCAAATCATTGACCAGCTCGACCTCCGGGAGGCCGGCTGTCCGCTCGCCGGAGGCCGGGTCGCGCCGCATCGCCGCCCTGGCGAACTCCATCAGGAACGCGCGGGTGGCGTCCTTGTCCGCCGCGGCGGACTCGCCGAGCAGCAGCTTGGTGGTCTGCGGCACCGCGTGCGACCAGTTGGCCAGCCCGCACAGCGCCAGCAGCAGGCGACCGGCGTTCGCGGAGTCCACGTCGAACTGCTCCTGGGCGCGGTCGGATTTGCGCACGTAATGCGCGGCGCGCCAGCCGTCGATGTCGTGCGCGTCCGCGCCGCGGTGCAGCGCCTCCCAGAGCAGCAGCCGCAACAGTTGCGGGTTGTCCCGGTGGTAGTCGAACAGTTTGCCGACGTACGCGCCGGGTTCGGTGTCGGCCAGCGGTTTCACCACGTCGATGAACTCGCGCAGCGTGTCGATCAGGATGACGTCGAACAGCTTGTCCTTGCTGCCGAACAGGCCGTAGATGCGCTCCTTGTTGACGCCCGCCGCCTCCGCGATCCGGTCGACCCGCGCTCCGGCCAGCCCGTAGCGGGCGAATTCGTCGCGCGCGGCGCGCAACAGAGCCTGTCTGGTCGCGTCACTGCGTTTCATCGTGGCCGTCATGACGGACACTTTACCATTCCATTAAACCAACTATTTGGTTGACAATGTGCGCGCTCCGGGCCTACCTTCGATCCATGGCAATGCCCACCTTCCAGTCCGTGGCTCCGGTCCGGACGCGCACCCGGGACGCCTCTTCGCGTGCCCACACCGGGCGCACCCTGCCCTTCTTCGTCCTGTCCGCCCTGCTTGCCACGGGCCAGATGTACGTTCCCATCCCGCTTTTCACCGCCATGCGAGCCGACTGGGGCGTCGGTTCGGCCGCGATGACCTGGATCATCAGCGCGTTCGCGTTCGGCTACGCAGGCGGCTTCGTCCTGTTCGGGCCACTGTCGGATCGCTACGGTCACCGCCGGGTACTGGTCACCGGGATGCTGGCGGCCGCAGTGGTCACACTATTGACCGGCATGGCGTTCAGTGCGCCGGTGGCCGTCGTCCTGCGGGTCGCGCAGGGCCTGGTGGTCGGCTCGATTCCGCCCGCGATCATGGCCTACGTCGCCACCCGCATCGCTCCCGCGCACCGCGCCGTGGCCACCATGTCCGTGGCTACCTCGTTCCTCGCGGCGACGGTGGTAGCGCAGATCGTGTCGCAGTGGATGGTGGGCGCGTTCCCGTGGCGCACCGTATTCGTCGCCTCCGCGATCGTCTTCGCCGTGCTCGCACTGGTGCTGCGGTCAGCGCTGCTGTCGGACGCGCCCACCGGTCGGGACCTGCCGCTGCGGCACAGCTACGCCGCGATTCCCGCGGTGCTGCGCATCCGGGCGCTGCTGCCGATGCTGATCGCGGGCGCGATGAGCATGGCGGTCATGGTCGGGGTGTACACCGGCCTCGAACTGACCGGGGTGGTGCGTGGCTCCGGCGAACTGCTCGCGCTGCGTGCGGGCGCGCTCCCGGTGATGCTCGCGCTGCCCGTGCTCGCGGTGCCGCTGGCTCGGCTGTCCAAGCACGGTCAGATCGTGCTCGGCGTGCTGATCGCCGCCACGGCGATGGTCATCGCGACCTTCGCGGGAACCCACCCGGCCGTGCTGGCCGTCCTGCTCGCCGTTCTGGTCGGCGGGCTCGGCATCATCGCTCCGGCCGTATTGCAGAGCGCGGGCGAACTCGGCGGTGAATCCCGCGCCGCCGCCATGTCGGTCGCCATGTTCAGCTTCTACGTGGGCGCGACCGCCGGCCCGCTGGTCGCGGCCGCCGCGGCGCCCCACGGATTCGCCACCCTCGCTTGGACACTCGCGCTGTTGCTGGTCGCCGCGCTGATCATGACGGTAGCCGGCCTACGGATGCAGCGAAGGGCGCAAGCCGCCTGATCGAACGTGGCCTCCGCCCGGTATCGGTACACCGGTACCCGGGCGGTCGTCGTGTTCCGCCGTCGGTTCGCCGCACCGGAACGACTCGGCCGGTGCAGGTCTGATCGGGCTGCGGACCATCCCAGGCGTCGTCGATCGCCATGTCGCGGAATTCCCGAGCCGCGTCGCGCGGCATCGTGACCGCTGCGGCCGCGCCCGCTCGAGTGTGGCGGCGGCGTTGTGCGCCCGCTCGAGCGTGGCGGCGGTGTGCGGTGTGTGGTGTGCGGTGTGCGACTACTTCAGCACGTACGGCGATACCGAGCTGCGATGTTCGCTGATGTCGAGCACCTTGCCCAAGGGCGGGAATGCGCGCTGGGGGCAGTTGGCGCGTTCGCAGACCCGGCAGCCCGCACCGATCGGCGTCGGCTGCACTTCGTCGAGGTCGATGCCGTCGGCGTAGATCACGCGGGCCGCGTGCCGCAGTTCGCAGCCGAGACCGATGGCGAAGGTCTTGCTCGGCTGGCCGAAGCGGGTGGCGCGGCGTTCCACCGTGCGCGCCACCCACAGGTATTTGCGGCCGTCGGGCATCTGCGCGATCTGGGTCATGATCTTGCCGGGATAGGCGAAGGTCTCGTAGACATTCCACAGCGGACACGTCCCGCCGCTGGCGGAGAAGTGGAAACCGGTGGCGGACTGGCGCTTGGACATGTTGCCCGCCCGATCCACCCGCACGAACGAGAACGGCACGCCGCGCAGCGACGGCCGCTGCAACGTGGAGAGCCGGTGACAGATGGTCTCGTAGCTCTGGGTGAAGAACGCCGACAGCCGTTCGATGTCGTAGCGGAAGTCCTCGGCGACCTCGTGGAAATGCGTGTACGGCAGCACCGTCGCCGCCGCGAAGTAGTTGGCCAGGCCCAGCATGGCCAGCTTGCGCGCGTCCTCGGACGCGAAATTTCCCTCCTCGACCAGCTTTTCCAGCAGCTCGCCGCACTCGAAGTAGGCCAGCTCGGCGGCGAGCTTGAACGACCGTTGCCCGCCGGACAGGTGCGGGGCGATCTCCAGGTTCCGCGTCTGCGGATCGTAGCGGTGCAGCACACCCTCGCCGAGGTCGATGCGCTCGGTGATCCGCACGTCGTGCGCGCGCAACATCCTGGCGACCTCGCTGTTCACGTCGCCGCCGTGGAAACGGATGCGCGCGGTGAGGTCTTCCGCGGCGGTGTCCAGCTCGTGGATGTAGTTCTGCCGCTGATAGAAGTAGTCCCGCACTTCCTCGTGCGGTTTGCTGATCGCCCCGCTGCCCGCGCTGTCGGCGAACCGATCCTCGGTGGCCGCGGCCAGCTGCGCGGAGGTGTTGCGGTACCGGTTGTGCATGTTGACCAGCGCGCGGGCCATACTCGGGTGTGCCGAGACCATGTCCGCGATCTCCTGGGCGTCGGCCTCGATGCCGAGTTCCTGGTCCATCACCACCTCTTGGAGTTCGGCGATGAGGCGGGTGTCGTCCTGGGCGGAGAAGAAGGTGGCGTCGACGCCGAACACGTCGCTGATCTTCAGCAACACCGGGACGGTGAGCGGGCGCACGTCGTGCTCGATCTGGTTGAGATAGCTGGCCGAGATCTCCAGCTGCTGGGCCAGGGAGACCTGGCTCAGCCCGCGTTCGGTCCGCAGCTGACGCAACCGAGCGCCGACATAGGTCTTGGCCATGCGTCCAGTTTATGGTCGCTTTCGCATCCGTGCCAATTGATGATTAACAGCCGGTCGCGCCCCGATGTCGTACCCGGCGGCTACCGTCGGCAGAGTGTTGTTCTCGGATGTCGTCGTGGCCTCGGAGACCGTGCGCGCGACCAAGTCACGCAAGACGAAGATCGCCACGTTGGCGCGGCTGCTGACCTCGGCCGCGCCCGAGGAGCTCGCCCCGGTGGTCGCGTGGGCGTCCGGCGAGCTACCGCAGGGCCGGATCGGCACCGGATGGCGCACGCTCACCACCCTCGACATCGCTCCCGCGCCGGTGGCGACGCTGTCGGTCGCGGCGGTGCACGCCGCGCTGAGCGATCTGGCCGGCACTTCCGGCGCCGGTTCCGCCGCCCGGCGCAAGGAACTGCTCGCGGCGCTGTGGTCCGCGGCGACCGTGGACGAACAGGGCTTTCTGGTGCGCCTGCTCACCGGCGAATTACGCCAGGGCGCGCTCACCGCCGTGGTCGCCGAAGCCGTGGCGGTCGCCGCGGGCGTGCCGCCGGACCTGGTGCGCCGGGCCTACATGTTGTCGGGCCGGTTGCCGGTCACCGCCGTCGCGGCGCTGACCGGTGGCGCCGCGGCGCTCGCGGAGTTCCGGCTCGAAGTCGGCCGCCCGATCCAGCCCATGCTCGCCTCGCCCGGTGCGACGCTGGACGAGGCGCTGATCGAGTTCGAGGGCGAGGTGAGCGTCGAGCACAAATTGGACGGCGCCCGCATTCAGGTGCACCGGGACGGCGACCGGATCCGGGTGTTCACCCGGACGCTGCGGGAGATCACCGCGGGCGTGCCGGAACTCGTCGAGCTGGTCGCGGCCTTGGACTGCGCGAGCGTCGTGCTGGACGGCGAGACGCTGGCGCTCACCGACTCCGGGCGGCCACGCCCGTTCCAGGAGACCATGAGCCGCTTCGCCGAGGTGAGTTCCACCCGGGAACTGCTGCTGCACCCGTATTTCTTCGACTGCCTGCACCTGGACGGCCGCGACCTGCTCGACGCTCCGCTGTCGGAGCGGCGCGCCGCGCTGACGAAGGTGGCCGGCGCGCACGCCATTCCCGCGCTGCTGCGGCCGGACGCCGAGACGGCCGCCGAATACTTCGACGGCGCGCTGGCGGCGGGGCACGAGGGCGTCATGATCAAGTCGCTCACCGCGCCGTATGCCGCGGGCAGGCGGGGCAGGGCCTGGCAGAAGATCAAGCCGACGCACACCCTCGACCTGATCGTGCTCGGGGCGGAGTGGGGTTACGGGCGCCGCACCGGCTATCTGTCGAACTTGCACTTGGGCGCGCGTGATCCGGAGACCGGCGAGCCGGTCATGGTCGGCAAGACCTTCAAAGGGCTCACCGACGCGCTGCTGCACTGGCAGACCGCCGAATTCCCGCGCCACGAGCGCTCCCGCGATCAGCACACCGTGTATCTGTGGCCGGAACTCGTCGTCGAGATCGCCTTGGACGGCGTTCAGGTGAGCCCGCGCTACCCCGGCGGAGTCGCTTTGCGATTCGCTCGTGTGGTGCGCTACCGCCCCGACAAAGAACCCGCCCAGGCGGACACCATCGATACGGTTCGCGCGCTGCTGCCGTGAGCGTCGCCGCGATGTGAAGCGCGCCCGCTCCCGCGCGGGGCGCGTGTCGGGCGTGCCGAGCGCGTCGAGCCACTGTAAGTATGGGCAGCGCAAGGTTCCGGATGGCCGCCACAATGCACATGGTCCGGCCGGTTCGTACTTCCGGACAAGGAATCGGCGGGCGGGTGGGTTGATGCGAAATGTGCTGTGCGGGCGGTATGCCCGGCTGGTAGTGGCGTTGCTCGGCGCGTTGGCGGTTTGTGCGGTCGGTACGCCCGCGCAGGCGAATCCGATCGAGCAGTTCCTCACGCCCTCGCGCGAGTATTCGGGCATTCTGCCCACGCCGCTCAACGATCCGTTCTACGTGCCGCCGCCGGAATTCGAGAGTCTTCCTCCTGGAACGATTCTCGCCTCCCGTCCCGGAGGTACGGGGCTGACCGTGTTCCCGTTGCAGTCGACCGAACTGCTGATCCGGTCCACCGACGCCAAGGATCGTCCGGTGCCGGTGGTCGCGACGCTGCTCGTGCCGCGCGCGCCGTGGCCCGGGCCGGGACCGCGCCCGGTGCTGTCGTTCAATGCCGCGATCGACTCGCTCGGGCATCGGTGCGCACCGTCCTACGAACTCAGGACCGAGCTGTCGGCCAAGTTGTGGGCCGCCCAGATCCCGCTGGCCAAGGGCTACGCGGTGCTCGTCCCGGACCATCAGGGTCCGCGGCAGGCATACGGGGCGGGACTGATGGCCGGGCACGCGGTGCTCGACTCGATCCGCGCCGTGGTGACAGCGCCTGAGCTGGGGCTGCACCCGGACGCGCCCACGGTGGTCACCGGATACTCCGGCGGCGCGATCGCCAGCGGGTGGGCCGCCCAGCTGGCCCCGGAGTACGCGCCCGAGCTGAATCTGGTTGGCGCGGCGTTCGGCGGCGTTCCCGCCGACTTCGGCATGCTGCTGTCCACCATGAACGGCCGCAACGCCGCCTCCGGAGTCTTCTTGGCCGCGACGCTCGGGCTGGCGCGGGAATACCCCGAACTGCTCGGCCTGATGAACGACAACGGCTGGCGACTGGCCCAGATCGGCAAGGACCTGTGCATGACAGCGGAGGAGTTCGCCGGTGTCGTGGCGCCGATTCCGGTGCAGGCGCTCACACACGCCGCGGCGCCCACCGAGCTGCCGATGGTCCGGGAGATCCTGGCCGCGAATCGGCTGGGTGCGCGGGCGCCGACGATGCCGGTCTTCCTCTACCACGCCACGCACGACCCGTGGGTGCCGCTGGCCGGCGCGGAAAACCTCTACGCGGACTGGTGCGGCGGCGGGACGCCGGTGGATTTCCAGGTCTATCTCGGCGAACACTTCCTGGTGGGGCTGAGCGGCATTCCCGGCGCGAACTCCTGGATCGATGATCGGTTCGCCGGTCGGCCGGTGGCCGCGCACTGCACGCGAGTCGGCTGACCAGGGCGAACCGGGCCGGTCCAGGCCGGCCCACGTAACTTCAGGTCACCGGCGTGGCTGCGGCGATCGGGGGTGCAGCAGACTGGAGGCGTGACCGTCGAATTACTGGTTCTCCTGATCGTCATCGTCACGGCGCTCGCATTCGATTTCACGAACGGCTTCCACGACACCGCCAACGCGATGGCGACCTCGATCGCCACCGGAGCGCTCCGGCCGCGCGTGGCGGTCGCGCTCTCGGCGGTGCTGAACCTGCTCGGCGCGTTCCTGTCGGTGGCCGTGGCCGCCACCGTGGCGAAGGGGATCGTGCGGCTCGACGCCGTCGGCGGCCACGACCTGCTGGTGATCGTGTTCGCCGGTCTGGTCGGCGGGATCCTGTGGAACCTGCTCACCTGGCTGCTGGGTCTGCCGTCGAGTTCCTCGCACGCGCTGTTCGGCGGTCTGATCGGGGCGACGCTGGCCGCGCTCGGCTGGAGCGGGGTGATCTGGGCGTCCGGCTCGGAGGGCGTGCTGACCAAGATCGTTCTTCCCGCCGTGCTCGCGCCCGTCGTCGCCGCGCTGGTCTCGGCGATCGGCACCTGGCTGGTGTATCGGATCACGCGCGACGCCGAGCAGGACAAGATCACCGAAGGTTTCCGCTGGGGGCAGATCGGCTCCGCCTCCCTCGTCTCGCTGGCGCACGGCACGAACGACGCGCAGAAGACGATGGGCGTGATCTTCCTCGCGCTCGTGGCGCACGGCACGCTCACCAAGGACGACGAGCTGCCGCTGTGGGTGATGGCCGCGTGCGCCGTCGCCATCGCGGCGGGCACCTATCTCGGCGGCTGGCGGATCATCCGCACGCTGGGCAAGGGCTTGGTCGAGATCGACTCTCCGCAGGGGCTCGCGGCGGAATCCGCCTCGGCCGCGATCATCCTCACCTCGGCCCACTTCGGGCTCCCGCTGTCCACCACGCAGACCGCGACCGGCTCGATCCTCGGCACCGGCCTGGGTAAGGGCGCCGAGGTGCGCTGGGGCGTGATGGGCCGGATGGTGGTCGCCTGGCTGCTCACGCTGCCGCTGGCCGCGGCGGCCGGTGCGATCTGCTGGGTCGTCGCGCACGTCGTCGGCGGGCTGGCCGGGGTGCTCCTGGTATTCGGCCTCCTGCTCGGGCTGTCGGCGCTGATGTACCTGCGGTCGCGGCGCGATCCGGTGCACACCGGCAACGTCAACGAGTGGCCGGGCGAGCAGTCCGATCCTCCCGGCGCGAGTGATCGGGCCACGTCGGCGGACTCGAACCACTCGGCCCAGGTGTAAGGAGGCCAAGGCGTGCATACTCTCGTCACGAATCTGAACGCGCTGTGGAAAGTCACCGTGGCCGGGCTGATACTCGGAGCGGGGCTGCCGATGATCTTCGCGATCGGAGTGCGGTTCTGGTCGACGACGGTGACGACCGACGCGAGTACCGGCACGGTGCGGCGCAACTATCCCGCGCTGGCGCTCGCGCTGACGTGCTTCGTGCTGGTCGTCGTGGCCATCGTCAGCGGAATCCTGTACACGGCGAAGGCGTTTCTCGCCGCCAGATTCGGCATCCATCTGTTCGGGCAGGCGTGAGGAGTGTCAGTGTGACCGATCCAGGGAAACCCGTTTCGGCTCGGCCGAAACTGCTCGGCAAGGTGGTGGGCTGGCTGCGCTCGGGCTATCCGCAAGGTGTTCCGCGGTCGGATTACGTCGCCCTGTTCGCGGTCCTGCATCGGCACCTCACCGATTACGAGGTGGTCGCCATCGCGGAGGAACTGGTCGCGTCGAATCCGGACAGCCGGATCGGCCGCGCCGAGATCGAGCAGGCCATCGCCCGGTTCGCCATGGAGCAGCCGGACGAGCGGGACGTCGCCCGCGTCGCCTCCCGTCTGGCCGCGGGCGGCTGGCCACTGGCCGATCCGCCCGCCGATTCCGACTGACCGGAGCCGCCGCCGATGCCCCCTTTCCTGAACGCGATCATCGGCTGGCTGCGGGTCGGATACCCGGACGGCGTCCCGGACTCCGACTACATCCCGTTGCTCGCGCTGCTGCGCCGCCGCCTGTCCGACGAGGAGGTGGCCCGGATCGCCGCCGCGCTCACCGGCTCCGGCGGGACGGACATCGGTGCGACCGACATCCAGGTGATGATCACCAAGATCACCAACGCCATGCCGTCCGAAGCCGACGTGGCCCGAGTGCGCGCCCGGGTCGAGGCCAACGCCTGGCCGGACCTGGATGAGGCGTGAGTCGCCGGTGCATGCGATGGCCGCTCGGGGCTGGACGGCGCGGGTCAGGGCTGTTCGCGCGGGCCGCTGAGATACGGCAGGCGGCGCAGGCCCGCCGCGACCTCGTAGGCGAGATCCTCGTAGCCGAGCGCGAGTTCGGCGAGGCGCTCCCAAGCGTTGTGCACCGCCCATTCCGGTGCGCCGGAGAGGATTTCGTATGCGCAGGCGGAGAACTGGGCGAGACGGTCGACCACCATGCCTACGGTTTCGGTGTGCATGTGCGCGCCGCCGTGCGGCAGGGGCGCCTGGGTGGCGACCCAGCGGTCGATGGCGAGCACGAGCCGGGCGCGATGTCGGTCGATGTCGGCCGTGCCCAGTGCGCAGCGCAGACGGCGCTTGTGCAGATCCGCGAGTAGGTGGGCGGACTCCAGGATCGGGTGGGCGCGGCGCGGCGCGGTACGGCAGGCGTGCAGGACGAGCTCTTTGGTCGGCAGTGGCTCCACTGCGAAAACCCCCTGGATCGAATGGTCGCGCCGGGCGTCACGCGAGACGCGAGGATCATCGACGATGCCGCCCGCCCGGACGCGGCAATCGGTACCGATCGCGCATCGGCCTGGTGTCCCACGGTGATTCGAGGACGACGAGGCCGACAGCCTCCAGCGCCGTGAGCCCGAACCGGCCCACCAGCTCCTCCGTCAGTGAAACCAGCTCCGCCGCTTGGATCGCCGCCGTCGCCTGCTCTGTGGACACCATCCGGCCGCGCAGGAAGGACACCACCCACGTGTCGTCACTGACCCGCCGCGCCTGATGCGGCGTCCGATCGCTCACGATCCAATTCCGGTCGACGACATGCACGGACATCAGAACCCCCTCCATCCCCACCGAGCGGGTTCGCGCGAAGCCCCCCACCTGTGATGCGCAACACAGGAAGCGTAGGGACGGAGTGCTGGAGAAGTCAAGTTGACCAGTCAATTTGACAAACTCGGCGCGGCGTGGATGCGGGTACGGTCATCTGCACGCACAGCCGGAGCCGGAAGGATTCATCGGACGATGGCACCACTCTCGCCCACGGTCGCGCGCTGGGAGCTCATGCTCCGAATCAAGCGCCGCCGCACCGAGTTCGACGTCTCCGCGTCGGTCATCGCCAAGGAACTCGGGTTCACGCTGTCGTACTGGTCGAAGGTGGAGAAAGAACGCGTCCTGGCCGAGGACAAGCTGCGGAATCTCATGAGCCTGCTGGAATTCGACCCGGACGAGCGTGCGGAGATGCTGCGCCTGCGGGAGATCGCCAAGCGACGCGGATGGTGGTCGGAGTACGCGGGGCTGCTGTCGGAGGAGGTGATGCGCCTTTATGGATTGGAGCACGGGGCGCGAAACGTCCGGAGTTACACGAGTATCTTGATCCCCGGTCTACTGCAGACCGAGGACTACGCGCGGGCCGTGATCGCCAACGATCGGGCGAGAGTTCGGCAAGTGGAGATCGATCGGTGGGTCGAGGTGCGCATGCGGCGTCAGCAGCGGCTCACCGGATCAGAGCCGCTACAGCTCACCGCGATCGTCAACGAGGCCGCGCTGACCCAGCGCACCGGGGGTGTGACGATCCTGAAAGATCAGCTCCGCCATCTTTTGTCGATCACCGCGACGCACGCCGACACGGTCGATGTTCGGGTCGTACCGTTCGAAGCCCCAGGCGGTGTGTTGCTCACCGGCGCGTCATTCCATCTCCTCGGGTTCGGTAGCGAACTCCTACCCGACGTGGCGTGGACCGAGACGCTGGTCCATCTCGGAGTGATCGAAGAAAGCGAACCGGTGCGTCACCTCGGAACCATGTTCGCAACCACTCTCGCCGAGCACGCGCTCCCGCGGAACGAGTCGATGACGTTGATCGAACGCAGCCTCGCCGCGCTGTAGCGTTATCGCATGGAGAGCGCGACCGGCTGGTTCAAATCGTCCTATTCCAGCGACAGCCAGGCATGCGTAGAGGTGTGTTTCGACGGCGGCCGTGTGCTGGTCCGCGACAGCAAGTTCCAGGGTTCGCCGGACGCCTCGCCCGTGCTCGCGTTCACGCCGACCCAGTGGGCGGCATTCACATCGGCGATCCGCGCCGACGCGGTAGCGTGACCGGCATGGGGAGCGCGACCGGCTGGTTCAAGTCGTCACATTCCAACGACAGCACCGCTTGCGTCGAAGTCTGCTTCGACGGCGGCCGTGTGCTGGTCCGCGACAGCAAGTTCCAGGGTTCGCCGGACGCCTCGCCCGTGCTCGCGTTCACGCCGACCCAGTGGGAAGCGCTCACCACGGCGATCCGCGCCGCCGAAATCGCCTGACCGGCAAGCCCCGAGCGCACGGCTCCCAGCTGACTCTCAGGTTCACTACACCCAGCACTCAGCTCTATCCGGAAGAGTGTCCCCGTCGGTGCGAAGCGATTCATCGACAGCACAACCGGTGGACAACTGCCCTGCCCACCACAAACGGCCGGCGGCGCGTAAACCCTCGCACGCGCCGCCGGCCGAACGCTTTCCCCTGCATTGCGCCTGGCTGCGTTGATCGCGAGTGACCTTCAGGTCGCGCGTGTCGGTCAGCTGCCGGATTCGATGCAGAATTCGTTGCCTTCCGGGTCGCGCAGGGTCACCCAGCCGAGGCCGTCGGGGGTTCGGTGGTCCTCGTGCAGGGTGGCGCCGAGGGTCAGCACGCGATCGACTTCCTCGTCGCGGGTGCCCGTGGTGGGCATCCAGTCGAGGTGGACGCGGTTCTTCACCGTCTTCGTCTCGGGTACTCGGATGAACAGCAGACCGGGTGTTCCATCCGGTGCTTCCAGGACGGCATAGTCGGGGGCGTCCGTTTCCGTCACCGGCCATCCGGTGACCGCGCTCCAGAACGACGCGAGGCCGGCGGGATCGCGACAGTCGACCGTCACGTGCCGAATGATCATCGCACCAGCTAATCACTCGGTCCGGCTTCGTGGTGCCACCTCCTGCGGCTGGTCAGGCGAGGAGGTGAAGGAAGTGTTCGACTTCCGCCTGGATGGCGGCGCGGGCGGGCGTCAGGTATTTGCGCGGATCGGAGAGGCGGGGGTCGTTCGTCAGGCACCTGCGGATGGCGGTCGTCATCCGGATGTTGAGGCGGGTGGCGATGTTGATCTTCGTCATGCCGTGCTCGACGGCCGCGCGCAAACCTTGATCGGGGACGCCGGAGGAGCCGTGCAGCACCAAGGGGACCGGGACTTTCGCGGCCAAGTGGCCGATCAGGTCGTTGTCGAGTTCGGCGGTGCGGGTATGCATGGCGTGCGAAGAACCGACGGCTACCGCCAGCGCGTCGACTCCGGTCGCGGCCACGAATTCGACCGCCTCGTGGGGATCGGTGCGCGCGCCCGGTGCGTGCGCGCCGTCCTTGCCGCCCACCTCGCCGAGTTCGGCTTCGATGTGCACCCCGCGCTCGTGGCACCAAGCGGTGATCGCGGCGGTGGCGGCGACGTTGTCGGCGTAATCGAGGGCGGAGCCGTCGTACATCACCGAGCGGATGCCCAGATCGACCGCGGTGTGGATCAACGCGGCGCTGGTGGCATGGTCGAGATGGACCGCGACGGCGGCGTCGCTGTCGGCGGCGATGCGCAGGCAGGCGAGGGCGATCGGGGCGATGCCACGGCGATGGATCGCGGTGTTCTCCGACAGTTGCAGGACCACCGGGCGCTCGGCTGATTCCGCGGCCGCCACGATCGCCTCGGCGTGCTCGAGGGTGATCACGTTGAACGCGCCGAGTCCGCCGGGACGGGCTGCGGCGATCAGCTCCGGGATCGAGATCAGCGGCATAGGAGGCGCTTTCGCTCGGCGGTGCGGCCGGTCGGCGCCTGCGAATCGGTCCGGTGCGGGCCGCGCCGAGGCTCGGTGCGCTGGGCGACAGTCATGAGGAAGCCTTCTGCGGTGTGGGCAAGTCCAGTTCTCGAACGCGGACCGTGGGGGCGAGGCGGGTGCGCAGACCGCGGTCGATCTCACCGGCCACCGGAACGACCACGGCGGCCGCCGACGTCGCGACCGTGTCGGTGAGCAGGGCGGGCCAGTCGGTGCGCGGTTCGGACGACAGGGCGGCGATCACCGCGGCCACCGCGGCATCGCCCGCGCCGGTGGGGTTTCCGGCGAGCGGTTCGGGCAGCACCGCCGACCAGGCGCCGTCGGCGGTCACCGCGGTGATTCCCTCGTGGCTGCGCGTCGCGATCACGGCGCGCACACCGTTGTCGATCAGCGGCTGCGCGACGGCGACGATCTCGTCGGCGGTCGCGGGCTCCGCGCCGGTGAGGCGCTGGAGTTCGGCCTCGTTCGGCGTGAGCACGATGCCCGGCACCTGGGCGGCCAACCGCAGCGCCTCGCCGTCGACGTCACAGACGGTCGGCACGTCGGCCGCGATCGCGGTGCGCGCGATCTCGGCGGGCAGTGAAGGTTCGATGCCGCCCGGAAGCGATCCGGAGATGACCAGACCGGCGATATCGGGCAGCAGGCCGGCCACCCGCACCGCCAATTGCTCGGCGGCATGCGGATTGGAGACGCGGGCGCCCGGCTCCCACAGCGCGGTGGCCGTGCCGTCCTCGGATTCGCTGATCACCACCGTGCGGCGCACCCAGGGCAGCGCGTGCACGAAGTCGACCGGCATCTCCAATTCGGCGGCGGCGGCGAAGGCGTGGTCGGAGAACCCGGTGGCCCTGGCGTATTTGCCGAGCTGGTTCAACACCCGGGTCACGTTGATGCCCTTGCCGCCGATGCGCTGCTCCACCGAACGGACCCGATGGGCCTGCCCGCGCTCGAAGCGTTCGACGCGATAGGTCATGTCGTACGCGGGATTCATTGTCACGGTGAGAATCACCTCAACCACTGTCCACGTCTGAGCACCCCGCGCAAGTGGAGATTGTCACTGGCTGTCAATATGTCGGCGAAATGACCGGGCCGCAGGTCACCGACGCCGGTGAGCCCGAGTGCGGCGGCTGGGACCGAGGTGGCCGCGAGCACCGCGGCCCGCAGCGGGACACCGGATTCGCGCACGGCGCGCGCCAGGCACTCCAGCAGGGTGCTCACGCCGCCCGCGATCGAGCCGTCGGCGATCCGTGCCACCCCGTCGCGCACCGTCACCGGTTGCGGGCCGAGCCGGTATTCGCCGTCGCCGAGCCCCGCCGCCTGCATGGCATCGGTGACCAGCGCGACGCGGCCCGGCGCGGTGGCGAACACCAGCGCGGCGAAGCCCGGATCGACGTGGACGCCGTCGCTGATCAGCTCCACGATCGCGTCCCCGGCAGCGGCGGCCACCAGCGCCGCGGCGACCGGGCCGGGCTGCCGGTGGTGCAGCGGCGGCATGCCGTTCGCCAAGTGCGTCACCAGGCTGCCCGAACCCCGCGGCAGCAGGGAATCGCGGAAGGACGCGTAATCGGTGTCGCTGTGGCCGAGGGCGACCACCACGCCGTTGTCGACCAGCCGCCGCGCGACCGCCGCGTAGCCGGGAAGCTCCGGCGCGAGCGTCATCGCGCGCAGGTGCGCGCCTCCCGCGCCGAGCAGTTGGTCGGTGAGCCCGAGATCGGGGTCACGCAGGAAGCGCGGGTCCTGCGCGCCGCACCGCGCTCGCGCCAGGAACGGCCCCTCGACATGGATGCCGCCGAGCACGCCTTCCTCGGCGAGTTCGCGCAGGACCGCGGTCTGCGCCACCATCTCCGCGGCGGGACCGGTGACCACGCTGGCCACCACCGTGGTCGAGCCGTGCGCATGATGCGATCGCGCCGCCTGCCGCGCGTGCGCGCCGTCCACGGTGTCGAACCGATGACCGAACCCGCCGTGATTGTGAATATCCACAAGCCCCGGCAGCACGGTGCCAGAAAATGGCGGCTCAGGTAAACCGGGATGCGCCGCACGCCATTGCGCGAACGACCGAACCGCCTCGATCCAGTCTCCGGACACCATCACCACCCCGTCGTCCAACGCGACGCTCGCGGAGACGATGCGCCCCCGGATCAGCAGGTCGGTGGGTACGGTCATGTCAGTGCCCCTCGGCGAGCGAACAGCGCGGCGCCCGCCAGGCCCGCGCGGGCGCCGAAACGGCCGAGCACCACTCGGGGCGCGGGGACCAGGCGCAGGCGGGCGGCCAGGGCTCGGTGCAGGGGGTCGGTGAGCGCAGCTCCCGCTCCGGCCAGTCCGCCGCCGAGCACGATCAGTTCCGGGCAGGCCGCGTGCACGATGCCGACCAGCCCGTCGGCGAGGGCGTCGACCGCGTCCTCGACCACGGCCGCCGCGTCGGGATCGCCGGGTACGAGTGCGAAGACCTCGGCCGCGCCGTCGATCTCGCGCCCGGTGCGGCGGGTGTAGGCCCGCGCGATGGCCGCGCCCGAGGCGACCGTCTCGACGCAGCCGGTGTTGCCGCAGGGACAGGGCAATCCGCCCACGCGCCGCACGGGGATGTGCCCGTACTCGCCGACCTGCCCGTAACCGCTGCGAACCAACTTCCCGCCGACCGACAGGGTCCCCGAGACGCCGGTGCCGAGAATGACGACGCACACGTTGTCGTAACCCTGTCCCGCGCCGTACCGCCATTCCGCCCAACCAGCCACGGCGACATCGTGTTCGATCAGCGTCGGCACACCCCAGCGGTGGGTGAAGCGGTCGCCGACCGGCACGTCCCGCCAACCGACATTGCTGCTGAACACCGCGATCGACCGGGCGGTGTCGACGATGCCGGGCAGCACCACGGCCGCGCGGCGCACGCGACGGCGGCCGGATTCCGGCAGTTCGGCGAGCAATCGTTCACCCAGCTCGCCCATCGCGTCGAAAGCCGCAGGCCCGCTCGGCGTGGCGACCGCGCCCATCGTCAGCGCCGTGCCCCCCGCGTCGGTGACCGAGCCTTTGATGGTGGTTCCGCCGACATCCATGCCGAGGACGAGCGCGTCGTCCGGCAGCGCCGCGGCGGCGGGCGCGGCCGACGGCCGGCCGGTGGAACCCTGGCGCGCGGCCGGGAGGTCGTCGCGATGCGCGCAGTCCGTCCCCCCGGTTCGCGGACCGGAACCCGGCGACGTCCGCGGCTGTTCGATTCCCATCCTCGGCACAGTAGCTCCTGGCGACTCCCGCGCCGGTGCACCCGTGGCCTGCGGTGATGTCACGCCTCGCTCACGAGTTCAGGACCACGGAGCGATTCAGGCCGCGCGGGTGGTCGGGGTCGAGCCCCAGATCGGCGGAACGCAGCAGGCAGAGCCGGTGCACCCGGAGCAGATCCGCCATCGGGTCGATGTCGCGGTGTTCCAGATGCGCTCCGGTGGCGGCCACGTCGGCGGCGAAATCCGGCTCCAGCGGTCCGAAGGCCCAGACCGCGCGGCCGGGCGCCGAGATGGTGATCGGCCCGTGGCGGTACTCGGTGGCCGGATACGCCTCGGTCCAGGACCGGCAGGATTCGCGCAGCTTGAGCGCGGCCTCGTCGGCGATGGCCGCGGCGAATCCCATGCCGACGAAGCTGATCTGGTCGGCGCCGCGCACCGCGGCCAGCGACTCGGCGGGGTCCTCGGCGAGTGCCGCGCGCGCCTGGGCGATCACCGGGGCCAGGTCTTCGCCCAGATGGCTGCGCAGGATGGCCAAGGTCGTGGTCGCGAAGCGGGTCTGCACCACCGACCGCTCGTCGACTTGGTCGATGAGAATCGGATCGCCCAGCTCGAGAACGGGGGTGCCGGGGCTGGAACAGATCACCGCGCGCGGCGTCCGCGCCGGGATCGCTCGCATGGCACGCACCACTTCGGTGGTCGTGCCGGAGCGGCAGATCACCAGGTAGCGGTCGTATCCGCGCTCGCGGACCGCGCTGGCGGGCCAGGCGTCGGTGATCCCGAGACCGGCGTCCTCGCGCAGCGCCGCGATCGCGCGGGACATGAAATACGACGTGCCGCAGCCGATCACGGCTACCCGCTCGCCCGGCCTCGGCAGTGCGGCGAGATGGTCGGCGGCGACGGTCGCCGCACGCGTCCAGTCGTCGGGCTGGGTGGCCACCTCGGTGGCCAAGTGCGGTTCCGGCGTGTGGTCGACAGGCGTTGGCACCGGGACAGCTAAACCTCCCGTGATCGTTCATGTCAAATAAACAAGCAAATCGGTCACGAATGATCACCATTCGGGCTACATTCGGGTGCACGGACGGTGCGTCCTCCCATCATCGGCGCCTGCGCTGGCGCGGGGTGGGTAAATCTGAAAGGTTCTGCTCGTGAAAAGACCCTTCCACCGCGTGCTCGCCGGCGTCGCGATGGTCACCGGCGTCGCGCTGGCCCTCTCGTCCTGCGGGTTCGGTCCGAAGAATGCCGCGGACTCCGATACCACGATCAATTTCCTCGCCCCGGTCTACAGCGACGGCGCCACGGGCACCAAGGCGCTGTGGGAAGGCATCGTCGCCGAGTTCGAGAAGCAGAATCCGGGGATCAGCGTCACCGTGCAGATGGAGTCGTGGAACTCGATCAACGACGTGGTGCGCACCAAACTGCAGTCGCAGTCGACCACCCCGGACATCCTGAACATCGACGCCTACGCGGGCTTCGCGAGCGACGGCCTGCTCTACCCGGCGACCGAGATCGTCTCCGCGCCGGTGCTGGCCGACATCCAGCCCGTCTTCGCGCAGAACGCGGCGCTGAACGGCACCCAGTACGCGCTGCCGCTGTTCGCCTCCACCCGCACCCTGTTCTACAACACCGAACTGTTCGAGCGAGCGGGCATAGCCCGACCGCCGAAGAACTGGGCCGAGCTGACCGACGCGGCGAAGAAGATCCAGGCGCTCGGCGGCGGCGTCTCCGGATACGGCCTGCCGCTGGGCAGCGAGGAAGCGCAGGGCGAAACCTCCATCTGGACCTTCGGCGCGGGCGGCTCCTGGGCCGACGGTGACCGGATCACCGTGGACACCCCGCAGAATCTGGAGGGGGTGCGGGCCATGCGTGATCTCATCGATGCCGGTGCCACGCAGCCCAATCCGGGCGCGACCGACCGCAAGGACGTGATCAACGCCTTCATCCAGGGCAAGATCGGCATGATCGAGGGACTGCCGCCCACCATCGCCCAGATCCTCGCCAAGAACCCGGGCCTGCGCTACGCGACCGCGCCCTCGCCGACCAAGACCGGCTCGCCGGTCACCCTCGGCGTGGCCGATCACCTGATGGCGTTCAAGAAGGACGGCGCCAAGGCGGAGTCGATCAAGAAGTTCCTCGACTACTTCTACTCCGCCGCGGTGTACGCGAACTTCGTCCAGCACGAGGGCTTCATCCCGATCACGCACAGTGCCGCGACGGCGCTCGCCGAGGACCCGGTCACCAAAGCGTTCGCCGCCACGCTGCCGGTGGCGCGGTTCTACCCGAGCAACAACCCGAAGTGGGCCGCGGCGCAGGGCGCCATCCGCCAGCAGATGGGCACCATCGGGCAGGGCGCGGACCCGGCGCAGGTGTTGCGCCGCATCCAGGAAGCCGCGAACTAGCGTGCGGCGCAGGGGAGTACTGGCGGCGTTGCCGTGGATCGGACCCTCGCTGGTCCTGATCGCGGCCATCGTCGCCTTCCCGGCCTGCTACATGGTGTGGACCAGCACCAGGGATCTCAGCGCCTACGGCCAGGACCGGGGCAACGCCGGACTGGCCAACTACCGCACCCTGTTCGGGATCTCCGAACTCGGCTCGGTGCTGGTCCACACCGTGGTCTGGGTGGCAGGCGTCGTGCTGCTCACTCTGGTGCTGTCCGCGGCGCTGGCGCAGTTCCTGCACAAGGACTTCCCCGGACGCACCGCGGTGCGACTGGCGATCCTGGTGCCCTGGGCGGCGTCTGTGGTGATGACGACGACGATCTTCTACTACATGCTCGATCCGGACGTGGGCATCGCCAATCGGTTGCTGGTGGACATCGGCCTGCTCGACCGTGGCTACGGCTTCACCAAACAGCCGACGCAGGCGTTCCTCGTGGCGATGGGCGTCGCGGTGTTCGTCTCGGTGCCGTTCACCACCTACACGATCCTGGCGGGGCTGCAGTCCATTCCGGCCGAGATCGATGAGGCGGGGCGCGTCGACGGCGCGGGCGCGTGGCAGCGCTACCGCTATCTCACCTTGCCGCAGCTGCGTCCGGCGATCGCGGTGGCGACCATCATCAACATCATCAACGTGTTCAACTCGCTGCCGATCCTGCAGGTGATCACCGGCAGCATCGCCGGGTTCGCCGCGGACACCACGACGACGCTCACGTTCAAGCTGATCCGGCAGAACCAGCAGGTCGACACCGCCGCCGCGATGAGCGTGCTGAACTTCGCGCTGATCGTCGTCATCATCGCGATCTACGTGCGGCTGGTCCGCCCGACCCGGGAGGTCGACCGATGACGGCGCGGGCCGCAACCCGCGAACAGGTCGGCCCGGCCGCCGCGCCGTCGTCCACCCGCGCCGGACGGCGGCGCTGGGAGCTCACCGCGGTCGGCGTACTGCTCGCCGCGGTGTTCCTGCTGCCGTTCGTCGTGATGGTGCTCGGTTCGTTGAAGAGCAGGGCCGAGATCCTGCGCATTCCGCCGACGTATCTGCCGCAGACCTGGCACCCGGACAACTACGCCACGATGTGGGACACCCCGGAGACGCCGCTGCCGTTCAACCTGGCCAGCACCGTCATCATCGCGGTCTGCGCCACCGCGCTGGTGCTCGCCGTGGCGATACCGGCGGGGTACTACACGGCGCGGCACCGCTTTCCGGGGCGCGGGGCGTTTCTCGGCGTGGTGCTGGTCACCCAGATGTTGCAGCCCACCGTGCTGGTCACCGGATTGATCCGCGAGTTCTTCGTGCTCGGCGTCAACGACACCTGGTTGGCGATGATCCTGGTGAACGCGGCGTTCAACTTGTCCTTCGCGGTGTGGATCCTGCACAGCTTCTTCGCCGCGATCCCGGTGGAGATCGAGGAGGCCGCCATGCTGGACGGACTCGGCCGCTGGCAGACGCTGATCCGGGTGAGCCTGCCGCTGGTCTGGCCCGGCATCGTCACCGCGACGATCTTCGTGGTGGTGGCGTGCTGGAACGAATTCGCCGCGAGCCTGGTCGTGCTGACCACCCCGGAGAATCAGCCGCTGTCGGTGGCGCTGACCAAGTTCGTCGGCCAGTACGACACGGCGTGGCAGTACGTGTTCGCGATCTCCACCGTCGGCATCATTCCGGTGGTGCTGCTGTTCGCCGTCATCGAGAAGCGTCTGGTGGCGGGACTGACCGCGGGCGGCGTGAAATAGCCGGCGCGCGATCGAATCCGTTGCCGCTCAGGACGCGAGCGCGGTTCGGCGCGCTGCCGGACGGTTGCCGCACGGTAGCATCGAACGGTGACACTGCGGGATCACGGACCCAAGGACGGTCGCAGCTACGGCGGGCTGTCCAAGGAACAGCGGGTGGCCCAACGGCAGACCCGGTTGATCGATGCCGCCCTCGAACTATTCGGCACCCAGGGTTACGCGGCCACCTCCATCGAGCGCCTCTGCACCCTGGCGAACGTCTCCACGCGCAGCTTCTACGAGGACATGGGCAGTCGCGAGGCGCTGCTCATCGCCTTGGCGAATCGGATCACCTCCCGGGCACTGGAGTGCGCGCTCACGGCGCTGGCGGCCACCGAGAACGAGCCGCTGCCCGCGCGCGTGGTGGCGAGTTTCCGTGCGTATCTGGGCGTCACGTGCGCCGATGCCCGCTGTGCGCGGGTGTGCTACGTCGAGGTGGTCGGCGTGAGCGCCGCGGTGGAGGAGTGGCGCAGGCAGCAGCGCCGCTTGCTGTCGGCGTTGCTGATCAGCGAGGCCGAACGCGCTGTCGGCCGCGGCGAGACCGGCCCGCGGCGTTTCGATCTGTTCGCGCTGGCCGTGATCGGCGCGGTCACCTCCCTCGCCCAGGAAATGGTGCAGAGCACAGCGCCGGACACGGCGGTGGGTCTGGACGAGATCTGCGCGGAGATCGCCTATTTCGTGAATTCCGGTCTGTCCCGACCCGGCGCCGGCCCGGATGCGGAAGATCAGGCCGGGCGCGCCTGCGACACGCCGACGCTGCGGCCCAGACCGGCAGCCGAGGCCGAGCTGTCCTGACCCGGCCCGGCGTCGGACCTGGGGAATATCCATGGTCGGCGGGTGCGTGTGTTCATATTGTTCACGTGCTCGCCCAAACAGCAGGTTTCCGCACGACGTCCGCCGGGCGCGGCGAACGGGCGGTGTGAGATGACCGGACCGACGGATCGTCCGCAACGATGGAACCGGTTGCTGGAGCTGCTCGCCGAATCCGGTCGGCTCTCGGTGGAGGAGGCCGCCGAGCGGCTCGGCGTGTCCGCCGCGACGGTGCGCCGCGATTTCACCGCGCTCGCCGAACAGCAGTTGGCGACCAGAACGCACGGCGGTGTGGTGGCGACCTCGGTGGCCTACGACCTGCCCGCGCGGTACCGGCAGTCGGCGGGCGAGGCCAAGCAGCGCATCGCCGAACACGCCGCCGCGCTGGTGGACCCGCACGCGGTGGTCGGTATGAACGGCGGCACCACCACCACGGCCGTGGCCAGGGCGCTGGCCGGGCGCACCGACCTCGGAGCGACCGGTGACGAGCAGCTGACGATCGTCACCAACGCGCTGAACATCGCGGGCGAGATGGTGCTGCGGCCGCACATGCGCACCATCGTCCTGGGCGGGGTGGCGCGGCGGGAGTCCTACGAGTTGCACGGGCCGCTGGCGGAGCGGGCGCTGGCGCAATTGCGGCTCGATGATCTCGTGCTCGGCGTGAACGCGATCTCCGCCGAGGGCGGCGCCCAGTGCAGGCACATCGACGAGGCCGGGGTGACCACCGAGATGGTGCGGCGTTCCGGGCGGGTGCTGGTGGTGGCCACGGGCGACAAGCTCGAGCGCACGGCGCTGGCCCGCATCTGCGGCATCGAACAGGTCCACGTGCTGGTCACCGACGCCGACGCCGATCCGGCCGCGGTGGAGAAGATCCGAGCCGCGGGCGTGCGGGTGGACGTGGTGTAGGCACGCCGGACCGCGTTCGCGGTGGTCAGCGGGCGGCGGCCGGTTCCAGCGGCCGCGCAATCCGCGCGCCCTGCCGCATCCCGCGGGTCCAGACGACGAATC
Source organism: Nocardia asiatica NBRC 100129 (assembly GCF_000308415.1). GTDB lineage: Bacteria > Actinomycetota > Actinomycetes > Mycobacteriales > Mycobacteriaceae > Nocardia > Nocardia asiatica. Next base: position 1,723 of record NZ_BAFS01000276.1, on the reverse strand, counting down.
CCCACGCCACGAAGCCCGCGTAGACGAGATACAAAGCGGCTGACGGGTAGTAACCCGCCCGCACCAGCAGCGGGACGCCGACCAGGTCGACCGCGATCCAGATCAACCAGAACTCGGCCAGCCCCCTTGCCATGCCGTAGGTGGCCAGCACCGATCCGGTGAAGATCCATGCCTCGGCCCACGGACCATACGAGCCGAGCCACGCGAACAGCTGGGCGAACACCACCGTGCCCGCGAGCATCGCCGCCACCATGACGACGCGTTCGCGCCGGCCGGCCCAGCGCGGATCGACGCCGCGATGCTCGAGCCCGGTCTCGCGGGCGGCGTGCCGATACCAGCTCCACCACCCGTACAGGCTGACCGCGACGAACATCAGCTGGCGTCCGGCCTGCCCGGCCATGTCCAGCTGCTGTGGAGTGTGGAACACGCCGCCGAGGAACACGGTGAACAGCAGGGCGTTCCCGGCGATACCGACCGGCCAGGCCCATACTCGCCGTCGCATGCCGCCGATCGCGGAGGCCAGGCCGAACCCGTTGCCGATCACCTCGCGCCAGAGCATCTCCGACCCCGCGACGTGCAACTTGGCGTCCAGCAGCGTGATGACCGGGTTCACCTGTCGTGTAACCCGCGGCGGGGCATATCTCATCCGAGCGGATCGCGGCGATTCGAAATCCGCCCCGCGGCCGCGGTGCGGACCGTAACGATTGCGCAATCCGGCGACGCGAATCGCAACGCCCATGCAATGAGGTGCTCCTAGGGTGGCCCTCATGAGCACGGAGAGCGATACCGCCGGGGGGACCGGAATCCATCTCAGCGGATTGACCAAGACATTCCGGGTCGGACGGAAAACCGTGCAGGCGTTGGACAGCGTCGATCTGCACACCGAGCAGGGGGCGTTCCTCTCGCTGCTCGGCCCGTCCGGTTGTGGCAAGTCGACTGTGCTGCGCATCCTCGCCGGCTTGGAGACACCGACCGCGGGTAAGGCGCTGATCGACGGCGCGACGCCCGCCGAACTGCGCGGCCGCCACGCCCTCGGCATCGCGTTCCAGGATGCCGCGCTGCTGCCGTGGCGCTCGGCGGAGTCGAATATCAAGCTGCCGCTGCAGGTCGCGGGCATGGCCTCGGAGCAGGGCCGGATCGCCGACCTGATCCGGCTGGTCGGGCTGGAGGGTTTCGAGAAGGCCAAGCCCGCCCAGCTGTCCGGGGGTATGCGCCAGCGCGTCTCGATCGCGCGGGCGCTGGTGGTGCAGCCGACGGTGCTGCTGCTGGACGAACCGTTCGGCGCGCTCGACGACATGACCAGGCAGCGGCTCAATCTGGAGTTGCTGCGGATCTGGACCGAAAAGCCCGCGACCACGCTGATGGTGACCCACGGCATCGCGGAGGCGGTCTTTCTCTCCGATGTGGTGGCGGTCATGAGCCCGCGGCCGGGGCGGGTGCTCGAGCTGGTGGAGATCGACCTGCCGCGCCCGCGGCTGCCGGAGATGATGCGCACGCCGGAATTCCACAAGCTGCACGACTACCTGTCGGAGCTGCTGTTCGGCACCGCGGGGAAAGGAGGTGTCGCATGAGGCAAGGCGTGCGGCGCTTCGGCGGGGTGATCGGCGTGCTCGGACTGATCGCGGTGTGGTGGGCTCTCGCGGCGTTCGAGGTCGCGGGCGGCACCATCCCGACCCCTTGGCAGGTCCTGCACACCATGTACGTCGACGGATGGGACCTGTAC
>NZ_BAFS01000277.1 GCF_000308415.1 Nocardia asiatica NBRC 100129 | reverse complement strand
TTTGCGCGGGAAGCGCAGCTGCGTGTAGTCCCAGTAGGTGTAGACGCCGGGCCCCGGTGCGAACGGACGCATGACGTCGGCGTAACCGGCGTCGACGACGGCCTGGAAGGCATCGCGCTCCGGCTGCGAAGTGTGCGTCTTGTCGGCGAAGTACTCCACGGACCACACATCGTCGTCGGTGGGCGCGATGTTCCAGTCGCCCACCAGCGCGATCTTCGCCCGCGGGTCCTCGGCCAGCCAGCGGGCGCCGTTGTCCCGCAGCGCGGCAAGCCATTCCAGCTTGTAGGCGTAGTGCGGATCGCCCAGCGTGCGGCCGTTGGGCACGTACAGGCTCCACACGCGCACGCCACCGCAGGTGGCCCCGAGCGCGCGGGACTCGACCACCGGCGTGCTGATCAGCGACTCGCCCGCGTCCTTGTCGAACCCGGGCTGGCCGAGGAAGGCGAACTCGACGTCGGCGAGGCCGACCCGGGAAGCGATCGCCACGCCGTTCCACTGGTTGATGCCCAGGTGGGCCACCTCGTAGCCGAGTTCGTCGAAGCGCTCGAACGGGAACTGGTCGTCCCGGCACTTGGTCTCCTGCAGGGCGAGCACGTCGATGTCCTGGCGGTCGAGCCAGTCCGCGACACGGTCGAGCCGGGAGCGGATCGAGTTGACGTTCCAGGTGGCGAGACGCACTGCGGCCTTCCTTCGCACTGTTGACAGGTCTGTTCTACCGCAGGCCGCCGGGCCCGGCGAGCGGTTCCGGCGCGGCGTAGCGGTAGGCGTGGTGTTCGACGAAACCCAGGTCGCGGTACATCGCGACGGCCGGCTCGTTGGCGGCCTCCACCTGGAGATAGGCATGTGTCGCGCCGCGGTCGTTGCCCCAGCGCACCAGCTCGGCGCAGACCAGCGAACCGAGACCGTGCCTGCGGTGCGCGGCGGCGACGGCCACGCAGGTGAGGCCGACCCAGCGGCGTCCGTCCGGGGCGGTGGTGAGCGCAGCGCGGCCGATCGCGATGGGCCGCGGCAGGCCGAGCGAGGCGAAGCCGAGTTCGCCGTCGATGACCGCGGTCAGCACCTCGGGGTCCGGCGCGGGAGCCGAATACGCCCGCGCGGCCGGATCTTCACCGCCGTAGCGGTGCAGCTCCAGCCAATCGGCGTCCGGGGCGGGCGCGATCCGCACCATCGAAGGCCCCTGAGGCAGTACGAAGTTGTCGATATCGATGGCCAGAACGAGCGTCTCCCGCCAGCTGTGCCAGCCGGGAGGCGCCGGGGCCAGCCGGTCGGGCAGCGCGAGCCGCAACGGCAGGCCGTGCGCGGTGTACCACTCGCCGATGCGGTGCAGCGTGTCCGCGGACGCGACGGCTGGGCTCGCGGAACTGCCCAGCGGCACAGCGGAATTCGCTCGACCGGTGTACCCGTGGCCGGCCCGCGCCAGCCAGCCGTCGATCCAGGTGTGCTCGACACCGGGCCAGGCGTAGGCGGCCGCCGCCTCCAGCGCGCGGATCTCCTTCGTGCGGATCGGGCGGGGACCGATGGCCTTCAGCGCGATCACGCGGTCCGGCGCGACCGAGACGATCTCGCCGCCCGCGCCGCGCACGGTCGGCGGGTCCAGCGACACGAGCTCGCCGATCACGTCGGTCAGCGGTTGGGGATAACCCGCGGGAAGTTGATAGCGCAGCACCACGCGGCGGCCGAGCGGGATATCGGGCAGGCCGGCGGCGGGGTCAGTCGTCATGCCCGAACGGGTCCGGGTCGGTGCCGGGCAGCCAGCTCAGACCCGGTGTGCCCCAGCCGTTGCGCTTGATCGCCTTCTTGGCCGCCCGTGCGTTGCGGCCGATCAGGACGTCCACGTAGAGATAGCCGTCCAGGTGCCCGACCTCGTGCTGGAGCATGCGGGCGAAGAAGCCCTTGCCCTCCACCTCGACCGGCTCGCCGTGCTCGTCGGTGCCGGTCACCTTGGCCCATTCGGCGCGGCCGGTGGGGAACTGCTCGCCGGGCACCGACAGGCAGCCCTCCTCGTCGTCGTCCGGGTCGGGCATGGTCTCCGGGATCTCCGAGGTCTCCAGCACCGGATTGATCACCGCGCCGCGGCGCCGGGTGGCGGTGCCGTCCGGGCCGAGGTCCGGGCAGTCGTAGACGAACAGGCGCAGCCCGACGCCCACCTGGTTGGCCGCGAGTCCGACGCCGTGCGCCGCGTCGAGCGTGTCGTACATGTCCGCGATGAGCGGAGCCAATTCCTCCGGCGATCGGTCGACCCGCGCGGTCGGGTTGTGCAGAACCGGGTCGCCGACGATCACGATCGGGAGGATTGCCATGGGCCAATTATTGCCGTGGGGGCCGCGTCACAGCGCCTCGGGTGTCCGCGCCGCCGGGAAGACTACCGGCGGGTAGGGAACACGCCGCGCCGCGGACCGGCGATTTCCCGCGAGCGTGGTTGAATATCCCGCGACGTACAAGCACCATTTTCGTCTGGTGGTCACTCGGCGAGGGAGCGAGATGGACGGCGCAGCGGCACGGAATCTTTCCGCGACCCAGGACGGCCCTGCCGCGAGCGAAGACGGCACGGCTGCAGCCGCCGCGGCCGAGCAGGCCGGCGGCGACGGACTGAGCCGCCGCGAGCTCGACATCCTGGCCTTCGAGCGGCAGTGGTGGAAGTACGCGGGGGCGAAGGAGGAGGCGATTCGCGAGCTGTTCGCCATGTCGCCGACCCGGTACTACCAGGTGCTGAACGCGGTGGTCGACCGGCCGGAGGCGCTCGCCGCCGATCCGATGCTGGTGAAGCGGCTGCGCAGGCTGCGAGCGAGCAGGCAGAAGGCGCGGTCGGCGCGGCGCCTGGGATTCCAGGTCTGACCCGGCGATGCCGACCCGGACCCGCCCGGTGCGACTAGGCTCGCGAGGGTGAGCTACCCGAATCCCACCTCCGGTGGGCCACCGTTGCGTGCCCTGGCGATGGTGCTGATCGCGTTGGCCATCGTCTTCGCGGGCCTCGGCGCGATGTCGCTGTCGAATTCCGACGCCGATACCGACGCCTCGGGAACCAGCGAAACGCCGACCTCGAGCGCGTCCGCCGTGCCGCAGGTCCCGGCGAGCACGACCGTGCCGAAGGCGCCGACCTCGGCCGCGGCCTCGTCCACCGCGGCGGCGACCGGCACGCCGACCACCACCGCCGCGGCGACCACCACCACCACCGCGGCCCGTGCGGTGCCGGTGCGCGTGCTCAACAACAGCATGGTGGCCGGGCTCGCCGCCAAGACGGCCGACCAGCTCTCGGCGAGTGGCTGGACGATCGCGGAAACCGGCAACTACCCGGGCGCGAATATCGCGAAAACCACGGTCTTCTACGGCAATTCACCCGGTGAGAAGGAGGCGGCGCAGGCCATCGCCGACGAACTCGGCGCGTCGGTCGCGCCGAAATCGAGCGGGATCGGGGACTCCGGGCCGGGTGTAACGGTGATCGTCACGGGTAATTGACCCGTGACCGCCGCGCACACGCGGCCCGGCGGAGGCCGGATGAGGGCGCGCCGCCCTGTCGAGGGCGTGACATGGCGGGCGTGGCATCATCTTGTCCGGTAACGAACGTGTCCACCCAGCTTTACTCGTAAACTCGGTACTCGTAAAGGAGTTCCCCGATGGCCCCGTCCACTACTCGACGCCCGTCCTGGCGGACTGTGACCCCGGTGCTCGCGGTCGCGGTCTTCGGCCTCGCCGCCTGCTCGAACAGCCAGGAGTCGAGTGACGTCCAGGGAACGACGCCGCCGGTGTGGACCGGGGCCTCCGCCCCGGCCGGGCTGCCGAGCACCGAGCACGGCACGCCGCACACCGCCTCCGGGGCGAGCGTGCAGCTCAAAGACCCCTCGGGCGCCTCGGTCGGCACCGCGAGCTTCGTCGAGGAGGGCAACCACCTGCAGGTCACCGTGGAGGCGCACGGCCTGCGTCCCGGTTTCCACGGCATGCACGTGCACCAGGTCGGCAAGTGCGAGGCGAATTCGGTCGCGCCGACCGGCGGCCCGGCGGGCGATTTCCTGTCCGCGGGCGGTCATCTACAGGTCGGCAGCGCCAACGCGCACCCGGCCAGCGGTGACCTGACCTCGCTGGAGGTGCGCTCCGATGGCGCCGCCAAGCTGGTCACCACCACCGATTCGGTCACGCTGGACGAGGTGAAGGGCAAGGCCCTGATCATCCACGCCGACGCCGACAACTTCGGCAACATCCCCAACCGTTACGTCCGCGCCGATGGCGTCGCGGGCCCCGACGAATCGACCCTAGCGACGGGCGACGCGGGTGGCCGTGTCGCCTGTGGCGTGATCCAGTAACGCGGGTGGCATATGGCCGGGGCAGGAATCGAACACGTTCCCTTCGAGGGTTCGCCCCGGCCCACCATCGGGGTCGAATGGGAGATCGCGCTGGTGGACAAAGTGACCCGCGATCTGTCGAATACCGCTGCGGCGGTGTTCGATTCGCTCGGTGACCTGCATGCCCACGACGGCACGCCACAGGTGACCAAGGAGCTGCTGCGCAACACTGTGGAACTCGTCACCGGCGTGCACGATACCGTGGGCGCGGCGGTGGAGGACCTGACCGGCACCATGAACACGGTGCGGCGCGCGGCCGACCCGCTCGGGGTCGACCTGTTCTGCGCGGGCACCCATCCGTTCGCGCAGTGGTCGGCCCAGCAGCTGACCCGGTCGGAGCACTACGACGAGCTGATCGAGCGCACCCAGTGGTGGGGCCGCCAGATGATGATCTGGGGCGTGCACGTGCACGTCGGAGTCTCCCACCGCGACAAGGTGTTCCCGATCCTCAACTCGTTGCTGCTGTCGTATCCGCATCTGCTCGCGCTGTCCGCGGCTTCGCCGATGTGGTCCGGGTCGGACACCGGTTACGCCAGCAACCGGACGCTGATGTTCCAGCAGTTGCCGACCGCGGGCCTGCCGTTCCAGTTCGAGAACTGGACGCAGTTCGAGCATTTCGTGCACGACCAGATCAAGACCGGGGTGTTCACCCAGCTCGGCGGCATGCACTGGGATATCCGCCCGGCGCCCAAGTGGGGCACCATCGAGGTGCGGGTGTGCGACGGCATCTCCACACGCGCCGAACTCGCCGCGATGGCCGCGCTCATCCACTGCCTGATCGTCGACCTGGATCGCCGCGTCGAGAACGGGGAGGACCTGCCGACGCTGCCGCCTTGGCATGTGCAGGAGAACAAGTGGCGGGCCGCGCGTTACGGGCTGGACGCGATCATCATCACCGACGCCGACAGCAACGAGCGCTTGGTCACCGACGACCTGAACGATCTGTTGAACCGGCTGGAGCCGACGGCGGCGCGGCTGGGCTGCGCGGACGAACTCGCGCTGGTGGCCGAGATCCCCAAGCGGGGCGCCTCTTATCAGCGGCAGCGCCGGGTGGCCGCGGCAGCACAGGGCGACCTGGTCGCGGTGGTGGACGCGCTGGTCGAGGAGCTGAAACAGTAGCGTCCGCCCGCGGGTAGGTCGGCTGCTGTTCAGCTGGCCAGGGGGACGGCGTTCACCCCCCGTTTACTATGGTCGGATGCTGGTCGAAGACCCGGGTTTCAGAGCAGGAAGTGCGGCGCCGAGCCGCCACGTGCCACAGACCCGGGTTCGGGTCGTCGCGGCGGTGGCCGCGGTGCCGGTTCTGCTGATCGTGCTCCAAAGCATCGCCGCCTGGCGGGGATTCGAAGGCCCGCTGGAAAGCTTGGCGCGGGATTACGTCGGCACACCCAAATCCATGTCGGTGCCCTGGGCCGGGCTGGTGCTCGCGCTGGTGGGCATTTCGGCCCGGCGGCGGGTGATCGCGGTCGGCGCCGCGGTGACGATCGACGTGGTGTGGGCGGGCGCTCGCCTGCTGGCGGGGGAACCGTTCGCGGTCGGCAACGGCCCGGTGCTCGTGCTGACCGGCCTCGCGCTGGTGGCTTGGCTGCGCTGGTCCGGCGTCGAACGGCGCGACGCGCTGCGCGCGGCCGCGCTCGGCGCGTTGCTCATCTTGGCCACCAAGGTCGGCGACGTGTGGCTGCACGTCACCGTGATCGGCAAGCCCACAGTGCTGGACGAGTACGTGATGCTGGCCGACCACGCGCTGGGTGACCCGTCGTGGGTGCTCGGCCGGGCGGTCGACGCGCTCGGGCCGGTGGTCTACGCGGTGCTGCACTGGGTCTACATCGAGCTGCCTGTGGCGGCCATCGTCGTGGCTGTGTGGCAGCTGCGCCGAGTGGCGTCGTCGGGCCGGTGGCCGTCGCATTATCTGGTGCGGACCTTCCTGGTGCTCGGGCTGATCGGCCCCCTGGTGTATGTGCTGTTTCCGGTGGTCGGGCCGATGTTCGCCTACGGCCCGGACGGCAACGGGCTGCAACTGGGGAACTATTGGCCTGCCGTGGTGCCGCCGATCGACCGGAATCCGATGCCGCTGCCGTTCGACGCGGCGGTTCCGCGCAATTGCATGCCCTCCATGCACACGGCGTGGGCGCTGTCGGTGTTCCTGCACACCCGCCGCGGCATCGACGGCGAGGCCGCTCCGAGCTGGCTGCGCTGGGGCGGCACGTTCTGGCTGCTGGCCACCCTGGCCGCCACCCTCGGTTTCGGTTACCACTACGGCGTCGACCTGGTCGCGGGCGCGGTGCTGTGCCTCACCGTCGAGTCGGCGCTGCGCGAGCCGGAGCGCGGCTGGGGATGGTTCCGGGTGCGGCTGGTCGCCGCCGGTGCGGCCGTGCTGGCCGCGCTGCTGCTGTCCTACCGGTACCTCGCCGTGCCGATGGCCGAATACCCGGTGCTCGCGGGCACCGTCGTGCTCGGGTTGCTGGCCGGACTGGCGGCGGCGTTCCACGCGACGTGGTTCGCGACCGTGCGGCAGGAGCGGGAGGCCGAACGGGAAGTCGAGCCGGCCACGCCCTGAGGCCGGGCGGGCTAGTCGACGTCGTCGTCGCGCAGTTCGTTGACGCGCAGCAGACCGTCGCGGTGGCGCTGCTCACGGTAGGCCGTGCGGCCGATGATGTGCGCGATCACCGGGGCGGTGAGCAGCGTGAACAGCCCGACCAGCACCAGCGCCCAGACGTTGCCGTGGCCGCGCAACTGGATCGCGGCGCCCATGAGCACCAGGATCAACCCGACCACCTGCGGTTTGGTGGCGGCGTGCATCCGGGTCAGCGTGTCGGGGAAGCGCACGATCCCGATCGCGGCGGTCAGCGCGAGCGTCGAGCCGAACAGGATCAGGGCGCCGGCGAGCACCTGCCAGAGGTTCATTTGTTATCCCGCACCCGGAATCGGGACACCGCGGCGGAGCCCAGGAAGCCGACCAGCGCCAGCGCGACGATCGCGGGCAGCACGGTGGTGTCGGCGCTGTAGGCCGCCCACACGGCCAGTCCGGAGGCGGCGATGGCCATCAGCGAGTCGACGGCGACGACCCGGTCCAGCGTGCTCGGCCCGACCACGACGCGGTAGGTGGTGAGCAGGGCGGCCGCGGTCAGGATGACGGCGGCCAGGATGGCGACGACGGTCACGCGGGCGCCTCCGGCGGCGTGGTCGGCCGGGAGAAAGGCCATCCGGTCGGGCGTTCGAACGCTTCGATCAGCAGGCGTTCCAGCCGCCGGGTGGTCCGGTAGAAGGCGGCGACGGCCGCGTCGCTGCCCACGTCCAGAACGTGCACGTAGACGACGTAGCGCCCCCGGTCGATCTCCAGCACCATGGTGCCGGGAATCAGGTTGAGCAGGTCGGTCCACAGCACCAGCACCAGATCCGATCGGGTGGCCGAGTACACCCGCAGCACTCCGGACACCGGCGTCGCGGCGGGGCGGATCGCGAACCAGGCGACCTGGAGACTGGACTCCAGCGCGTAATAGGCGCTCACCACGAGCAGTTCGACCAGCGGAAGCGGGTTCAGCCGACCGGTCACCGGCACCCGCGGCAGGGGCAGCGCCACCATGATCAGCGCGCCGACCAGCAGCCCGCCCAGTACGTTCGCGAGGCTCAGATCGCCCCACAGGGCCAGCCAGACGACGGTCAGCCAGATCAGGATGCCGACCCGGACCACCGTGTCGCGCCGCCATCCCCGGCCGGTCTGCTCGGCGGTCATCGCGGACCTCCCGGGCGCTCGGGTGCGCCGCCGAGCACCGCGCCGATGTACACGCCGGGATCGCGCAGGTCGATCGCCGCCCGGTCGGCGATCGCGAGGATCGGACCGGCCAGCACCGACAGGCACAGGCCGACCGCGACGAGCGTCGCGGTGGACAGCACCATCAGCGGCGGCATCCGGCCGGGATCGGCGCGCTCGTCGTAGTGCACGTCGGTCGTTTCCTCGATCAGCGTCGGCGGCTTCGCCGCGGTGAGATGTCCCTCGGGCGCGTCTTCGCGCGGCCGCCAGAACGCTTTGCTCCACACCCGGGCGACCGTGTAGAGGGTGAGCAGGCTGGTGAGCACCGCGCCGCCCACCAAGACCCAGGCCAGCGCAGTGCCCTGCTCGGCGCCCGCCTGCAGGAGCGCCACCTTGCCGACGAACCCCGAGAACGGCGGAATGCCACCGAGATTGAGCGCGGGGACCAAGAACAGCACGGCCAGCAGCGGGCTGGCCGCGGCGAGCCCGCCCAACCGGCGCAGCGAGGTCGATCCGGCTTGCCGCTCGATCAGTCCGGCCACCAGGAACAGCGCGGTCTGCACCAAGATGTGGTGCGCCACGTAGAACACCGCGCCCGCCAGCCCGCCCGCGTTGGCCAACCCCACCCCGAACACCATGTATCCGATGTGACTGACCAGCGTGAACGACAGCAGACGGCGGATATCGCTCTGCGCGATCGCGCCGAGGATGCCCACGAGCATGGTGAGCAGACCGCCCACCAGCAGCACCGAGTCGAAGCCGCCGTCGGGAAACAGCAGCGAGTGCGTCCGGATGATCGCGTAGACGCCCACTTTGGTGAGCAGACCCGCGAACACGGCGGTGACCGGGGCCGGGGCGGTCGGATAGGAGTCGGGCAGCCAGTTCGACAGCGGGAAGACGGCGGCTTTGATGCCGAAGGCCACCAGCAGCACCGCGAAGACGGCCGTGCGGGTGCCCTCCGGCACGGCGCCGAACCGCACCGCGAGCTGGGCGAGATTCAACGTCCCGGTAGCCGCGTAGGTCAGCCCGATACCGGTGAGGAAGATCAGCGACGAGACCGTCGAGACCATCACGTATGCCACGCCCGCGCGGATGCGTTCGGTGGTCGCGCCCACGGTGAGCAGCACGAACGACGCCGCGAGCAGGATCTCGAAGCCTACGAAGAGGTTGAACAGGTCACCGGCCAGGAAGGCGGCCGAGACGCCCGCGGTCAGCACGAGATAGGTGGGGCGGTAGATGGAGGTCGGCTGCCGCTCGTCACCGTCGCGGATGTTCTGGCCCGCGCCGTAGAGCGCGACCGACAGCAGCACGATCGACGAGACGAGCAGCATCGCCGCCGAGAGCCGGTCCACCACCAGCGTGATGCCGATCGGGGCCGCCCAGTTGCCGACCTGCAACGCGGTGGTGCCGTCCCGGTCGACCAGGACCAGCAGCAGCGCGCAGATCACCACGACGCAGGCCAGCGCGCCGACGCTGATCGCGCTCTGGACGCGGGGCCTGCGGCCGAACACGAGCGTGCCCGCCGCGCCGAGCAGCGGAACGAGCACCGGCAGCGGCATGAGGACCGGCAGCAGGCCGGGAGCGGGGTTCACGTCTCCGGGTCCTCTCCGGCCCGCCGCCGCGCGACCTCCGCGTCCTCCTCGTCGTTGGCGACGTCGTCGCTGGTGGTGAGCATGTAGGCGCGGTAAGCGAGCGCGAGCACGAACGCCGCGATGCCCATGGTGATCACGATCGCGGTGAGCACCATCGCCTGGGCGAGCGGATCGGCCATCTCCTCGGTCTCGGCGGCGCCCCGGATGGGCGGTTCGCCGTCGCCGCCGCCCGCGGTGAGGATCAGCAGGTTCACCGCGTTGCCGAACAGGATCAGCCCGAGCAGCATCTTCGACACCGCGCGTTCCAGGATCAGATAGACCCCGCACGCCACCAGGATGCCGATCACCACCAGCAAGGTCAGATTGGCCGTCATGCGCCCGGACCGCCGTTCCCCGCCGGGGTCCGCGCGTCGGCCAGCTCGCTGTCCAGCCGTGCGCCGAGGCTGCGCAGCACGTCCAGCACCAGGCCGACCACGATGAGATAGACGCCGAGATCGAACAGCAGCGCGGTGACCACCTTGACGTGCCCGACCACCGGCAGCGAGACCTCGATGATCGCCGAGGACAGCGGGGGCGCGCCGAGCAGCAGCGACGACACCGCGGTGCCCGCCGCCAGCAGCAGGCCCGCCCCGAGCACATGGCCCGCGTCGACGGGCAGCGCCTCGCCCAGTTCGTAACGGCCGCCGGCGAGATACCGCAGGGTCAGCGCGAGCCCGGCGGTGAGCCCGCCCGCGAATCCGCCGCCGGGAGCGTTGTGGCCGGAGAAGAAGAAATAGACCGACAGCACCATGATGGTGGGGAACACCAGGCGCGTGGTGAGCTGCAGGACCATCGACCGCTCGGCCCGGTCCACCAGCCGGCCCGCGGGCAGCCAGCTCACCAGCGCCGGATCGTAGTCGGGTGAGTCCGCCGCCCGCGGCGCGCTGCCGAAACGCCTGCTGCGGAACACCAACGAGGCCACGCCGGTCGCCGCGACGACGAGTACCGAGATCTCGCCCAGGGTGTCCCATGCCCGCAGGTCGACGAGCAGGACGTTGACGGCGTTCTTGCCGCCGCCGAACTCGTAGGCGGCGTCGGGGATCAGCGGCCAGATCGGTTCGGCGGTACGGGCCGCGACGGCGAATCCGGCCAGGACCGAGACCACCGTTCCCGTCGCCACGGCCAGCAGCGCCCTGCGCACTTTGAACGCGGTCCTGCGGCGCGCCTCGATCCGCGCGGGGAAAGCGCGCAGGACGAGGACGAAGATCACCAGCGTCAGCGTCTCGACCAGGAATTGGGTGAGGGCGAGATCGGGCGCACCGTGCAGCGCGAAGATCACACCGCTGCCGTAACCGGTCACTCCGACGACCAGCACGCTGGCCAATCGGTTGCGCAGCACCGTCGCGGCGAGCGCGGTCACCGCCATGATCGCGCCGATGGCCAATTGCAGGGGCGAATCCCACAGGCGCAGGGTGACTCCGGTGCGGGCGCCGAGGGCGAGCAGGACCGTCGGCAGGATGATCAGCGTGACCAGGATCGCGGCCTGACTCAGCGGCAGCGATCCCCGCTGCACGGCGCCGGTCATCCGCAGGGAGAGGGTGTCCATCGCGCGCAGCGTGGCGTCGTAGGCGCGGTCGGCGTTGCCCAGGCGCGGCCGCGCCGATTCCGGGAAGCGGTCGCGCAGCCGGTACAGCAGGACGCCCACGGCGACGATCAGCAGCGTCGCGGCCAGGGCAGGGGTGAATCCGTGCCACAGCGCGAGGTGCGCAACCGGCGGACCGGTGAGCGTTTCGGCATAGGGGCGCAATCGAGCGTCGAGCCAGGACGGCGCCAGACCGGCCACCAGGCTCGCGACGGCGAGAAGCGCCGGCGCCGCCAGGAAAAGGGCGCCTGGCGGGTGCCAGCGGAGGTGACCGCCGGATTCCGGCTGGTCCGCGGCGACGGGTATCTCGCTCGGGTGGTGGGCGAGCGGAGTGGCGCCGGGACCGGGCTGCGCTCGGACGCCCTTGTCGGCGAAGGCGCCCTGGACGAACCGGATGCTGTAGGCGACCGTCAGCATCGAACCGAGCACGACGCCGGCCAGCACCACGCCACGCACGGGCGCGGTGAGCACGTCCGCGTCCAGGACGGCGCTCAGCGCGCTCTCCTTGCCGACGAAGCCGAGCAGCGGCGGGAGACCGGCCATGCTGAGCGCGGCGAGGATCGCGGTGCCGTACAGCACCGGAGCCCGGCGGCCGAGACCGGACAGCCTGCGCAGATCGCGGGTCCCCGCACCGTGATCGATGATCCCGACCACCAGGAACAGGCACGCTTTGAACAGCGCGTGCGCGACGATCATCGTCACGCCCGCCAAGGCGGCGGCGGGTGTGCCGATGCCGACCAGCACGATCAGGAACCCCAGCTGGCTCACGGTGCCGAAGGCCAGCACCAGTTTCAGGTCCACCACCTGGAGTGCGCGCAGTCCGGCCAGCAGCATCGAGGCCAGGCCGAGGGTGAGCACCAGCGGGTGCCACACCGGGTTGTGCGCGAACACCGGCGCGAGCCGGGCGATCAGGTACACGCCGGCCTTCACCATGGCCGCGGCGTGCAGGTAGGCGCTCACCGGCGTCGGCGCGGCCATCGCGCCGGGCAGCCAGAAATGCAGTGGCACCACCGCGGATTTGGTCAGCGCGCCCACCAGCAGCAGCGCGACCGCGACGTCGACCGCGACCCCGCTGGGCGGCTGGGCCGCCAGCAGATCCGACAGCAGATAGCTGCCGTTCGCCGTGCCCAGCACGACGATCCCGGCCAGCATCGCCAATCCGCCCGCGCCGGTCACCAGCAGCGCCTGGATCGCCGACCTCCGGCTGGCCGCCTGCTCGGCGTTGTGCCCGATCAGCAGGAACGACAGCACCGTCGTCGCTTCCCAGAACACGTAGAGCAGCACCATGTTGTCGCTGGTGACCAGGCCGAACATAGCGCCGGCGAACGCGACCAGCTCGGCGGCGAAAACGCCGAGCCGCGGCTCGTCTTCCTCGAAGTATCCGGCGCAGTACACCAGCACCAGCGCTCCGATGCCGAGCACGAGCGCGCACAGCACGGCCGCGAGCGGGTCGAAACGCAGGTCGATGTTCAGCGCGATGCTCGGCGCCCAGGTCAGATGAACTCGCCGCGGCTCGGACCAATTCGCGATCACCCAGCCGAGACAGCCGAGCGGCACCAGCGCCAGCAGGTAGAAAGCGTTGCGCCCCAGTGCCCGCACCCACAGCGGTGCCGTCAACGCGGCCGCGGCATGGGCGAGCAGGATTACGAGCAAACCTCACTCCGTCGGGTAGGGGCGGCGGGGTGTTCGGGACAATCCTACGTAAGGCCCGTATTTTTCGCGGAATAGGTATGGCGGCCGTCATGCCTACGGGCCGGGAGCTATATATCCGCTAATGATTCGCTTTCGGTTTGCCCCTTTGCTGGACGCTTGCTGCGCGGCCGGAATTTGCGCAGTACGACCAGTCCGACGGCGCTGCCGACGACAATGGCGAGCGCGGTGCGGCCCGGCGTCGTGTCGTGTACCGCCACGTCCTCGCGCCAGTCCTTGAACTTGTCCGGCATCACCGAGACCGCGGAGGGCAGGTAGAGCGCGGTGATCGCGAGGACGCCGCTGGGCGCGTAGTGCGGTCGCGCCGTGCCGCAGCAGTAGCCGGCGGTCAACGCGATGACGCCGCTGATCAGCGCGAAGGCGACCGTGCCCGCGGAGGTCGAGGTGACGATGGCGAAGACCGCGATGCCCGCCAGCAGCAGGATGGCGAGGGCGGCCGAGGGCATGCGGGCGCCGATGGCGAGCCCGGCCGCGGTCAAGGCGATCAGCACCGCGGAGGTCCAGCCGGGCCGGACCGCGTAACCCACGGCGTCGACGGCCGCGGTGAGGCTCACGGCCAGGTAGACGCCGGTGCCGTCGCGGCCGGGCAGCAGCATGGCCGCGGCGGTCGCGCTGACGATCGTCGCGGCGACGACGATCCCGACCTCGACCGCGTGACTCTCGGCGGGCAGCTTGCTGTACTGACGGCCCAGCCACTCGGTGCCGGCCAGGACCACCAGCGCGAGCACCATCGCGGCGAGGATCGGCGCCACCGGCAGCGCGATCGCCATCCCCGGCGTCTTCGGCTCCGCTGTGCGCTTCCAGTTGTGCAACGTGCTGATCACCAGCAGGGCCAGCGCCGCTCCGAGCATCCACCGCGTCGGGGTCTCCAGCACCGCGTACGCGTCGGCGTTGAGGTTCAGCAGTTCCGCCAGGTCGCCGAAGCCGAAGAACCCGACTCCGCCCACCGCGAACGCCGCGCCGGGCAGCGGGCGGCGCAGCACGACGGCCCCCAGCCCGCCGAGCAGTACGGCGGCACACACCGAGTCGATGTAGTTCTGCGTGGTGAGCACCTCGGCCGTCGACACCTGACGTCCGGCGAAGTGGTTGATCAGTTGCACGGCGGCGGCGGCGGTCGCTGTCGCCCACCCGGTCAGCGGCCGCGTGGTGGTGGTGACCAGCACGGCGACCGCCACGGCGACGATCATCCCCAGCGCCGCGCTGCGCGGCACGCTGTTGAGCAGGCCCGCGATCCGGTACGACGTGGACTGGCCGTCCGCTCCGACGGTGACCGGCAGGAACAGCGTGACGCCCGCGACCGCGGCTCCGGTGAAGGCCGTGGTCGCGTCGACGATCTCGCCGACCCTGACCCTGCGCACGATTGTCGAACATACCCGTGGTGTGCACGCGATCTAGTGATTGCCCGAAATTCGCCCGCAAATGTCTCGAGCAGGAAAACTGCGGCTCAAGTCGAATTACCGGGAAATGGCTACAGTTCCGGACTTGGTCCTAGCCGCGACTGTCGGCGTACCGGCGCAACGTGTCGATCTGCGACGGGTCCAGCGAGGGCCGCACCACCGCCCGGGCAGCCAGCACGTCGGCCGCGGTGACGTCGGCCGCGTGCACGTCCCGGCGCATCGCCGCGAGCGCGGACTCGCGCAGCAGCGCCGCGCAGTCGGCGGCGGAGTAACCGTCCAGTTCCTCGGCGAGCGCGTCCAGATCGACGTCGTCGGACAGCGGCACCGCGCGGCCCGCCGTGCGCAAGATCTCCCGGCGAGCGGCGGCGTCCGGCGGCGGTACGAAGACCAGCCGTTCCAGCCTGCCCGGCCGCAGCAGCGCCGGGTCGATCAGCTCCGGCCGGTTGGTCGCGCCGAGCACCACCACGTCACGCAGCGGTTCCACGCCGTCGAGTTCGGTGAGCAGTGCCGCGACCACCCGGTCGGCGACACCGGCGTCGGCGCTCTGGCCGCGGCGCGGGGCCAGCGCGTCCACCTCGTCCAGGAAGATCAGCGACGGCGCGGAATCGCGCGCCCGCTGGAACAATTCGCGCACCGCGCGCTCGGACGAGCCGACCCACCGGTCCAGCAGTTCGGCGCCCTTGACCGCGTGCACGCTGAGCTGGCCGCTGCCGGCCAGCGCTCGCACCAGGAAGGTCTTGCCGCAGCCCGGCGGGCCGTAGAGCAGGACTCCGCGCGGCGGCTCGATGCCGAGGCGGGCGAAGGAGTCGGGGTGGCGCAGCGGCCACAGCACCGCCTCGGTCAGCGCCTGCTTGGTCTCCGTCATGTCGCCGACGTCGTCCAGGCCCAGGCTGCCGATGGCGAGTTCCTCCATGCCCGAGCGCGACAGCGGCCGGATCACCTCGAGCGCGCCGAGCAGGTCGGGTTGGGTGAGCTGGGGCTCACCGTGCTCCCTGGCCCGCGACGCCGCGCGCAGCGCCGCCTCCCGGCACAGCGCCGCCAGATCCGACACCACGAATCCCGGCGTGCGGGCGGCGATCTCGTCGAGTTCCAGCGCGGCGGTCGGCACCCGGCGCAGCAACTGCTCCAGCAGGGCCGCGCGCACCGCGGCGGAGGGCAGCGGCAGCGCGAGTTCCCGATCGCACAGGTCAGGTCCCCGCAGCCGCTGGTCGATCCCGGCGGGATGCGCCGTGGTGGCGAGGAACGCGACGCCGGGCTCGGCGATCGCCGCGCGCAACTGGTCGAGGATGAGCGTGGCGACCGGCTCGGCGGCCGCGGGCAGCAGCGCGTCGATGTCGCTGATCAGCAGGACGCCGCCCTTGCCGCAGCCGATGTCGGCCACCGCCTCGGCGACCACGCGCAGCCGCGCACCGCTCTCGGCCGCGCCGATGGTCGGGCCGTCCAACTCCACCACGCGCCGCGGCGCCGCGACCGAGCGGGCCAGCGTCGCTTTGCCGACCCCGGCCGGGCCGGTGATCAGCACGCCGAGGTGCGGACGCGCGCCGAGCGTGCGCAGCAGTTCGGGCTCGTCCAAGGCCAAGCTGAGCCACTCGGCGAGCTTCGCGGCCTGGCTACGGGAGCCGGCCAGGTCTTCGACCGAGATGCGCGCGGTGGCGTCGCCGCTCGCCGCGATTCGGCCGACCGTGGCGCCGTTGGTGCCCGCGGCCGTGTCGAAGACGGCGGCTTCGACGGCGCCGCGCGAAGCCTCGCCCACCGGAATCGGTGTTCCGGCCGAGGCCAGATCGGCGGCGTCGCGCGCGGCGACCGCTCCCGCGCCCCAGACGACGGCGGTGTTCGGCTGCACGCTCACCGGCCCGCGCGGATCGGTGCCGGTGACGGTGAGCAACTCCGTGGTCCAGGCGATGCCGAAGGTGCGCGACAGCGCCTGGGTGGCCGCCGTGGAGCTGATGTCGGGGCCCAGGTCGCGCGGCAACAGCGAGACCGCGTCGCCGACCGTGACGACCTTCCCGAGCAGCGCCTGCCGCAGGGTCGCGGCCGGAATCGTCCGGGTGGCGTGCACCGAGCCGCTCACCGTGATCTGTTTCGCGCCGTAGACCGTCGCGGGGGAGATCACCACGGTGGCGTCTTCGCGCAACCCGGCGTTGGACAGCGTGACGTCATCGAGCAGGGCGACCCCGGCGGGCGTGCCCTGGCGCGCCACGCCGACCACCGCGGCCGTGCGCCGTGAGCCGACCAGCATGATGCCGTCCCACTCCCGCAAGCCCAACGCGGTCAGCGCCTCCGGATGCAGCCGCACCACCCCGCGCCGGGCGTCGGCGGCCGAGGGATTCAAGCGGGCGGTGAGTGCCAGTTCTGCCACTGTGCCATTCTGCCGCGCGGGCCCGCCATCGGTCACGGTTCATCGTTCCGGAGGCGGTGGAACAGGCTCGCCGGCTACTTCTCCACGATTCCGGCGGCGACCGCGACCGAGGTGTCGGCGACGCTCGGCGACAGGCACACCAGTTTGGCGGTGCCCAGCGCGACGTTCGGGCTGCCGTCGAACGGGCCGCCGGGGTTCTCCGCGAGGATCTGCTCGATCAGCGCCTTCTCGCCCTCGGTGTCCAGTTTCCGGAACTCGCCGCAGGTGGTGCTGGACGCCGGGCCGAGCGCGGCGTCGCCGCGTCTCGTCGTGACCGGCGCGTCCGTGTCTGCCGGGGTGTCCGGCGTCGCCGTGCCGGGAGCGGTGGTGCGCGCGGCCGAGGCGGACGTGGTCGCGCTCGCGGAGCCCTTGCGCAAACCGTTCGCGTCGGTGGACTCGTCCGCTCCGCCGCAGCCTGCCAGCAGGAAACCCACCGTCCCGACGGCCAGGACGATGGCGGAAATTCGTTTCATACCGTGCTTCCCGGGTGGATCGTGACGCCGGAGTCCCCGGCGTTCGCAGCAGCGTACCGGTTGCGAGGGGATCAGTGGATGTGTGCCCGCCAATCCGCGGGAACGCGTCCGCGCGGGCCGGGCACGCCCTGATCAGCCGGATGACTGTGCGGTGGAGCCAACTCCGGCCCCTCGGTGTACATCTCCCCGGTGTCGAAGTTGTAGTACCAGTCCTCGCCCGGCTCGAAACTCTGGATGAACGGGTGACCGGTGCTCTTGGCGTGCCCGGTCGCGTGCTGCGCGGGGGAGGTGTCGCAGCAGCCGACATGCCCGCATTGGGCGCAGCGCCGCAGATGCACCCACCAACCGGAGTTCTGCTCGCACTCCGCGCAACCGGGGCCGCTGGGCGGTACGGCGGGATCGATGCCCGCGAGGTTCTCGGTCATGACTGTCCTTCCGTGTTCGCGGGAGTGCCGCCGTCGATCTGCTCCTGTTCGGGGCGGTGCAGCGGCAACCAGACGGTGAACCTGGTGTCGCCCGGCTCGGAGTCCACCCGGATGTCGCCGTTGTGCTTGTTGACCACGATGCGGAACGAGATGTCCAGCCCGAGGCCGGTGCCCTCGCCCATCGGTTTGGTGGTGAAGAACGGTTCGAAGATCCGGTTGCGCGCCTCCGGCGCGATGCCGGGTCCGGTGTCGCCGATCTCGACGACGGCGCAGTCTTTCTCGAGTCTGGTGCGGATGCTCAAGGTGCCCGCGCCGTTCATCGCGTACACCGCGTTGTCGATCAGGTTGGTCCACACCTGGTTGAGTTCGGCGGCGTAGCACGGCACCTGCGGCAAGGTGCGGTCGTACTCCTTCACCACGCGCACCTCGTCGCCGATCTTGCGGCTGAGCATCACCAGCGTGCTGTCGAGCAGTTCGTGGATGTCGACCACCTGGAACGGCGCCCGGTCCATCTGCGAGTACTGCTTCGCGGCGCCGACCAGCGAGGAGATGCGGGTGGTCGAGTCGCCGATCTCGTTCATCAGCAGTTCGGTCTCGATGGTGTAGTTCAGCCAGCGGACGGCGCCCTGGAAGACCTGCTCCGGTGCGCCCTCCAGGGTGGCGGCCACCCGTTCCAGCCAGTCGGTGTCGAAACCGGCCTGCACGAAGTTCGGCGCGAGGTTCCAGGCGTCGGCGACGCCGTGCTCCTCCAGCCATTCCCCGAGCAGGTCCTCGCGGTCGGCGGCCTCCATCGGCGAGAGTTCCGGCGCCTTCGCGACCTGGGCGGCCGCCTCCTCCTGCAGGCGCACCAGCGCGCCCAGCGACGACGGATCGAACTTGCCCTCCGCCATCATCGCGAGCTTGTGCCGCATGCCCGCGACCCGTTCGCGCAAGCCGGCGGTGGCGCGCACCGCGGCGGCGGCCGGATTGTTCAGTTCGTGGGTGAGGCCCGCCGACAGCGAACCGAGCGCGAGCAGCCGTTCGCGCTCACCGATGCGCGCGTTGGTGTTGCGGTTGCCGAAGAACACGCCCTCGAGCAGGTGCACGGCCATCGGGAACCACTCGTGCATCATCCGGGCGAAGACCTCGGCGTCCAGGACGTAGAACCGCGACGGCCGCGTCACGTACATCGAGCCGCTGTAGGTCTGCTCGACCTTGTCGCCGATGTAGGACATCCAGGCGCCCGCGTAGGAGCCGTGGTGCTCGGTGCGGACCAGCTCGATCTCGGTGCCCGCGGACTGCTTGGTGAGCACCACCTCGCCGTCCATCAGCACGTAGAAGCAGGTGGCCGGGTCGCCCTCGCGGAAGACGAGACCGGGTTCGATGGTCTCGATCCGGCCGTCTGCGCACAGCCATTGCAGCTGCTCGTCGTTCAGCTTCTCGAACAGGAACAGGGTGCGCAGCTCGGCGGGGTCGCACACCAGCCTGCTGCTGCGGTCCGCGGTCTGGTTCGAAGTCATTGCGGCCTCCTGGTCAGGCGAGATAACGGTGGACGAGCATGACGGCCATCGCGCCTTCTCCGACGGCGGAGGCGACGCGCTTGGCCGACTCGGCGTGCACGTCGCCCGCCACGAACACCCCGGGCACGCTCGTCTCCAGATGGTGCGGTGGCCGCGACAGCTCCCAGCCCGCGGGCCGGGCGCCGTCGACCATCAGGTCCGGCCCGGCGAGCACGTACCCCGCGTCGTCGCGCGTGACGACGCCGTCGAGCCATTCCGTCTGCGGCGCGGCGCCGATGAACAGGAACAACCGCTCCGCGTCGGCCTTCTCCTCGGCGCCGGTCCGGTTGTCGCGCAGCACGATCTGCCGCAGGTGATCGTCGCCGTCGGCGGCGACCACCTCGGTGTTGGTGTGCACCTCGATGTTGGCGATCTGCGCGATCTGCTGGATCAGGTAGTGCGACATGGACTGCTCCAGCGAATCCGCCCGGACCAGCAGGTGCACGGTGCGCGCGTTGCGGGACAGGAACACCGCGGCCTGTCCCGCCGAGTTCGCGCCACCCACGATGTAGACCTCGTGATCGGCGCATTCGGACGCCTCGGTCATGGCCGAGCCGTAGTAGACGCCGCGCCCGGTGAAGTCGTCGACGCCCGGCGCCGGGTGCCGGCGATAGTCGACGCCGGTCGCGATGATCACGGTGTGCGCGCACAGGCTGCCGCCGTCGGCGAACCGCACGGTGCGCGCGGACCCGTGCACCTCCAGCGCCACCACCTCGCGCGTGGTGACCACCTCGGCGCCGAATTTCGCGGCCTGCCGCCGCGCCCGATCGGCGAGTTGGGCGCCGGACAGGCCGTCGGGGAAGCCGAGGTAGTTCTCGATGCGCGAGCTCTGCCCGGCCTGCCCGCCGGTCGCGGTGCGTTCCACGAGCACGGTGCGCAGTCCCTCGGACGCCCCGTAGACCGCCGCGCCCAGACCGGCGGGACCGCCGCCGACCACGATCAAGTCGTAGAACTCCCCGGCCGGAGCGACGGTCAGGCCGACGTTCTGGGCCAGTTCGCTGTCGGAGGGCTGCACCAGCGCCTCGCCCGCCGAGGTGATCACCACCGGGCATCGCTCCGGGTCGGCTCCCGCGGCCTCCAGCAGGCGCGCGCCCTCGGGCTCGTCGGCCAGGTACCACCGGTAGGGCAGCTGGTTGCGCGCGAGGAATTCACGGACCTGCGAGGACCGCGGCGACCAGCGATTGCCGACCACCTTGGTCTCGGTGACCGGCCGATGCTCGCTGCCGCGCCAGGCCTCCAGCAGCCCGTCCAGCACCGGGTAGAGCTTCTCCTCGGGCGGATCCCACGGCTTGAGCAGGTAATGGTCCAGGTCGACGACGTTGATCGCGTCGATCGCCGCGTTCGTGTCGGCATAGGCGGTCAGCAGCACGCGGCGCGCGTAGGGGTGCAGGTCCATCGCCTGCTCCAAGAATTCGATGCCGTCCATGCCCGGCATCCGATAGTCGGCGATCAACACCGCGACCGGCTGGCCGCGCAGCTTCATCTCACGCAGCGCCTCCAGCGCCTGCGCACCCGACTCCGCGCGCAGAATCCGGTAATCGGCGCCGTAACGGCGGCGCAGGTCGCGCACGACCGCACGGGAAACGCCTGGATCGTCGTCGACGCTCAGGATGGCCGGTTTGGTGGCAGCGGGTGAACTCACCTGACGAGTATGGAGCCTGTCGGTGCGGTCTGTCGTGGGCGTTCGCCGAGGGCTCAGAGCCGATGACGCCGGACGAGATCGAACTCACGCGGAGTGAGCAGGCGCTCCAGCCGTTCTTCCCGCGCGGCCGCGCGGGCGGTGCGCGGCAATGCCGTCGTGCCGCGGAATCTTCGCCCGTCCTCGGGCTCGATGGCGGGCAGTAGCGGAACCCGGTCCGCGGGTCGCCGATGCAGCAAGGAGCGCAGTTTCACGGCCGATCACCTCACGTTGGACGCCGAAAGTTGGAGGCAGTGTCTGTGCTTGATCTATCTGCGATTGTGCGCCGCGCATTACAGCGGCGGGTGCGGCGGTAGCGAAAATGTGACGCAACTGTCGTCCCGTCTAAAATGTGCGCGCATCGTCCACACGCGTTCGGACAACCGGCCATCGGTCCGTCGCTCGTATCCCGGAGGCAGCGTTGCCGAAAAATCTCGAAGCCACCATCGACATCGCCGCGCCCCCGGAGCGGGTGTGGGCGGTGGTCGCCGATCTGAAGCGGATGCCGGAGTTCAGCCCGCAGTGCGTGCGCATGACGGCGCTGGGCGCGCTGAAGGCGGGCACCTGGACGATCAACTTCAACCGGGACGGCAAGAAGTACTGGCCGACCACCGGGCGCATCGTGCGGGTCGAGCCCAACCGGGCATTCGCCTTCCGGATCAACGAGAACCGGACGGTATGGAGCTACACCCTGGAACCGACCGAGTCCGGCACGCGACTGATCGAGCGGCGCGACGTGCCCAACGGCACCAGCTGGTTCTCCCGGAAGGCGATCGACGCCGTGCTCGGCGGCGAGGCGTCGTTCGAGGAGGCGCTGGTGCGCGGCATGAACGAGACGCTGGGCAAGATCAAGAAAGCGGTCGAGGCGGGCGCCTGAGCGCCGCGCGGCGACCCGTTCGCCGCGACGCACAAGTCACGCGATGCTCGCCGCGGCAGCGTCACGGTGGACCGTGACCGGCGCCGCGGCGAGCATCGGCGAATGCGGTGTTACTTCCAGTCGGGCAGGGTCACGACCTGCGCCGCGTAGGAGAGCCCTGCGCCGAACGCGATGAGCAGCGCCGTGTCCCCCGGCTTCGACTCACCCTTGCGCAGCAGCGCCTCCATGGCCAGCGGGATCGAGGCGGCCGAGGTGTTACCCGCCTCCTCGATGTCGTTGGCCAGCGCGCAGTGCTCGGGCAGCTTCAGCACCCGGGCCATGATCTCGATGATCCGGCCGTTGGCCTGGTGCGGGATCATCGCGTCCAGGTCCTCGGGGGACAGGCCCGCACGGTCGATGGCGTCGCGGCACACCTTCTCCAGCGAGTGCGCGGCCCACCGGAACACCGCGGTGCCTTCCATGGCCAGATAGGGCCGCACCGCGTCCAGGCCCTTCTCGTCGATCTCGTGGAAGTACTCCATCCAGTCCTTGTCCTGCCGGATGGCGTGGTGCTGGGTGCCGTCCGAGCCCCACACGGTGGGGCCGATGCCCGGCTCGTCGGCGGGGCCGACGATCACCGCGCCCGCGCCGTCGGCGAAGAGGAAGGCGGTGGAGCGGTCGGTCGGGTTCACCGTGTTCGTGAGCTTCTCCACGCCGATCACGAGCACATGTGCGGCGGTACCGGCCCGGACCAGGTCCGACGCCAGCGCGATGGAGTGGCAGAAGCCCGCGCAACCGGCCGAGACGTCGAAGGCGGCGGCGCCGTTCATGCCGAGTTCGGTGGCGATGCGCGGGGCGGCGGCCGGTGTCAGCAGCAGATGGGTCGAGGTAGCAACGATCACGCAATCGACTTGGTCGACCGCGATGCCCGAGGACTCCAGCGCGCCGCGCGCGGCGGCGACGCTCATGCTCTGAATCGTTTCCGATTCGTCGGCGAATCGCCGGGTCCTGATGCCCGACCTGGTGCGGATCCACTCGTCGCTGGAGTTGATCGGACCTGCCACCTCGTCGTTGGTGACCACTCGAGCAGGGCGGTAAACGCCGAGCCCGAGAAGCGCCGTGTGCTCAGCCCCGGTGGTCTGGGCGATTCGAGCAGCCATCTGCGTCTCCTATGTACCTGCGGCGGCGCCGCCGGGTGTTCCCCGAAAGCATCGAAATCGGTCCCTCATCAGCCTCCTGCCCATCGGTGGATAGACATGAGGCTTCCTCATATTAGCCCGAAAGTCGCTCATTCGCCGCGCGTATTCGGACAATCGCTGGGTATCTCGTCCACGCACGCCACTGCTGCACGAGGCGTGGCCCAACTAGGATGCGAGGACACCATGCTCGGTCTCGGGATTATCGGATGGATCATCATCGGCGGTCTGGCCGGATGGATCGCCAGCAAGATCATGAAGACGGACGCTCAGCAGGGCATTCTGCTGAATATCGTCGTCGGCGTGATCGGCGGTCTGCTCGGCGGGTTCATGCTCAAGCTGTTCGGCGTGGACGTCGAGGGCGGCGGCCTCTGGTTCAGCTTCTTCACCTGCCTGGGCGGTGCCGTCATCCTGTTGTTCCTGGTGCGCCTGGTCACCGGCGCACGAGTGAGGTCCTGACCCCACGTGCCACGGGCTCCTTTCCCGTAAGGTGTGAACGCTTGCGCCCGTCCTATCGTGGAGGGGGCGCAACCCGTTTGCATCGAGCACGAAAGAGGAGCCTGTGGCCCGCCGTCCCACCCCGCCCGGCACGCCTGAACGCACCGGAGTCGGCCACGTCGTCGACCTGGTCCGCAACGCGATCCCTCCGTTGCATCCCGCCGGGCTCCCGTTCGTCGCCGCACCCCTCGCGGTCGCCGTCGTCGGCGGCAAGCGTAAATGGGTGCGGCGCACGGGTCTGTTCGCCGCGGCGGCGTGCGCGACCTTCTTCCGTCATCCGCATCGCGTGCCGCCGAACCGGCCGGGCGTCGTAGTCGCCCCCGCCGACGGCGAGATCGCCTTGGTCGACACCGCCGCTCCCCCCGCCGAACTCGGTCTCGGCGACGAGCCGCTGCCCCGGGTGAGCATCTTCCTGTCCGTGCTGGACGTCCATGTGCAGCGCACGCCCGTCTCCGGCATCGTGCGAACGGTCCTGCATCAGCCCGGCCAGTTCCGTTCCGCGGACCTCCCCGAGGCGAGCTCGGTGAACGAGCGCAACACCATGGTGCTGGAGACGCCGGAGGGCAACCGGATCGTCGTGGTGCAGATCGCCGGGCTGCTCGCGCGGCGCATCGTCTGCGACGCCCAGGTCGGCGACGTGCTGACCATCGGCGACACCTACGGCCTGATCCGCTTCGGCTCCCGCGTCGACACGTACTTCCCGCCGGGCACCGAACTACTGGTGCAGCCCGGTCAGCGCACCATCGGTGGCGAGACCGCGCTCGCCGTGCTCGGCGCCACCGCCGACGCGTGATGGAAGCGGCGGTACCCACCCAGCGGCGCCGCAGGCGGAGCGTCCGGCTGCTGCCCAGCATCGTCACCATCCTGGCGCTGTGCTCCGGGCTGTCGGCGGTGAAATTCGGCCTCGACGGCAAGCTCGGTATCGCACTGGCCATGATCGGCGCGGCGGCCGTGCTGGACACCCTCGACGGCAGGCTGGCCAGGATGCTCGACGCGACCACGAAGATGGGCGCCGAGCTGGATTCGCTGTCGGATGCCATCTCCTTCGGCGTCGCACCCGCGCTCGTCCTGTACGTGACTCTGCTCAGCAGCAACAGCGTGGGCTGGATCGTCGCTCTGCTGTTCGCGGTCAGCATCGTGCTGCGCCTGGCCAGATTCAACACCCTGATGGACGACGACACCCGGCCGGACTGGGCGCGGGAGTACTTCGTCGGCGTGCCCGCTCCAGCCGGTGCGCTCATCGCGATGGTGCCGGTGGGGCTGCTCGTGCAGTTCGGCGACGGCTGGTGGGTCGGCTTCTACGAAGTGGCGGCGTGGACGGTGTTCTCGGCCGCGCTGTGCGTGAGCACCATCCCGACGCTCGCCATGAAGTCGGTGTCGGTGGCGCCGCAAGCGGCGGCGGGGCTGCTGGTGCTGGTCGCGCTCGCCGCGGCGGCGCTGGTCACCTACCCGATCGTGCTGCTGCTGGTGCTGGTCGCGCTGTATCTCGGTCATATCCCGTTCGCCTGGCATTCCCAGCGCTGGGTGGCCGCGCGTCCGGAGACCTGGACGCACAAACCCGCCGAGCGACGGGCGCAACGCCGGGCCGACCGGCGGCTGCCCGCGATCCGGCGGCCTGCCATCCGCGGCTCGTCGGCTCGTCTGCGCCTGCGCCGCCCCGGGGCGAAGCAGCGCAACGGGCACCCGCCACCGAGTTCGGATCTCCAGTAGCTCTTTCGGAGCACAACTGGTTTCGTGAGTACATGGGTAACTCGTCGGGCACGCCTGATCCGGCAGCGGCACTGAACGCAGGACCTGGACGCACGTCTCGCGTCACCCGACCGGTCCGGCCCGAAGACCCGGAGAGGCGGGGGGGCTTGCGGGAATTCGAGGGGCATCGACCGCGGCTTTTCGCGCTCGCCTACCGGATGCTCGGCTCGGCCACCGAGGCCGAGGACGCGGTGCAGGAGACCTACCTGCGCTGGGACGGCGCCGACCGCGCCCAGATCCGTTCCGCCGAGGCGTGGTTGACCACCGCCCTGGTGAATCTCTGCCGTACCTGGTTGGTTTCGGCGCGGGCCAGGCGGGAGACCTACGTCGGGCCGTGGCTGCCCGAGCCGGTGCCGACCGCGCGCGGCGAGCTCGGTCCGCTGGAGACCGTCGAGGAGCGCGAACTGGTCTCGCTGGCGCTGCTGGCCGCGCTGGAGCGGCTGACCCCGGTGGAGCGCGCCGTCTTCGTGCTGCGCGAGGCGTTCGGCTACGCGCACCGTGAGATCGCCGACATGCTCGACGTGACCGAGACGAACTCCCAGCAGATCTTCCGCCGGGCGGGCCGACGCGTGCGGGAAGGGCGGACTCGCTTCGCCATTCCCGCCGAGCATGCCAACGAACTGGTCGAGCGGTTCCTGAAGGCGGCGCGCGACGGGGACATCGAGGCGCTGGAACGGATGCTCGCCGCCGACGTGAGCGCGACCGCCGACGGCGGCGGGCAGGTCAGCGCGGCCCGGCGGCCGGTGGTCGGCGCGAACCAGGTGGCGCGGTACCTGGCGGGCCTGCTGCGGTGGGAGGTGCCGGGAATGCGACTGCTGGTGGAAGAGGTCAACGGCGCCCCCGCCGCGGTCGCGCGGGTGGACGGCGCGCCGCTGGTCGTGGTGGGCATCGAGGTGGCCGACGGAGCTGTCACCGCGCTGCGGTTGATCGTCAATCCGGAGAAGCTGTCGTATCTCGCCCGGTCGACCGCGCCGGATGGCGTGGTCGGCGCGCTGCCGGAGCGGCCTCGACGCTCCCTGTGACGCGCTTCACGGCTCTGATCTGTCAGGTTCCGGGGGGCTGTCCGGTCTGAAGGGTGATGGCCGATCGAAAGGAGCCACATCATGACCGGACAGCATCGGGTCGTCGTTCTCGGCGCGGGGTACGCGGGGCTCGCGGCCGCCCGCAGGCTCGCTCGCACGGCACGGGACGCACGGATCACCGTGGTGGACGCCCACACGTCGTTCGTCGAGCGGGTACGGCTGCACCAGCAGGCGGCCGGGCAGCACATTCCCACCTGGGACCTGCGGGAATCGCTGGAGCGCAAGCGGATCGACTTCGTGAACGACCGGGTGACCGACATCGATACGGCCGCGAAGCGCGTGGTCATGGACTCGGCGCGGGCCCTCGAATACGACAGCCTGATCTACGCCCTCGGCAGCATCGCCGATGTCGAGAGCGTTCCCGGCGTCGCCGAACACGCCTGTTCGGTGGCGACGCTGGAGGATGTGCGCGCTCTGCCCACGCCGGGCGGACCGGTGGCGGTCGTCGGGTCCGGGGCGACCGGCATCGAACTGGCGGCGGAACTGGCCGAATCGCGTGCGGGCACTCGGGTGCTGCTGATCGGGTCGGAGGAGCCGGGCGCCTGGCTGTCGCCGCGGGCACAGGCGCACATCCGGCGGACGCTGGAGCGTCTCGGGGTGGAGATCCGCTCCGGAGCCAAGGTGATCGAGGTCTCGCCTGGGGGCCCGCGTTTGGCCGACGGGTCGTTGGTCGAGGCCGCGGCGACGGTGTGGACCACCGGATTCCGCGTGCCCGACCTCGCCGCCCGGTCCGGCTTGGCGGTGGATTCCGACGGCCGCGTGCTGACCGACGCCACCCTGCGTTCGGTGTCGCATCCGGACATCTACGCCGCGGGGGACGCGGCCGTCATCGCGGGGCCGGGCGGGCGCGATCTGCGGATGGCGTGTGCCACGGCGCTGCCCACCGGCAAGTACGCGGCCGACGCCGTAGTGGCCCGGATGTGCGGCCGTGAGCCGGAAGAATTCCGCTTCCGGTATGTGCTCCAGTGCCTGAGCCTCGGTCGCCGGGATGGGGTCGTGCAAGCCGTGCGCGCCGACGACGCACCAGCCCGGACGGTGCTGACCGGGCGGACGGCGGCCTGGGTGAAGGAGCGCATCGTGCGGAGCGCGGCCTGGGCGGCGCGTCCCTGAGAATGCCGGTCAGCTGATCCGAGCAGTACCGTCAACCAATGGTTGACGATTGCTCATCGTCAACCTATCGTTGACGCATGACATCACAATTCCGCCTCGACGACCTGATCGAAGGCATCAAGAAGGCCCGTCCCGACAACGTGCTCGAGCAGCTGTCCGACGCCGTGGTCGTGGGCGATCACCTCGGCGAAGTGGCCGATCACCTGATCGGTCACTTCGTCGACCAGGCCCGGCGCTCCGGCGCCTCCTGGACCGACATCGGGGCCAGCATGGGCGTCACCAAGCAGGCCGCGCAGAAGCGCTTCGTACCGAAAGTGCCCGATCCGGCCGCCGCGGCGGCCATGGACCCCAATACCGGGTTCGCTCGTTTCACCCCGCGAGCGCGGGCGGTCGTGGTGGCGGCACAGGAGGCCGCGCGCACGGCGGGCAATCGTGAGATCGCCCTCGGGCACCTGGTGCTGGGCCTGCTCTCCGAGCCGGAGGGGCTCGCGGTGCGCGAACTGCTCGATCAAGGCGTCGCCGTGGACGTGCTCGCCGCCGCGGCCTCCGCGTCCCTGCCGCCGAGCGCGGACGATATTCCCGCGCTGATCCCGTTCGGCGCGGAGGCCAAGAAGGTTCTCGAGCTCACCTTCCGCGAGGCGCTCCGGCTGGGGCACAACTACGTCGGCACCGAGCACATCCTGCTCGCACTGCTGGAACAGGAGAACGGCGCCGGCCTGCTCAGCGATCTCGGCGTCGACAAGGCGCGCGCCGAGACGCATCTGGTCGAACTGCTCGCCTCCATCACGCCGGGGAAACCCTGATTCCGCGATGAGCGGCGGAAAGTCCCGCGCGGGGATCGCTTTCGCGGTGACCTTGCTGGTGGTCGGCCTGTCCCGGCGCGCGTCCCGGAGTCACCGCATTCGCAACGTGGTCAACGGGTTGCGCGGTGCGCGGGCCGCACGGGCGCGGCGGCGCCGGGCGTTGCGCACCCGGGGAGCCGGGATTCCCGGACCACGCCCCACCGCCGCGTTCGAACGAAAGGTGGTGCAGGCGGCCTGATCACCCCCGACCGGCCAGGCCACCGCCCCATCGCGGCCACCGAGCCTGCGGCTTCGGCTCGGCGACCAAAGGCTCGCGATGGATGTCGGTGATGTACAGGGGTAGTCGCGATTGCAGCTCGGCGAGCAGCGCGAGGCCGCGTCCGCCCTGGGCCGCGCGGTACTCCGGCATGGTCAGCCCGACGACTTGCAGGAACACCACGCGGCCGTGCGGGCTGTCGATGGCTCCCAGTTCCGGGTCGGTCGTGAAACAGACGGCGTGATTGGTGCAGTCCGCGTGGCCCGCCGCGATCGGACCGTTCGCTTTGATGGTGTGCCCCGGTTCGAACCACTTGCCGGACTGGAAGACGTAACGGGCGAGGTTCTGCACGAAGTTCGCCGGCCACACGGGCGGTTCGGTGTCGCCGGGCTCGCGCGCCAACCGGAAGGTGAATTCGAAGCCCCACCCGGACTCCGCTGGGTTGTCCCATTCCTTCTCGTACAGCTCAGTCATCCCATAGCTGACGTAGTGCCAGTGCGGCACCGGGTCGGTGCGGGGATAGGCGCTGATCCCGTCGAGCGGGTCCGCGCCGCCGAGGGACCACGGATGGTCGGACGCCCAGTGGAAGGGCTCGATGTCGCCGTACAGCGGCCGCAATGCCGCATCGATGGCATCCCAGCCGGGTTTCTCACTCACCCAGTCACCATAGGCACGGCGCAATCGGCCGTACGCGAGGGCGTCGTCCGCTCAGGACGGGGTCAGGCATCGGGGACGTTGCGGGCGAGCTCGGCCAGCCACGCCGCCGCCGAGGCGTCGCTGGGCGCACGCCAATCGCCGCGCGGCGAGAGCGAACCGCCGGAGCCGACTTTCGGCGCGTTGGGCAGCGTCGAACGCTTGAACTGACTGGTCTGCACGAAGCGCAGCAGGAACTCGCCGAGCCAGTGCTTGATCGTCGCGAGGTCGTAGGCGTTGCGCTGGTCGGCGGGGACGAGGTCGGGCCAGCGGCCGGTCGCCGCATCCGACCAGGCGTGCCTGGCCAGGTACGCGACGCGGCTGGGCAGGTAGCCGAAGCGCAGCACGTAGTAGAGGTGGAAGTCCTGCAACTCGTACGGGCCGACAGTGGCCTCCGAACTCTGGGCGGGCGCGGAGGAGTCGGCGTGCGGGACGAGTTCGGGGGAGATCTCGGTGCGCAGGATCGACGACAGTACGTCGCCCGCTTCGGGGCCGAGCTGCTCGGTGTCCGCCGCCCAGGCGATCAAGTACTTGATCAGCGTCTTGGGCACCGAGGCGTTGACGCTGTAGTGCGCCATGTGGTCGCCGACGCCGAACGTGCACCAGCCCAGCGCGAGCTCGCTGAGGTCGCCGGTCCCGACCACCAGCGCGCCGTGCAGGTTGGCCAGCCGGAACAGGTGCGAGGTGCGCTCGCCCGCCTGCACGTTCTCGTAGGTGATGTCGTACACCGGCGCGCCGTCGGCGGCCGGATGGCCGAGGTCGCGCAGCATCTGGGTGGCCGAGGGGCGGATGTCGATCTCGCGCGCCGTGACGCCGAGGGCGGCCATCAGGCGGTGCGCGTCGGTCCTGGTCCTGGTGCTGGTCGCGAAGCCGGGCATGGTGTAGGCCAGCACGTTCGACCGCGGCAGGCCGAGCCGATCCATCGCCTTGGCCGCCACGATCAGCGCCTGGGTGGAGTCCAGCCCGCCGGACACCCCGAGCACCACGCGCTCGAGCCCGGTGGCGCGCAGACGGGTGCTCAATCCCTCGACTTGGATGTGGTGCACCTCGGCGCAGCGCTCGTTGCGCACGGCCGGGTCGGCGGGAACGTAGGGGAAGCGCTCGATCTCGCGGCGCAGCGGGACCGTGCCCTCGGGGACGGGCAGCCGCACGTCGACGCGCCGCATCGCGACCAGCCGTTCCCGGTGGTCGTGCACATTGTCGGCGAAGCTGGTGGTGCGCAGGCGATCGGCGGCGAGGCGGCGCAGGTCCAAGTCGGCGGTGATCAGCTGGGGATGATCGCAGAACCGCTCGCCCTCGGCGAGCAGGTCGCCGTTCTCGCAGATCAGCGCTTGCCCGTCCCAGGCGAGATCGGTGGTGGACTCGCCGTGCCCCGCCGCGGAGTACAGGTACGCGGCGAGATAGCGCGCCGAATGGGAGGTGCACAGCGACCGCCGGTAGTCGGCCTTCCCGATCACGATATTGCTCGCGGACAAGTTGACCAGCACGGTCGCCCCGGCCAGCGCGGCGAACCCGCTGGGCGGCAGCGGCACCCACCCGTCCTCACAGATCTCCAGGTGGAAGACGAAATCGTCCAGGTTGTTCGCGCGAAAAAGCAGATCGGACCCGAACGGCGCGCGGTGCCCGGCCACCGTGACGTGATCCTCCAGCACCTCCCGCGCCGCCGCGAACTGGCGCGTCTCGTAGAACTCGCGATAGTTCGGCAGGTAACTCTTCGGGGCCACACCCAGCACGAGGCCGCGGCAGATGGCGATCGCGCAATTGAACAACCGGCCCTGTGCCCGTATCGGGGCGCCCACCACGAGCACCGTGTCGATGTCGGTGCTCGCCGCGACGACGCGCTCGAGCGCGGCCTCGACGGCGGCGTCCAGCGCGTCCTGGTGGAACAGGTCGTCGGCGGTGTAGGAGGACAAGCCCAGCTCGGGGAACACCGTCAGCACCGCGCCGTCGGCGGCGGCCTGCGCGGCCAGTTCCACGGTCTGCTCCACGTTGTAGGCGGGGTCGGCCACCCGCACCCTGGGCACCGCGACCGCCACCCGGGCGAAGCCGTGCCGGTAGAGCGAATCGAACGGCAGGTCGGCCACCCTGCGTCCCCTTCCGGGCTGGGATCGATCATGGTCCAGTCGGAATCTACGCCCCGAGCGGCGCGGCGGCGCGCTGTCGCGGCTGCGTCCGTCGGTGCGGGGGTTCCGTTATCTGCGTCTTCGTCGCCCGAGCCGGGCGCGGCGAATCGTCCGGCCGAAGACGGGAACCGTCGGCGGCTAAGCTATAGCAATGGCGGATGAAATGGATTCCGACCTAATAGCGGGGGAACGGCGCGCAGATCTGCTGCGCGCGCTTTCGTATGTGTCCACCGAGTCCCAACCGGACGGCAGTTACGTGGTGAACGGCGACCTACCGCCGGACGTCGCTCCGCCGTTCATTCGCGCCATCATGCGGGTGGAGGCGGAGCTGCTGCTGCACGACGCCGAACTCGTCACCGTCGAGGAGGGGGAGCCGCGCACCCCCGAGGAGCGCCGCACCGACGCCTTCGTCGCGCTGGTGCTGCGCGTCGACGACCGCCATTAGCGGCGCGGCGGCGCGGCCGGACCTTGCACTCGCCACCCTTGAGTGCTAAAAATGCTCTTGGCACTCTCGACCTGTGAGTGCCAGGTCGGGACGGTGAGACCGGGTTCCGTAGACACCCTCGGTCGTCCGTCGCGGGCACCGAACCTGGCCAGCGTAACTGGGGCGACCCAACCGGCGGTCGTCCTGTGTGTCAGCCATACACATGGAGGATCTCAACAACGCCATGGCCAAGACAATTGCGTATGACGAAGAGGCCCGCCGCGGCCTCGAGCGGGGCCTGAACAGCCTCGCCGACGCGGTCAAGGTGACGCTGGGCCCCAAGGGTCGCAACGTTGTCCTGGAGAAGAAGTGGGGCGCCCCCACGATCACCAACGATGGTGTGTCCATCGCCAAGGAGATCGAGCTGGAGGACCCGTACGAGAAGATCGGCGCCGAGCTGGTCAAGGAAGTCGCCAAGAAGACCGACGACGTCGCGGGCGACGGCACCACCACCGCGACCGTGCTCGCCCAGGCGCTGGTGCGCGAGGGCCTGCGCAACGTCGCGGCCGGCGCGAACCCGCTGGGCCTGAAGCGCGGCATCGAGAAGGCCGTCGAGGCCGTCACCGCCAAGCTGCTCGACACCGCCAAGGAGGTCGAGACCAAGGAGCAGATCGCCGCCACCGCCGGTATCTCGGCCGGCGACGCGTCCATCGGTGAGCTGATCGCCGAGGCCATGGACAAGGTCGGCAAGGAAGGCGTCATCACCGTCGAGGAGAGCAACACCTTCGGTCTCCAGCTGGAGCTCACCGAGGGCATGCGCTTCGACAAGGGGTACATCTCCGGCTACTTCGTCACCGACCCGGAGCGTCAGGAAGCGGTCCTCGAGGACCCGTACATCCTGCTGGTCGGCTCGAAGGTCTCCACCGTCAAGGACCTGCTGCCGCTGCTGGAGAAGGTCATCCAGGCCGGCAAGCCGCTGCTGATCATCGCCGAGGACGTCGAGGGTGAGGCCCTGTCGACCCTGGTCGTGAACAAGATCCGCGGTACCTTCAAGTCCGTCGCCGTCAAGGCGCCCGGCTTCGGCGATCGCCGCAAGGCGCAGCTGGCCGACATCGGCATCCTGACCGGTGGCGAGGTCATCACCGAAGAGGTGGGCCTGTCGCTGGAGAACGCGGGCCTCGAGCTGCTCGGCCAGGCGCGCAAGGTCGTCGTCACCAAGGACGAGACCACCATCGTCGAGGGTGCTGGTGACCCGGAGGCCATCAAGGGCCGGGTGCAGCAGATCCGTGGCGAGATCGAGAACTCCGACTCGGACTACGACCGGGAGAAGCTGCAGGAGCGGCTGGCCAAGCTGGCTGGTGGCGTCGCGGTGATCAAGGCGGGCGCGGCCACCGAGGTGGAGCTCAAGGAGCGTAAGCACCGCATCGAGGACGCTGTGCGCAACGCGAAGGCGGCCGTCGAGGAGGGCATCGTCGCCGGTGGTGGCGTGGCCCTGCTGCAGTCGGCTCCGGCGCTGGAGGAGCTGAAGCTCGCCGGTGACGAGGCCACCGGTGCGAACATCGTGAAGGTGGCGCTGTCGGCTCCGCTGAAGCAGATCGCGTTCAACGCGGGCCTCGAGCCCGGCGTGGTCGCCGAGAAGGTGTCGAACCTGCCCGCGGGTCACGGCCTGAACGCCGACTCGGGCGAGTACGAGGACCTGCTGGCCGCCGGTGTCGCCGACCCGGTCAAGGTCACCCGTTCGGCGCTGCAGAACGCGGCTTCGATCGCGGCTCTGTTCCTGACCACGGAGGCCGTTGTCGCCGACAAGCCGGAGAAGGCCGCCGCTCCCGCCGGCGACCCGACCGGTGGCATGGGCGGCATGGACTTCTGAGTCCGGCCGCCAGGCAGCACAGTTCGAACTGGAAGCCGGTCCACCGCGAGGTGGGCCGGCTTCCGGCTTTTCGGTCAGATCCCGTCCGAGGTGACGACCGCGAACGGCGTCTTCGGGGTGCCGGGCCCCATCGGGCCGCCCTTGTCGAATTGGGAGGAGACGATCAGGGTTCGGTCACCGGCGCGGGCCAGGGTGGTGGGGATGGCCAGCTTTTCGTCGGTGCGCTGCTGTGCGAGTGTCGCGGTGGCGCCGTCGTCGGAGATGGTCCAGCGGCTGATCGTGTTGGTGGTGTTGTGCGCGGCCCAGAGGGTTCCGTCGCGCAGTTCGAGTCCGTCGCCCTGCCGGAGATCGCCGCCATGGAGGGCGACTTCGCCGATCGGGCTCGCTTCTCCGGTCAAGGCGATGCGGTACAGGCCGCCGCGTGGCATGTCGACGGTGAGCAGGTAACGGCCCGCCGGATCGGCGACTATGCCGTTGAGGCTGAACTCGCCCGGCCCGATCGGCGGCAGCGCCGAGCGCAGGTCGAATCGCGGGGTCAATTCGCCGCGCCCGCCTTGTGCCCGCGCGGCGGCCAGTTGCTCCGGAGTGACGCGATAGACCACCGCCCGCATGCTGTCGGTGAGGTACGCGGTGCCGTCCGGCGTGATGGCCAGATCGTTCACGAAGCGCGGCTCGGCGCCGGGCACCGTGAGATCGGCGAGCAGGGCGCGAGTCGCGATGTCGTATACCGCGACTCCGGTGGTCGAGTCGGTGACCCAGAGCCGACCGGCCGCGTCGACCTTCAAGCCGTTGGCGGTCTTGTGGCCGCTCGCGCCTTCGGGCAGGAAGACCTCGGCTCGGTGCGCGTTCGCTGTCGCGCGGTAGACCGCGCCGGTGGCGTAGGAGCCGACGTAGCTGTCCCCGGTGCGCGCGTCCACCGCGATGCCCTCGGGGTAGACGCGCTCGCCCGGCAGTTCGTAGACGGTGTGGACGGCGGCGCCGGGAGCGTGGCTCGTGCCGCAGGCCGCGAGCGCGAGGCAGGCGCTCGCGGCGGCCAGGCTCGACAGCAGGCGGCGGGGCAGGGCGTGGGGCATGGAGTACCTCTTCGAGATCATGCGATCGAACGTGTGCACATGGACTAGTAGACGCGAATGTATATTAGAACTCTAATGATAAGCAAGACTCGAATAAAAATGCGGGCGGATACCATGCGCATATGACGTCGATGCCCGCCGCCGAACGGATCGGCTCGTATCTCAAACGCGCCGAGCAGTCCCTCAACGTGGCCAAGAACGCCGCGTTGAAGCCGGCGGGCGTGACCGTCCCGCAGTACGCCGCGCTGCTGTTCCTCGCCGAGAACCCGGGGATCTCGGCTGCCGCCCTGGCCCGGCTCTGTGGCGTCACCCCGCCCTCGATGAACACCGTGCTGGGCAATCTGCAGGACCGAGGTCTCATCGAGCGCACTCCGCATCCGTGGCACAAGAACGTCTTGGAGACCACGCTGACCGACAAGGGCGCGGCGCTCATGCACGACGCGGACGTGCGCGCGATCCGTGTCGAACGCGCTCTGGCCGAGGAGTTCACCGCTGCCGAGCGAGCCACGCTGCAGGAGTTGCTCACTCGGTGTGCCGACCGGCTGGACTCGATCCGTCCCGATCCGGCCCCTTAGTCGCGGCCGAGGTCGAGTCGGCCACACCGCGATCGTCGCACCGCCCGCGAACGCTCGCCCTGTGGCCGTACGCTGAAGCCATGCCTGACCGCGGTCGGATCCGAGGCGTGCTCTACGACATCGACGGCGTCCTGGTGACCTCCTGGCAGGAGATCGCGGGCGCCGCCGACGCGGTGCGCCGGGTCGGCGAGCGCGGACTGCGCCGGGCCTTCCTGACCAACACCACCTCGCGAACCTGCGCCGAGATCGCGCGACGCCTGTGCGACAGCGGCATCGAAGTGGACGCCGCCGAGATCGTCACTGCCGCACGCCTCACCGCCGAGTTCGTGCGCGGTCGCTACCCGGACGCCGCCGTCTGGGTGCTCAATCACGGTGACATCGAGGCGGACCTCACCGGTTTGACGCTCGACGCCGATCAGCCGGGCGTGGTCGTGATCGGTGGAGCGGGACCGGAATTCACCCATTCGGCGCTGAGTCGCGTGGTGGAACTGATGCTGGAGGGTGTGCCGGTGGTCGCCATGCACAGCGGGCTGACCTGGGCGACGGCCGAAGGGCTTCGCGTCGACGCGGGCGTGTACCTGCCCGGCCTGGAGGCGGCGGGCAATGCGCGCATCGAGGTGGTGGGCAAGCCCGCGGCGTCCGGTTTCCGGACCGCCGCGGCGCTGATGCGGCTGGACCCGGCGCAGGTCATGATGATCGGCGACGACCTGTACTCGGATGTGCTCGCGGCGCAGGACGCCGGGTTGACGGGGGTCCTGGTGCGCACCGGCAAATTCCGGCCCGGAGTTCTCGCGTCGGCCGACCGCGCGCCGGATCACGTGATCGATTCGGTGGCCGCGCTGCCGGAATTCCTGGCCGATCCGACAGAGCGGGCGAACCCGCCGTAACCGACTAATCGGAATGGAAATAAAAAGTTCTACCGATTCCCTCTAAAATTGCCCGCGATCGCAACCTCGCTAGGTATCGTCTGTTCCGGCAAATAGCCAGTGACAAGGAATGTTTCACGGACAGATCGGAGTTGTCGGATGCTCCATTCGCTGATGAGCGTGCTTGTACGCAAACTACTATGGTCGCCGGGCTTCGGCTCGGCGACCGACCAATGAGGTAGCAACTGCTCAGCCAACTTTCGGCTAACTCCTGTTCGGCCGACGGTTGTAACGAAGGGCCCGATCCCTGACGATGAGTTCGGGCCCTTCTGTATTGTCTGCCCCGATGTCACAGGATGCGAATACGGGTCGAATGTATGCCGGGCAACCCGTGGAGGACCGGCAGCGTCAGCGGCGTGCGCGTTTTCTGGAGTCAGGCCTGACGGTCTTCGCGCGAGACGGCTACGCCAATAGTTCGGTCGGCGCCATCTGCAAGGACGCCGGACTGTCCTCGCGGCAGTTCTACGAAGAATTCACCGGTCGTGAGTCGCTACTCCTAGAGCTGTACGAGCAGATCGACCGGGAGTCGCGGGACGCGGTGAAGAAGGCGCTGGACGCTCAGTCCGGCGCCAAGTCGCTGGACGTCATCGACGCCGCCGTGCGCGCCTACGTCGAATCCATCGGATCCGATCCGCGCAAAGCGCGCGTCGCCCTGGTCGAAGTGGTCGGCGCGGGCCCGAAGGTGGAGAAGTTCCGCCTCGCGGTGCGCCGGGAATGGGGTTCGCTGCTGGCCGGCGCCGCCGAAGACGCCGCGCTGCACGGCGAGATCCCCACCGGCGACTACGAGATGCGGATGCTCGCCATAATCGGCGCGGTCAACTACGTGGTGGACTCGTGGAGCGGCGCGGACCCGCGCCCACCGCTCGACGACGTGATCCGGGTCATGAGCAGGGTGATCATCGGCGCGGTTCGCGCATAGCGTTCCGGCCTGCGAGTCCGGGGGCCGGGTGCGCGGTAGCGTGCGGGGATGCAAACAGTTCCGATCCAGATGCCGGACGGCACCACGGTTCCGGTGCGTTTGGTCCCCGCCGAGGGGGTGCACCGGCATACGGTCACCCCGGACGCACCGCGCCCGGTCCTGGTGATCGTGCCCGGCCTCGGCGTGCCGGCGGGCTACTACGAACTGTTCGCCTCGGCCTTGGCTGCGCGCGGGTTCGACGTGGCCATCGGGGAGATGCGCGGCAACGGCGACAGCAGGCCGAAGCCCAGCGCCGCCAGCACCTTCGGCTACCACGAGCTGGTCTCGGTGGACTTCCCGGCGATCTTCGAGGTGGTCCGCGAGCAGTTCCCGGACAGTACGCCGTACCTGCTCGGGCACAGCATGGGCGGACAACTCGGGGTCATGTACGCGGCCCGCATCCGAGGCAGGCTGGGCGGGCTGATCCTGATCGCGTCCGGAACCCCTTATTACCGTGGCTATCGGGGGCTTTCGGGCCCGGGCATGCTGGTGGGCACCGCCGCGATCTCGCTGACCGCCAGCCTGGCGGGCTTCTGGCCCGGCGACCGGGTCACGATGGGTTTCGGCCGCCAATCCAAGGTGCTGATCTCGGACTGGGCCCGGCTGGCGCGCACCGGCCGGTTCGTGCCGGTCGGCGCGGACATCGACTACGAGGAGCGCATCGCGCGGCTGCGGCTGCCGGTGCTGTCCATCACGATGACCGGCGACGACCTCACTCCGCCCAGCTCCGCCGATCACCTGCTGGAGAAACTGCCCAACGCCGAGGTGACGCGCTGGCGGCAACCCGAACCGCTGGGCCACAACGGCTGGATCCGGCAGTACGGCAGCACCGTCGACCAGATCGAGAAGTGGTTGCGCGACCGCTAGGCCTGCCCCGCCGGGGCCGCGCGCCCACCGGTCAGGCGTGCCGCTCGATCAGCATCTGCGTGAAGAACTCGTAGATCAGCGCCGCCTGGAACGCCGACTGCTTGTTGTCCGCCGCGCCGCCGTGGCCGCCTTCGATGTTCTCGTGATACCAGAACTCGTGGCCCTGTTCTTCCAGCAGCGCCGCCATCTTGCGGGCGTGGCCGGGATGCACCCGGTCGTCCCTGGTCGAGGTGGTGAGCAGGATCGGCGGGTAGGCGCGGTCGGCGCGAGCGTTCTGGTACGGGGAGTACGCGCTGATGTATGCCCACTCCTCCGGCTTGTCCGGGTCGCCGTACTCGGCCATCCAGGACGCGCCTGCCAGCAGCAGGTGGTAGCGCTTCATGTCCAGCAGGGGCACCTGGCAGACGAGCGCACCGAACAATTCGGGGTAGCGGGTCAGCATCACGCCCATGAGCAGTCCGCCGTTGCTGCCCCCGACCGCGCCGAGCCGGTCGGCGGTGGTGATGCCGCGCGCGACGAGATCCTTGGCGATCGAGGAGAAGTCCTCGTACACCTTGTGCCGGTTGGCTTTCTGCACGGAAGTGTGCCACTGCGGGCCGTACTCGCCGCCGCCGCGGATGTTCGTCATCACCCAGGTTCCGCCGCGCTCCAGCCACCCCATGCCCGAGGCGCCGCTGTAGGCGGGGGTGCGCGACACTTCGAAGCCGCCGTAGCCGGACATCACCGTCGGCCCCGGACCGTCACCGCGGTCGCGATGGCGGATCACGAAGTACGGCACCGGCGTGCCGTCATCGGACCGGGCGAAGAACTGCTCGGTCTCGACCCCGTCGGCGTCGAAGAAGCCGGGTTCCTGCTTGAGCCGCTCGGTGCGGCCGCTGACCGCGCCGGCCAGCAGCGTGGACGGTGTGGTGAAACCGCTGGTGTTCAGCATGAACTCGTCGCCGCCCTCCAGCGGGTCGAGATTGAGCACGCTGGTGGTGGCCATCGGCGGGGTGTCGGCCAGTGGCGCGCGCCGCCAGCCGTCCGCGCCGGGGGTCAGCACGTAGAGCTTGGTCTGCACGTCCTCGAGGGTGACCAGCAGCAGGTGGTTCTCGGTCCAGCCGTAGCCGTGCAGCGAGGTGTGCGCGTCGGGAGTGAAGAGAACCTCGAAATCCCGTGCGCCGCCCAGGAACTTCTCGAAGTCGGCGGCCAGCAGCGCACCCGCGGGATAGTTCGCGCCGCCGACCTCCCACGGCGACTTCAGCCGCACCAGCAGCCAGTCCTTGTACCAGGACTCGCTGGCGTCGCTGGGGATGTCGAGATGACGCAGCGTGCCGTCGTCGGCGAGCAGGTAGACCTCTTCGTTGAAGAAGTCGGTGGCGCGGCCGATGTAGTGCCGCTCGTAACCCGGTGTGCGGTCGTAGCCCGCCGAGACCGCGACGTCGCCGGGCTCGCCCTCGAAGACGGTCTTCGCCTCGGTCAAGGGGGTGCCGCGGCGCCACAGTTTCGCGATGCGCGGATACCCCGAGTCGGTCAGCGAGCCGGGACCGAAGTCGGTGCCCACGTACACCGAGTCGATATCGATCCAGCGGATCTCCGACTTCGCCTCGGGCAGGAAGTACCCGCCGTCGGCCGGATCGAGGAACACCCTGCGCTCGAGGTCGAACTCGCGGACCACCTTCGCGTCCGCACCGCCGCGCGACAGGCTGATCAGCGCGCGGGACTGTTCCGGGCGCAGCACGGCGGCCCCGCCCCACACCCAGTTCTCCTCTTCGGCGGCGGCCAGCGCGTCCAGGTCGATCAGCACGTCCCAGTCCGGCGTGTCCTCGGCGTACTCGGCGAAGGTGGTGCGCCGCCACAGGCCGCGCGGGTGCGCGGCGTCGCGCCAGAAGTTGTAGAGCCACCGGCCGCGACGCGCCGGGTAGGCGATCTTCGTGTCGGTGTCGAGCATGTCGAGGATGCGCCGCTCCAGCTCACGGAAGCGATCGGAGTCGGCGAACCGGGCGCGCACGACGGAATTGTGCGCGCGGGCCCAGTTCAAGGCGCGCTCGTCGGTCACTTCTTCGAGCCACAGGTAGGGGTCGGTCACATTCCGCTCGATGCCGCTCATCCCCACATTGTCGCCGAACCGCGCGCAGCGGGGTCACCAGGTGTGTGCCACGTCGACCACCACGCGCGATCCGCTGCCCGGCCCGGCGAGAGTGTGCACCTTGACCGGCAACCGGGCGCGCGTGCCGAGGCCGACCGTGGTCTGGCCTTCGAAGGAGCCGGCCCAGGCCACCTGACGGAAGGTGCGGTAGTCCCGCACGTCGGCGAGTTCGGCCCGGTTGCCGGGGTTGTAGGTGGGGGTGAACGCGTCGTCGTAGCTGGGCGCGTTGACGGTGATGCTCAGGAACGCCCCGCCGCGCAGCGGGACGGGCGCCCCGGAGCCGTCCATGACCACCCGCTCGACGTAGCCGACGTGGTACCCCGGCGCCGGACCTGCGACGTCGAAGACCAGGCGGTCGAAGCATTCGTGCCGTCCGGCGCGCACGCCGGTCAGCGGGGCGAGCGTTTGCGCACGGCTCACCTTGGGGATGGAACCCCAACCGGAGGCGCATTCCGGGGCGGCGGACGCGGGAGCGGGCGCGATCCAGAGGCCGGCGAATGTCACGAGGGATGAGAACAGCAGAAGCAAGCGACGCATGGTCGCACCGCCTTCGGGGCACAGGGGATTGATGTACAACATGCATCGCAGGCCGGGATCGCGCCGTTACGCGGGTTGAAAGCCGAAATCCATTGATTAGCCGGGTAACTCGGGCAGTTCGCGCCACTCTGGCGGCTCGGGGTTTGCTGCGCGACGAGGTGCGTCCGGCTCGGACAGTAGGATCGCTGATCCG
Source organism: Nocardia asiatica NBRC 100129 (assembly GCF_000308415.1). Classification (GTDB taxonomy): domain Bacteria; phylum Actinomycetota; class Actinomycetes; order Mycobacteriales; family Mycobacteriaceae; genus Nocardia; species Nocardia asiatica. The sequence goes on along the minus strand of NZ_BAFS01000277.1, from coordinate 7,355 downwards.
GTACCGATCCGACCAGGAGGCCTCAGGTTGCCACCGTTTCTCTGGGAACAGCACTGCTGCCTACCGCTGTCGCCCGCCGCGCGCATCGGCGACCTCGCGCGCTACCCCGCCGGAACGTACCTGTCGGTGAACGTCGGCTATTCCCGTCAGTCGACCGCGGACTCCCTGGCGCTGCTGCACCGTTTTCGCCGGGAAGCGTCGGCGGACGGACGGTTTCGCCTGGTCCACGGCGTCGACGACATCGGGGCGCCCGGCGTCGTCGCGCTGGCGTTCGATCTGGAGGACGCCGGACCGCTCGGAGGCGATCTGGACAACGTCGCGCGGTTCTACGACCTCGGCGTGCGCTCGCTGCTGCCTGCCTACAACCACGCCAACGCCGCGGGCTGCGGGTGCCTGGACACCGAGGACACCGGCCTCACCGGTTACGGGCGCGACCTCGTCCACGCCCTCAACGAAGTCGGGATGTTCGCCGACGGCTCGCACTGCTCCCGGCGCACCGGGCTGGAGCTGGCCGAGTTGAGCGTCGTCCCGATGATCTACAGTCACTCGAACTTCGCCGCCCTGTGGGAGCATCCGCGCAACATCACCGACGAACAGGCGCGAGCCTGCGCGGCGACCGGCGGCGTGATCGGAATCAACGGCGTCGGGATCTTCCTGGGTCGCAATGCCGCGGGCGAGCGCGCGGAGCGGATCGAGGCGATGGCGCGGCACATCGAGTACGGCGCCGAACTGGTCGGGATCGAGCACATCGGGATCGGCTCGGACTACTCCTTCGACGCCGAGGACTTCAACGCCGAAATGCGGCAGAATCCCGACGCCTTCTCCGAGGCGTACACGAAATGGGGCCCTTTGCAGTGGGTTCCGCCGGAAGACCTGCTCGGCGCCGCCGACCTGCCCGGCCTCGATGCGGCGCTGGTCCGGCGTGGATTCACCCCTGCGGATCGGGCGGCGGTCTTCGGTGAGAATTTCCGGCGAGTCGCCGCGCAGGTGTGGCGGGACTGACGATTTACCGGTCGTTAAGGATCCTTTAAGTCCGATCGGTGAGGGTGATCGCGAAACCGGCGGTGTATCCAGGGATTTCATGATCCCGGATTGCGATGCCCGACAGTCGTTCCCATCGACGGTGATTCGATTTCGAACAGGAGCCTCGATGATCACAACCCGTCTCGCCCTGCTGGGGCTGCCCGCGCTCGTGCTGGCCGCTGTCGCCGGTTCGGTGACCGCGCCCACTGCCACGGCGCAACCCCCACTGCCGACTTATACGTGCAAGTACACGCCGATCGAGCATTACTTCGTGGTATTGAACTCGATGAAAGGGCGCAAGTGCACGGCGTCGCCGGGCGCCCCGCTGGATGACATATATTTCCACCCCGTCCGGATGGAGAACAGCGTCACCGGTGAGAAATGGGAATGCGGTGGCGCGTTCGTGTACTTCGACAATCCGATTCACCCGGGCATGTCGCAGAACGACGCGGAACAGGTGCTCAACGCCGGGGTGGACGCGAGCAACTGCCGCCCGATCTGACCGCGCGCCGCCGGCAATGCACGCGCGAACCGCTTCCCCTAGTCACCGATTTCGATTCAGGACGAGAACCGCGATGATCACAACCTCCCTTCTCCGCCTCGGGCTGCCCGCGATCCTGCTGGCCGCTGCCGCCGGTCTGGCCACCACACCCACCGCCGCGGCGCAAGCCCTGCCGACCTACACGTGCAAGTACACGCTCGACCAACCGCACTTCGGATCCGTGAAAGGGCGGGAATGTACGGCCTCGGCGGGTGCCCCGTTGGCCGGTTGGCACATGATCACCTTCCAAATGGAAAACAGCGACACCGGCGAGAAATGGGTGTGCGGTAGCGTCGAGGCCGCCCTTGTCCCGTATTACCTGGACAAGGTCGATCCGGATTACTCCGATATCGAGCGGGCATATGGTCGCGGCGCCGACGCCAGTATCTGTGACCGCCTGCTGTCCTGAATCCGATCAGTGCGGTTGGCGTCGAGGGGTGATCACGCCAGGCGGACCAGCATCTTGCCGATGTTGGCTCCGGAGAGCACGCCGAGGAAGGCGGCGGGGGCCTGGTCCAGACCGTCGTACACGGTCTGCCGGTGCGCAGGGTGCCGTCGGCCAGCCAGCCCGCGGCTTTGGCGATGTACTCGCCGAAGATCGGAAAATAGCTGCTGACCAGCATGCCGCGCAGAGAAATTTCCTTGATCGCGGCCAGGTACAGGTCCGGGCCAGGGTCCGCGTTCGCGCCGTTGTAGCCGCTGATGGCGCCGACCAGCGCGACGCGGCCCCGGGGGCGCATGGCCTCCACCGCGACGCGCAGGTGTTCGGCGCCGACGCTGTCGAGGTACACATCGATGCCTTCAGGAGCGACCGCCGTCAACTGTCCCGCGAGATCACCTCGCCGGTAGTCGACGGCGGCGTCGAAGCCGAACTCATCGAGCAGCAGGGCGGTCTTGGCCGCGCCGCCCGCCGACCCGATGACCCGCCCCGCTCCGAGCGCCTTGGCGATCTGGCCCGCCACGCTGCCGACCGCGCCCGCCGCCGCGGAGACGAACACGGTGTCGCCCGGCTCGACCCGCGCCACGTCGGTCAGCGCCGCGTACGCGGTCAGGCCGGTGGTGCCGAGCGCGCCGAGGTAGTGCTGCGGTGCGGCGAGCGAGGTGTCCACGGGTGTGGCGGTGGCGGCGTCGACCACCGCGTAGTCGCGCCATCCGGCGAAGTGGGTAACGGTGGCGCCCACCGGAACGGCCGCGGCGGCCGACGTGATCACCTCGCCCAGCGCCGAGCCCTCCATGACCGCGCCCACCTGGAACGGCGGGATATAGGAGGGGCGGTCGTCCATCCGGCCGCGCATGTACGGGTCGACGGACATCCAGGTGTTGCGCACCAGGATCTGTCCGTCGGCAAGGGCGGGGATCGGCCGTTCGACCAGGGCGAAATTCGCGGCGGCCGGCGCGCCGACCGGCCGCGCGGCGAGGTGGATCTCACGCGCGGCGGTCGGGAGGGGCGAGGTGGTCTCGGTCATGACGGGTGCCTTTCCGAATGGATGCGATGCGGTGCAGATGACGCTATGAGCGCTCCGCTTCCGCTCCCAGGTCCCGCGCCGCCATCAACCGGTCCGGACGCGCCGCCCTTCACCGGGGCATGGTCTGCCCTATCTCTCTCGCGCTTGTGACGGGGACGATCCGCTCCACCGGTGATACGCCTTGCGTAACGCCCGATCGTCGGTGTATCCGAGTCGTCTCGCGATCGCGGCCGTGGTCAGGCGGCCCTCGGCGAGCAAGGCGCGCGCCTGCTCGTAACGGGCGAGGTCGTATTCCTGGCGCCATGTCGTGTCCTGCTCGGCCAGCTGGCGCTGCAACGTGCGGGTGCTCACGGTCAGGCGGCGGGCGACGGCGGCCAGCGACGGCTCGCCCTCATCGATCGCCGCGGCGAGCGCGATCCGGAACGCCTCCAGCGGTACCGGCAGCGGCCGGGCGGTGGCGAGCACCAAGTCGGCGTGACTGCGCAGCAGGTCGGCCAGCCGGGGATCGGCGTGCACCAGCGGTGCGCGGGCGTCGGCCTCGGCGAAGGTGATCGCGTCGGAAGCGGCGTCGAAGTCGATGCGGGCGGTGCCGAAGGCCTCGGTGAGAACCCGGTGCTCGGCCGGTGCGGGACCGCTGAAGGTGACTCGCGTGGGAACCACGAGACGGCCCGTGGCCTCGCGGGCCCGGCGCAGGTAATAGGCGAGCACGTATTCGGCGATCACCGTGGCCGCCGGGTCCGGCGCGGTGGTGTGGAAGGCGACGGTCAGTCCGCCGTCGTCGTTCAGGTCGAGGCGTTCGGCGGCCGCGGTGACCAAGCGGTGATACGGCTGGGCCGCGCGGAGGGAATCCACCAGCGTCCGCCCGTTGGTGACCAGATAATCCCAGGTGGTCAGGGTGCCGAGGGGTGCGGCGGCGGCGACGGCGAGCCCGGCGCCGGGCCCTGACGCGGTCTGGGTGAGCAATTCCCACAGTCGCAGCAGGGACGGCAGCGGTATCCGGTTCAGTTCGCTGGCGAGCGCGATGTCGTCGGTGCCGGTGACGGCGGCCAAGCGGTCGGCTCCGACTCCCGCGGCTCGGGCGGCGTCGCGCACCAGTCGCGTCAGGTGCGTGGAGGCGGTCCCGTCCAGCGGATGCGGCGAAGCGGCGGGCGAGGGTGCCGAATGCTGGTCGCCACGGCTGTTCACGCGGCATGCTAACCCCACGGATGCGCCCCGTTCTTCCCGCTGACTGGAAGTTTCCGGCGCTGTGTGGTCCACGCCTCACTGTGGTGGGGGATGGGTGGGTGAACTCCCCGCTACAGAGTTAGGCTCGGTTCGTGACTTCCCACTACGATGTCGTCGTTCTCGGTGCTGGTCCCGGCGGATACGTCGCCGCGATCCGCGCCGCTCAACTCGGCCTGCGAACAGCGATCGTCGAGCAGAAATACTGGGGCGGTGTGTGCCTGAACGTGGGCTGCATCCCGTCCAAGGCGCTGCTGCGCAACGCCGAACTCGCCCACATCTTCACCAAGGAGGCGAAGACCTTCGGCATCTCCGGTGAGGTGAACTTCGACTTCGGGGTCGCCTTCGACCGCAGCCGCAAGGTCGCCGACGGCCGGGTCAAGGGCGTCCACTTCCTGATGAAGAAGAACAAGATCGACGAGTTCGACGGCAAGGGCACCTTCACCGGCCCGAACTCGCTCTCGGTCGAGCTCTCCAAGGGCGGCACCGAGACGGTCACCTTCGACAACGCGATCATCGCGGCGGGCACCGTCACCAAGCTGCTGCCCGGCACCCGGCTCAGCGCCAACGTGGTCACCTACGAGGAGCAGATCCTCACCCGCGATCTGCCCGGCTCGATCCTCATCGTCGGCGCGGGCGCGATCGGCATGGAGTTCGGCTACGTGCTGAAGAACTACGGCGTCGACGTGCGCATCGTGGAGTTCCTCGATCGCGCGCTGCCCAACGAGGACGCGGACGTCTCCAAGGAGATCACCAAGCAGTACAAGAAGCTCGGCATCACCATCACCACCGGTGCGGCCGTGCAGTCCATCGAGGACGACGGCGCCAAGGTCACCGTGTCGATCAAGGACAACAAGTCCGGTTCGGTCGAGACCGTCACCGTCGACAAGGTCCTGCAGGCGGTCGGGTTCGCGCCGCGCGTCGACGGCTATGGCTTGGAGTCCACCGGCGTGCAGGTCACCGATCGCGGCGCGATCGGGATCGATGACTACATGCGCACCAACGTGCCGCACATCTACGCGATCGGCGACGTCACCGGCAAGCTGCAGCTCGCGCACGTCGCGGAGGCCCAAGGTGTGGTCGCGGCCGAGACCATCGCGGGTGCGGAGACCGTCACCCTGGGCGACTATCGGATGATGCCGCGCGCCACATTCTGTCAGCCGCAGGTCGCCAGCTTCGGTCTGACCGAGCAGCAGGCGCGCGACGAGGGCTACGACGTGAAGGTGGCGACCTTCCCGTTCACCGCCAACGGCAAGGCGCACGGCTTGGGCGACCCGACCGGTTTCGTCAAGCTGGTCGCCGACGCGAAGTACGGCGAGCTGATCGGCGGGCACCTCATCGGTCCGGATGTGTCGGAGCTGCTGCCCGAGCTCACCCTCGCGCAGAAGTGGGACCTGACGGTCAACGAGTTGACGCGCAATGTGCACACCCACCCGACGCTCAGCGAGGCCCTCCAGGAAGCCTTACACGGCCTGGCCGGCCACATGATCAACTTCTGATCCGGTTACGGAGAAAGGGCGTGCGGTCCTCGACCGCACGCCCTTTTCCTCTGCCGGGCAATGGGTTTCCGCGCGGGTAGGGTGGTCGCCGGTCGGCGTCGGCGCGGACGATCTGCTATACAGCGTGCATGTTTCGCAGGTGGCTGATCGGAAGTGTGCCGGTGCTCGTCGTGGTGGTGCTGCTGGGGACGGGCACCTTCTACTTGATGAAAGCGCGCACCTTCCAATTGGCCGGGCACGTGGTCAGCCGGGTGCACACCGACGCGAGAGTGGTCGCGCTGACCCTGGACGACGGCCCGTCCGAGCGTGCGCCGGAAGTGTTGAAAGTGCTCGCCGACGCGCAGGTTCCGGCCACTTTCTATCTGAACGGCCGTGATCTGGCCGCGCACCCCGAGCACGGCAGGGCGATCGCCGCGGCGGGCCACGAGATCGGCAACCACACCTACACCCATCGGCGGATGGTCTTCGTCACGCCCGGCACGGTCCGCGAGGAAGTCGAGGGCACGGACGCCGAGATCAGGAAGACCGGTTACACGGGCCCGATCACCTTCCGCCCGCCCTACGGCAAGAAACTGTGGGTGCTGCCGCGCTACCTCGCCGAGCACGACCGGGTCACCGTGACGTGGGACGTCGAGCCCGATTCGGGCCGGGTGGACGCCGGCGCGGACGACATCGTCGCCGAGACCCTCGGCAAAGTCCGCCCCGGTTCGATCGTCCTGCTGCACGTCATGCACGGGCACGCCGATCCCTCGATCGCCGCCATTCCCCGCATCGTCGCCGAATTGCGGGCCGCGGGCTACGAATTCGTCACCGTGTCGGATCTGATGTCCCGCTGAGGCTCGGGATTCAGTTCGCGGGCGGGAGCATGCCGTAGGCGTGCGTCGGGGTGAACAGGACCAACGCGCGGCGATCGGTGACCATCGCTTCGCGGTACTCGTCCCAGTCGGGATGCTCGCCGTTGGCGGTGCGGTAGTAGTCCACGAGCGCGTCGACGGTGGGATCGTCGGGTGCGGCGGCCACGGGGGTGAGTTCCACCGTGCCTTCGAGCACGGCGTAGGCGAAGAAGTCCTCGCGAGTCACGTGCAGCGCCGCCCACGGGTCGCGCACGAGGTTGTGATACTTCGCCCGGTCGGCGGTGATGGAGATGCGAATGCGGCCGTCGGCCCCGACGACGTGCAGCACGTTGGACAGTTGCGGGCGTCCGTTGCGGCGGATCGTGGTGAGCACGGACCGGCGGTGGTCACGCGCGAAATCTATTGCGGCGGCGAGTTCCATGCCCGTGTAACCCGGGGTGACGCCGGTCTCTTCCCGGCGCGGTTCAATCGCGGTGGTAGGCCGCTTGGGCCTCGCGCACGCGCGGCATGTTGGTTTCCAGCACCTGGATCAGTGCCTCGAGGTGCGCGGCAACCTCCGCGCCCAGTTCCGTGAGGGTGTACTCGACCCGCGGCGGGATCGTCTCCAGCACTTCCCGATGCACCATGCCGTCGCGTTCCAAGGCCTGGAGGGTCTGCGACAGCATGCGCTCGCTCACGCCCTCGACCCGCCTGCGCAGAGCGCTGAAACGGTAGGGGCCTTCGCGCAGCGCGACCAGCGCCAGGGTGCCCC
>NZ_BAFS01000278.1 GCF_000308415.1 Nocardia asiatica NBRC 100129 | reverse complement strand
GGCGCTCGCGGCGGGCGCCACGGCGGTGGTCTGGGTGTCGGACACGACGGTGAACGAGGTGGCGGGTGTGGCGCCGAAGCGGACGGCGGCCGCGCCGGTGAACCCGGTCCCAGCGAGGGTGACGGTGTTGCCGCCCGTGCCGGGCCCGGAGCCCGGGACCACCGAGGCGAGTGCCGGTGCGGGCACGTACCCGTAGAACACGCCGTTGCTCCTGCCGCCGGTCGTGGCGACGGTGACGGTAACGGTCCCCGCGACCCCGGCGGGCGCTACGGCCCTGATCTCCGAATCGGACACCACGGCAAAGGAAACCGCCGTGTTCGCACCGAAGCGCACCGCGTTCGCGTCGGTGAATCCCGTGCCGGTGAGGGCGACGGTGTTGCCGCCGGGAGCCGGGCCGGAGTCGGGGACCACCGTGGCGAGGGTCGGCGCCGGGACGTAGGCATAGCCGATCGAGTTGCTCGTGCCGCCGGCCGTGGTGACAGTGACGCCGACCGGCCCGGCTCCCGGAGGGGCCGTGGCACTGATCCGGCTGTCGAAGATGACGGTGAACGCCGCGGGTACGCCACCGAAACGCACTGCGGTCGTCCCCGTGAGGCCGGTGCCGGTGAGGGTGACGGTGTTGCCGCCGGTTTCGGGTCCCGAGTCGGGATAGACGGAGGCGAGGGTGGGCGCCGGGGCGTAGACGTAGGGTCGGCTGCCGCTGGTGCCGCCGAGGGTGGTGAGAGTGACCGCGGCGGTGCCGGTGCCTGCGGGGGCGACGGCGGTGACCTCTTTTGTCCGTTTTCGAGGACGCCGACGTCCGCACCCGATCCACGGCGACCGGAACCGGCCTCGTTCTCGGGGGCCGATTCCTTCGGACGAGGGTCAGCTCCGATCGCGACGATGAGGCGTGGTGGTAGCGGGTCTCCGTCGTATGGCGAGGTCGACGTCGCATGGTGTTCTCGGGCTTCCCAGCGGTTGCCTGTCCGACGCCGTCGACACCTACCTGCTCGACGGTTTCCTGCCCGTCCTCGACGTGGAGTGCCGACTCGACCGAGGCGGTTCTATCAGCCGATCGAATCTCGGTATGCAATCCGCTGGATTCGGCCGGCGTTCATCGGGCGCTGATCGAATAGCGGGGCAACATTCGCCAGGGAGGAAACGCCATGACCAGCATCGACACTCACGCCAACGGGACGGTGGCGTCCCGTGTCACCGAACTGACCACGGTTTTCGAGCGAGGGCTTCGCGAGAATCTCGGCGTCGGCGCGTCTCTGGGCATTCGACTGGAGACGGCGGGCGACGGCTACACCCGGTACTACCTCGACCCGAACCCGGCCACCATCAATGCCATGTTCACCGTGCACGGCGGGGTGCTGGCCACCTTGATGGACACGGCGATGGGCAGCGCGGTCTTCACGAAACTCGGCGACGGCGTGGCCTACACGACGCTCGAACTGAAGGTGAATTTCATCCGGTCGGTGACGCTGGACGGCTCGCGGCTGACCTGCGAGGCCAACGCGGTGCACGTCGGACGGCGCACCGCGACGGCGGAGGGCCGGATCACCGACGCGGGCGGCAAGCTGATCGCGCACGGTTCGACCACGGTCCTGGTGTTGCAGCCGGAGAACTGAGTGACGCGAACGGCCCTGTCCCCGGAGCGTTCCGGAGACAGGGCCGTCGGGTTCCGAGCTCACGCCAGCAGGCGGCACTCATCGATGAAGCGCACCAGCTCGTCGAGGCGATCGCTGCGGGCGTCCACCGCGCGGTCGATCACCTTGACCAGATGCTCGTAGGCTTCGGTGTGGTCGTAGGCGGCGACGTCGGCGATCTTCAGCGCCCACCGCCAGTAGCCGCGCATGGTGTCGGCCAGCGGCATGCGGAAGGTGGCGATCACTTCGCGGATCGGCTCCACGGTGGCATCGCCCCGCACCCGCAGGTAGCGGCCGACCACGTCGGCCATGAAACTGAAGTGCCGCGCCTCGTCGCGCGACAGCCGCGCCAGCACGGCGCCGAGCACCGGGTCGTCCACCACCTCGCGCAGGTGCTGGTAGTACATCTGCGTCGCCTTCTCCTGCACCAGCGCGTAAGCGAAGAACTGCACCGGGTGCCGATACGGCAGGTCGAACGGTTTCTGCCCCTCGATCGCCAGTTCGTCGCGCAGCGCGCCGCGTTCGGCGATCCCGGACGCCACCTGGTAGCGGGTCAGCGCGCGGGCATGCGTGTCCTCCTCCAGTGCCCAGCGCACGGTGAAGTGGTAGAGCTCGCGGTTGTGCACGAACGTGTCCAGGTCCACGGTGTCGTCCACCGGGAAGTAGCGGTGGTAGACGTCGAAATAGCCGGGCAGGTGGTCCTCGATGAGGGTGACGAACTGGACCGCCGACCGCTGGCCCTCGGTGAGCCGGCCCGCGTCGGCGCGCGACCAGTCGAAAGCGGTCTCCACATCCCAGGCCCGCGTGGCGGGCGACGCCGCGAGAAACCCGTCCACCGCCGCGACGACTTCATCCACGGGAATCAGCGCCGAATCGATGTTCATCTTTCGCTCCTCCCGCTCAGCGGGCGTTCCGGCAGGTCAGCGCGTAATGCTTGGTGGTGTAGCCCCATCCGGCGTTCGCGATCTCCAGGTAGTGCCGCAGCTTCGCGGCCAAGCCGGGCCCGTGCGCGTCGATGCGTTCGGCGGCGGCGTCGACGTTCGCGATCCAATCGTCGATGGTGCGGCGGTAGTGCTCGGTGAGGTCGTCCACCGCGATGATGGAGAATCCCGCGTCCTCGGCCGCGGTCACCAGGTCCGAGAGCGGACGCAGGTCGCCCCATCCGAAGATGTCCTCGCGCACGAACTCGGTGCCTTCCTTGGCGTCGAACGCCGTGCGCGCGGACGCGTTGCGGAAGCAGCTCTCCGAGACGTACAGCGTGCCGCCGCGCCGCAGCACCGCGCGGGCCCTGCGGAAGATCGCGCCGAGATCGGGCATGTGCACGATCGAGCCCAGCAGCGTGACCGCGTCGAAACTGCGCGGCGGCAGCTCCAGCCGCTCGAAATGGCCCACCCGGGTGCGCACCCGATCCGCGACGCCGCGAGCGCGCGCCTGCTCGGCGATGTACTCGTGCTGGCGTGGCGCCGGGCTGACACCCGTTGTCTCGCAGCCGTATTCCGCCGCCATGAACAGGATCAGCGAGCCCCACCCGCAGCCGACGTCCAGCAGGCGTTCGCCGCCGGTCACGCCGAGCCGGTCGGCCACGAACCGCAGCTTGCGCCGCTGCGCCTGCTCGAGCGTGTCGGTGTCGGACTCGTAGAGCGCCGAGCTGTACTTGCGCAGCGGGTCGAGGAACTGGCCGAAGATGTCCGGGTCGAGGTCGTAGTGCTGATTGGTGTCGGCGGTGACCGGACGGTCGGTGACGGTCACGCCGCCGCCTCGCGCAGGGCCTTGCTTACCACCGTGACGACGTCGTGCAGCGAGGACAGACCGAACACGTCCTGGTCCTCGAGTTCGATGTCGTAGGCGCGCTCGATCTTGGCGACCATGCGCAGCACGCGCACCGAGTCGACGCCGGCCATGCCGCGCAGATCCAGGTCGGGGCGCAGGTCGGCCGCCGGGATGCCGGTCTCGGCGGTGGCGATGTCGGTGACCGTGCGCAGGATGTCGTCGGCGGTGTGGGTGGTGGTCATGACTGGACTCCGTTCGGTGCGAGGGCGATGCCGGTGGACAGGGCATGGGCGAGCGCGGCGACCTCGTCGTCGCCGAGGGTGAGTTGGTGGCGCACGTCGTCGAGCGCGAACGGCTGGTAGGCCGCGGTGGAGCTGGCGCACACGAGGCCGTCGGCGTCGCGGATCTCCGCGGACGCTCGGATCGGCCGCTCCGATTCGGTGCCGGACAGGGTTGCGACACAGTGGTATTCGCGGCCGACGAGCAGCGGGGTGAGGAATCGGGTGCGCTGCGTGACGGTGAACGCCGGGTGGTGGCGAGCCAGGACGATGAGGTTGCCCATCACCTCGTCGCAGATCACGCCGGTCAAACCCCCGTGCACGACGCCGGGATAGGACTCGAACTCCCGTCCGAGCCGGAACCGAGCCTGTAACCCGTCCGGATGCGGAGTGAAACGCAGGCGCAGACCGGTCTTGTTGTGCGGAGAGCAGCCGAAGCAGCGGTAGTCCGGGATCACCGACCAGGGGACCTGGACGGTGTCCACCGCACCGTGCGCGGTGCGTTCTTCCGGCGGGCCGAAGGCGCTGTCGTGGTGCACGGCGCTAGGCGATCGCGTCGGCCAGGGCCCGGCGCACCCTGGCGTTGCTGGACAGATCCAGTCCGGTCATGTTGCCGAAGGTGCGGCGGACTTTGTCGTGCAGGACCTCGAGCTCACCCTCGGCCGCGACCTGCTCGAGGAACAGCTCGAATCCGGTGTCGATGGTCTCGTGGTCGCCGAGTTCGCTGATCCCGGCCTTGAACGTACTGACCGGGTGCTTGATCTTGGCCTCGGAGCTGTACACGTAGAGGGTCTCCAGCACCGAGGGCAGTTCCTCGGGACGCCGCCGCAGCCGCTCGGTGGCGTAGTGGATGAACTCGCGCGCGTGGCCCGCCTCGTCGCGGCTGGCGTCGAGCAGCAAACGCTTCAGCACGGGTTCGGCCACCCAGTTCGCCACCGCCCGGTAGATGTGGTTGACGGTGAGTTCGGAGATGATGTTGGTGGCCAGGGTGGCCGAGGGGGTGGTGCCCGGCGCGTACGGCTCGCGCATCGAGTCGACGGCCTTGTCGTCCACGCTCTCGCCGATCGCGCCCAGCCAGGAGCGGAACGCGTAGTGGTGCTGCACTTCCTGGTAGCCCCACACCACCGCGAAGGTGGAGAAGTCGTAGTCGTCAACGAACTCGTTCAGGAATCCGTGCACCGCGGCGATGACGTTGGACTCGCCCATCGTCGCGCTCTTGGCCAGGGTGATGTACTCGGGCCGGACCAGGGACTTGTCGACGGCGTCGAGATCGAGGTCGGCCAGCTTCCAATGCAGGCGCTCGTAGTGGCGGAAGACGTCATAGCTGTGCACGAAGGACTCCAGTTCGGTCGGGATTACCGGCGGTGCGTGATGAGGTCGCGGGCGGCGAGCCGCTGGAGCTTGCCGCTGCTGGTCCGGGGGATGCTGCGCGGTGCGACCAAGTGGACCCGCACCGCGGCCAGCCCGAGTTCGGCGGCGATCCGCGCGCGGATCGCCTCGGTCAGCGCGTCGGCGTCGGCTCCGGTGCGCTCGGATTCGGCGATCAGCGCGATCACGTCCGCGCCGTCCGGGTCGATCGCCGCCGTGCACCGGCCCTTGTACACGCCGTCGAGGTCGCGCACGGTCGCCTCGACGTCCTGGGCGTAGTAGTTGACGCCGCGTACGGTGATCATGTCCTTGCACCGGCCGGTGACGAAGAGTTCGCCGTCACGCAGATATCCGAGGTCGCCGGTGCGCAGCCAGCCGTCGGTGAACGATCCGGCCACCCGCGACGGGTCGGCGGTGAGGTATCCGTCGGTGACCGCGTCGCCCTGGATGAGGATTTCGCCGACCGCGCCGTCGGGCAGGTCGTCCCCGTCGGGGGCGACCACGCGCAATCGCAGCCGCGATACCGGCGAGCCCACCGCGGCGACCGCACGAGCGCCCGGCGCGTCGGGCGGAACAGTCTGTGCCAGCGCGTCATCCGACAGTGCGGCCCGATCGACCCACTCGAAGACCGGTTCGCGGCCGAGCGGGGGGAAGGTGACCGCCAGGGTCGCTTCGGCCATGCCGTAGACGCCGAACATCGTGGCAGGGCGGAATCCGGCGGGCGCGAAACGCTCGCAGAACGCGGCGACGACGTTCCGGGAGATCGGCTCCGACCCGTTGAACGCGATCCGCCAGCGGCTCAGGTCGTAGTCGCGCACCCGGCCGGCGGGCACGGCGGCCAGCAGCGCCTCGTAGCCGAAATTGGGCATCGCGGTGATGGTGGCGCCGCAGGCGGCGAATTCCGCGAGCCAGCGGGCCGGGTCCTTCACGAAAGCGACAGGCGACCACACGTGTGCGGGAATCCCGCGCAGAACGGCCGAAAGCGTGCCGAACAAGCCCATGTCGTGGAACAGCGGAAGCCAGAAACCGCCCTGGTCCGCCAGGCTCAAGTCGATGCCGGTGCGGATCGCCGCCAAGCCGCTGAGCACGTTGTGATGGGTCAGGCGAACGCCCTTGGGTGTGGCGGTACTGCCCGAGGTGAACTGGACGATGGCCAGGTCCTCCGGCCCGAGCGCGGGCAGAGGCGCCGCCGTGTCGGTTTCGAAAAGGGTTGCGCTGTCGATGAGTTCGACGTCCAGTGTGTCGCTCAGCAGCGCGGCCAGGTCGGCGAAGCGATGCGACACCAGCACGGTGCGCATGCCCGCTGCCGCGATGACGGCCGCCAGCTTCTGCGGGTAACCGCCGGCGGCCCGCGCGCCGGCGGGCAGCGGCAGGGGAGTGGCCGCGCCGCCCGCCGCGATCACCCCGAACAGGCAGGTGAGGAACTCGGGAGCGTTCGGGCTCAGGATGCCCACCGCTTCGCCGCGCCGCACACCGTGCCGGACCAGCGCCGACGACGCGGCCAGGGACAGCCGGTGCAATTCGGCGTAGTCCACGGTTTGCCGCACCGACCGGAATGTGGCGGTCACCGCGGGGTGCGCGGCGGCGATCTCGGCGAGGCGGCCGTGCAGGGTGGTGGCCGATTCCGCGGAATTCATGCTTGCCACGACAACAGCGAATTATGACGTCGCATTGAACTCGTTGTGAATTGACGTCGGCGATAAGCAAGGACGATCAGCCGATCACTGTGCGCGATAGGGTCTTTCGGCTATGGGGCGATAGGAACGGGTAATCGCCGCCGCGCCGCGCCGGTGACGGGAACCACGATGGACGAGACATTTCTTTCGCGTCCCGGAATTGTCCGCAGCGATCCGGCGGATGGTATGCCCTTTTCCGCGCCGCGTCCATTTCTATTCAGGAGTCGCCGGTGAGTTCCGACCATTCCGTGGCCGAGGTAGCGACCCCGGTGCAATTGGCGGTCGTCGAGAGCGTCGCCGCGCATACGCGGCACAACCCCTACGGTAGTTACGCCGTGCTGCGGGCGGCGGGCCCGTTCGTGCCCGGCCCGCACGACACCCACTTGGTGACCCGGCACCGCGAAGCGCAGGCGATCATGCAGGACCCGCGCTGGAGCCACGCCGAGGAACCGGATCTGCTGCACGGTGACAGCGAGGTCGAACTGCCCGGCTCGTTCCTGTGGATGGAACCGCCGGAGCACACCCGCCTGCGCGGGCTGGTGAGCAAAGCGTTCACCGCGCGCACCGTCAGCGGCATGCGGGAGCGCGCCGAGCGGCTGGTCGAAGACCTGATGGGAAAGATGCTCGCCGAGCGTGACGTCGACGTGCTGGAGGCGCTGGCGTATCCGCTGCCCCTGACCATGGTGTGCGAGCTGCTCGGCGTGCCCGCCGAGGCGCACGAGCACGTCCGGGAGATCTCCGCGAGCATCGCGCGCGGCCTCGATCCCGATGTGCTGCTGTCTCAGCGGGAACTCGACGCGCGCACCCACGCGGTGCACGCCTTCCTCGAATTCTTCGGCGACCTGGTCGAGCAGCGACGCCGTGCCCCCCGCGCCGACTTGATCACCGCACTGGTGCAGGCCGACGACGCGGGCGCCCGGCTCACGCGCACCGAACTGCTCGGCACGCTGCTGATCCTCGTCGTGGCCGGGCACGAGACCACGGTCAACCTGATCGGCAACGGCGTGCTCGCGCTCATCCGCCACCCGGAGCAGTTCGAGCGGTTGCGCAGCTTCCCGGAGCTGTCCGAGCCCGCGGTGGACGAGGTGCTGCGCTACGACGCCCCGGTGCATCTGACCACGCGCACCGCGCACGAGAAGATCACCGTCTCCGGACGGACTTTCGCGCCGGGCGAGGCGGTGATCGTGCTGCTCGCGTCGGCCAACCGCGACCCGGCGGCCTTCCCGCGCGCCGACGAATTCGACATCGCCAGGTATGCGCGGGGGCGAAAAGCCGAGCGGCACCTGTCCTTCGGGCTCGGTCTGCACTACTGCCTCGGCGCGCCGCTGGCCCGGCTGGAGATGCGCGCGGTGCTGCGGGCGCTCGCCGATCGAGTCGCCTCGCTGTCCCTGCTCGAGGAACCGCCGTACCGGCCGAACGTGGTCGTGCGCGGCATGTCGCAACTGCGTGTCCGGATGGAGGCCCGATGAACGCCGTTTCACCCGCCGAGGTGAGTTTCGATGCTTTCGACCCGAGCGCACGCGCCGACCCGTATCCGGCCTACCGGCGGGTGCGTGACGCGGCGGCGCTGTTCCCGTACGCGTTCGGCGACGTACCGGTCACGTTGATCACCCGTTACGAGGAGTGCGCCGCGATTCTCACCGGCGCCGACTGGGGGCACGGCTACGCGGCCGGGATCAGCCCGTTCCGCGACACCACCGCCGCCATCCCCGGTTCGTTCGTCCGGATGGATCCGCCCGAGCACGCTCGCTACCGCAAGCTGGTGGCGAAAGCCTTCACCCCGCGGTTGATGGCCGAGATGGCGCCGGTCGCCGGACAAGTCGTGCGGGAGATCGTGGACGAGGCCCTCGAACGGGGCGAACTCGACGTGCTCGACGGGTTGGCGGTGCCGCTGGCGGTGGCGATGGTTCCGGTCCAGCTGCTCGGCGCCGACCCGGCCGACGGCGCGAAGTTCCGGGAGTGGCAGCTGGCCATCGCGCGGGGCAGCGACCCCGACTCGCTGCTCGGGCCGCAGGACGTCACCGCACGCACCGCCGCGGCCATGGAGTGCATGGGGTACTTCGCCCGGCTGGTCCAGCGGAAGAAGCAGAACCCGACGCCGGATCTGCTCAGCGCTCTGGTGGCCGCGAGCGCGGACAGCGACCAGCTGACCGAGCCCGAGGTGGTCGGCATGGCCCTGCTCACCCTGGTGGCGGGCATGGAGACCTCGATCAACCTGATCTGCAACGGCATGCTCGCGCTGCTGCGCAACCCGGATCAGCTCGCCCTGCTGCGGGACGATCCCGCTCTGATCGCGCCCGCGTTGGACGAAATGCTGCGCTACGACGCTCCCACCCAGTTCACCATTCGCGTCGCCCTGGCCGACACCACAGTCGGCGAGCACCGGTTCCGGCGTGGCGACGGAGTCGTGGTGCTCACGGCGTCGGCCAGCCGGGACGACCGGGTGTACCCGGACGCGGACAGCTTCGATGTCACCCGCTACGCCGGAAATCATCCGGCTCGCAAACATCTCGGTTTCAGTCTCGGCATCCACTACTGCGTGGGTGCGCCGTTGGCGCGGATCGAGGCCGAGGCCGCGATCGGCGCGCTGCTGGCCCGCGCTCCGGAACTCGCACCGGCGACCGACGCGATCGAGTACCGGCCGAGCCTGATCCACCGCGGCATCGTGTCGCTGCCGGTGACGTTGTGAACGGCGCGCGGCACGCGGTCGTCCTCGGCGCGGGCATCGCCGGACTGCTGGCCGCCCGGGTGCTGGCCGACCATTTCGCCCGGGTGACGGTGTTCGAGCGCGACGGCTTCGAGACCGAGGGCATGCGCAAAGGCGTGCCGCAAGCGCGGCACCTGCACGGGCTGCTGGATCGTGGGCGCACCGTCATCGAGGAACTGTTCCCCGGATTCACCGACGAGATGACCGCCCGCGGCGCGACCCGGGCCGAAGCCCTGGCCGGCACCAGATGGTATGTGGGCGGGCTGCGGGCCGCGCCTGCCTCGACCGGGCTCACATCTCTGATCGCGACTCGTCCGGTGCTGGAAACGGTGTTGCGCGAACGTATCTCGACCTTGTCCGGCGTGCGGCTCGTGGCGGGAACCGCGCGCGGGCTGGTCGGTGACGCGCGTGAGGTGCGGGCGGTGTCGGTCTCCGGTGACGCAGGCGTCGAAACGCACGCCACCGACCTCGTGATCGATGCGACCGGCCGCGGCTCCCGCGCCGCGGTGTGGCTCAGGGCGCTCGGCGCCGAGCCGCCGGACGAGCAGCGGCTCGAGGTCGACCTCGGCTACGCCTCACGGTTCTACCGGCGGATCGAAGGCCAGCTCGACGGCCACGCGTCGGTGATCATCTCGACCGGGCACAACGGCCGTGGCGGCGGCGCGGTCCGGGTGGAAGGCGACCGCTGGCACGTCACCCTGGCCGGAATCCTCGGCGATCATCCGCCCACCGACCCGGACGGCTTCACCCGCTTCGCCGCCTCGTTGGCCGCGCCGGACATCTTCGAGCTGGTCACGCGATCCGAACCGCTCGGCGACGCGGTACCGCACCGGTTCCGGGCTCCGGTGCGCAGACGCTACCGCCGTCGCGCGGCGGTGCCGAGCGGCTTCCTGCTGCTCGGTGACGCGCTGTGCAGCTTCAACCCGCTCTACGCCCAGGGCATGGCCGTCGCCGCGCAGCAGGCGGTCGCGCTGCGTTCCTGTCTGCGCACCGGCGGACCGACGCCCGATCTCCCCGCCCGGTTCTACGCGGCGGCGGACAAGGCGCTCGACGTCGCCTGGCAGCTCTCGGCCGGAGCGGATCTCGCGCATCCGGGCGTGGCCGGGCCGCGGACGGCGCGCACCCGCCTCACCAACGCCTACGTCGCCCGCGTGCATCGCGCCGCGCACGTCGACCCGCAGGTGTCGCGGACCTTCTTGCGGGTGGCGAATCTGGTCGAACCGCCGACGGCACTGCTGCACCCGGCGATGGCGCGACGCGTTCTCCTGTCCGGCCGCGCGCGGACCGGCGCATCCGGCGCGCAGTCCGGTCCGGAAGTCGTTCGGGCGCAGAGTCCGTCATCGCCGCCGGACCTGAGCCATCACATCCGATCCGATCACTGACCTTTCGATCTACCGGCAGCATTCACCAGGTGCTCCGCACAGGAGGGACCACTCGACATGGACTCGTCTACCACGGGCACGGCTGTCGCGGAACAGGATTCCGCGGTCCAGGCCGCCCTGGTCCAGCTTTTCGGACCCGAAGGAAGGCCCGATCCCTACACCCCCGCCCGGGTGCTGCGCGAGGCGGGCAGACTGCACCAGACCCCGTTGGGTCACTACGTGATCACCCGCTATGACGACTGCGCCGCCGTCCTGTCGACCACCGCGTGGAGCCACGCGGAGGAGGCGGCGATGATGCATCCCACCGTGTCGCCGGAGGACGCGCCCGAGGAGCTGCCCACCTCGTTCCTGTGGATGGAGCCGCCGGATCACACCCGCCTGCGCAACCTGGTGACCAAGGGCTTCACCCCGCGCATGGTGACCAGGCTGCGTCCGCGGATTCTGGAACTCACCGAGCAGCTGGTCGACAAAGCGCTGGAGGCAGGCGAATTCGACCTCGTCGAGATGATCGCCTACCCGCTGCCGCTGATCATCGCGTGCGAGCTGATCGGCGTGCCGCCGGACGCCTACGACCAGGTGCACCAATGGTCGCAGGATCTGGCGCGCGGATTCGACCACGACTACACGCTGCCCGAGGAGTCGCTGAAGGCGCGCAGCGCCGCCTCGCGCGGATTCATGGGGTACTTCCGGCAGTTGCTGAACGAGCGCCGCCGCGACCCGAAGGACGACCTGCTCAGCGCGCTGTCCCAGGTCGAGGACCGCGGTGACGTGCTCACCGAGCAGGAACTGCTGGCCACCTGCATCACCACGTTCGTGGCCGGGCACGAGACGACGGCCAACCTGATCGGCACCGGCATGCTGCAGTTGATGCGCAATCCCGAGGCGATCGGCACCCTGCGCGAGCGCCCGGAACTGGTGACGACCGCGCCGGACGAACTCCTGCGCCTGGAACCCTCGGTGCAGATCACCACGCGCGCCGCGACCCGCCCGATCACGCTGGCGGGTCACGACTTCGAGCCGGGCGAGGGCGTGGTGGTGCTGATCAACTCGGCCAACCGCGACGACGCGGCCTACACCGATCCCGATCGCATCGACGTCGCCCGATACGCCGATCCGATGAACCCGGCCAAGAAGCACCTCGGCTTCAGCCTCGGCATCCACTACTGCCTCGGTGCGCCGCTGGCGCTGCTGGAGATGGAAGTACTGCTGGAGGTGCTGCTGCGGAAGGTCCGCGACATCGACTTGCTCTCGGACACGCCGCCGTACAAGCCGAATGTCGTGATTCGCGGGTTGGCGGCGCTGCCCACCCGGTTCACCGCGGTCTGAGCGCGTTCCCTCGGGCCGAGCGGGACTCGGTCCGAGGGAACCGGCGTTCATTCGCCGACTACCGTGACGCGTGATCCGTCGATGTCCTCGGCCTGCCGCGCTACGCGCCGACGCCCGCGGTCGGCGGTTTCGGCGAGGGACATCCGATGGCGAAGTCGGCATCCCGGACCGAGGTCGTCGGGGAGGTGATTCCGCCTGGACTACCAGTCGACCACGCCGAGTTCGTGCAGCCTGCGGAAGACCAGCATCGAGCCGGGCGCCACGTGCTCCATGGCGGCGTACTCGCGCACGGTGAAGTAGCGGAGTTCGGCGATCTCGCTGGTGGGCCGTGGGTCACCGTCGAGTTCCGCGGTGAAGCAGGTCATGTGCAGCCGGGTGCCGGGGGAGTGCCCGTACGCCTCGGCCTGGAACACTCCGAGTTCGTCGAAGGAAACCACGCCGACACCGAGTTCTTCGCGCACCTCGCGGTGCAGCGCCGCCTCGGGCGTCTCACCGGGATCGATCTTGCCGCCCGCCATATAGAAGACGTCCTTGCCGACCGAGCGCGCCTGCAGCAGGCGACGATCCCGGACATGGGCCAGCGCGGCGGTGCGGATCACCGGCCCACTGTACTGAGCGGCGCGCCCGCCACGGCAACCGGATTTCGGGGCTTCGGCCGCTCAGCGCTCGAGCACGGCGCGGTGCAGGAGTTCGCCGATGCGCCGGTGGATCCGCGCGGCCTCCGCGCCCTCCGCGACGAACTCCAAGAACAACGCCGCGCCGGCGGCCAGCGCGATCACGGCCCGGGCGTCCAATTCGGACCCCGTGCGCGCCTCGGGCTCGCCCGCGGCGAACAGCGCGGCGGCCGGCGTGCTGAAGCCGGACCACAGCCCGTGGCGCAACTGCGGGTCACGGTCGAGCGCGGTCAGTAGGCCCGGAACCGCGGCGCGAACCTCCCCGCGCGCGAACAGCTCCCGGCTGCCGCGCAGCACCCAGTCGAGCCAACCAGCCTGGTCGGCGCCCTCGAACGGGCCCAGATCGGGGGTTTCGCCCAGCACGGCGTGCAGCACCAATTCGGCCTTCGATCCCCAGCGGCGGCTGATGGACGCCCGGCCGACGCCCGCACGCGCCGCCACCGCGCGGACGCTCAGCTCGTCCCATCCGACGTCGAGCAGCATCTCGCGGACGGTGGCCAGTACGCGCTGCTCGACCGACTCGTCCCGCGGCCTGCCCACACCCCGGGCCCGCGGGTCCTGCGCCGTTTCGCCCATGCCGCTCCCTGCCGTCTATTACGATGCCACTGGCATCGAATTTATGCCGGTGCTTCCGGTATCCGGCCATTCTCGCGGCGCGTCGCGTGCGCGGTCTCGGCGGGCCGGACGCGGGAGCACGGACGACGAGGGAGTGGATATGGGCGGACACATACCGGCTCGGTTCGGCACGACGGCGGGGGCGGTGGACGCGCGCACGCCGTCGGCCGGAAGCGACGAGGGGTAGCCGGTATGCGAATCGCGGTCACCGGAGGCACCGGCTACCTCGGTGCGCACACCGTCTCCGCCCTGTTGCGGGCGGGGCACCAGGTCGCGCTGCTGGTCCATCCGAGCGAATCGGTCTCGGCGGTCGTCGGCATGTTCGATGCTCCGCCCGAAGCGCTCGCGGTGTCGCCGGGCGACATCCGGGACCCGGAGACGGTCGAGGCACTGCTGGACGGATGCGACGCCGTCCTGCACGCGGCGGGGGTGGTCGGCACCGACAATCGGCGCGAACAGTTGATGTGGGAGGTCAACGTCGACGCGACGGCCACCGTGCTCGCCCGCGCGACGGCGCTCGGGTTGGACCCGATCGTCCACGTCGCCAGCTACAGCGCGCTGTTCCCCAGCCCCGACCCGGTCATCACCCCCGACAGCCCCACCGCGCCCGGCCGCAGCGCTTACGGCCGCACCAAAGCGGCTGCCGACCGGATCGCGCGGGCCTTGCAGGCCACGGGCGCTCCGATCGTCATCACCTATCCTTCGAGCGTTGTCGGCCCTGGTCTCGGGCCGCAGGCCGGGATCACCTCCGACGGCTGGGGCGCGATCCTGCGCGCCGGGATCGCGCCCCGGATTCGCGGCGGCATGCAGATGATCGACGTGCGCGACGTCGCCGCCGTGCACGCCGCTGTGATGCGCCCCGGCCTGGGGCCGAGGCGCTACCTGTGTGGCGGGCACATGGTGGCGTTCGACGAGATCGTGGACATGCTGGAAAGCGCTGCCGGGCAGAGGATCCACCGGGTCCCGGTGCCGAACGCCGCGCTGCTGGGGCTGGGGCGGCTCACCGACGCCGCCGCCCGCTTCCTGCCGATCAGCGCGGGCCTCAGCTACGAGGCCGCGTGGTTGCTGACCACCGCCACGCCGACCGACGACTCCCGCACCTTGGCCGAGCTGGATCTGCGCTGGCGGCCGATCCGGGACGCCATAGCCGCATCCGTGCGCCGCGCGAACCCGGCGGCCTAGATCATCTCGCGGGATATGGCCGCGACCAGGCCGCCGTCTATGACCAGGTCCTGCCCGTTGATATAGGACGCCTCGGCGGAGGCGAGGAACGCGACAGCGTCGGCGACGTCCTCGGCGGTGCCCAACCGGCGGCTGGCGACTTCGGCGAGCACGGCGGCGTGCGCGTCGGGGCTGACGTTGTCGTGGAACATCGGGGTCTCGATGTATCCGGGGCTCACGGAATTGACCCGGATGCCCCTCGGTCCGAGCTCTGCCGCGAGCGTGCGGGCCAGATTGTGCACGGCCGCTTTGGTGGCCGCGTACAAGGTGCCTCCGGGCAGGCCACGGTGCAGCGTCCACGACGCGTTGATGACGATCGCCGCGTGCCGCGACAGCAGCGGCAGAGCTTTCTGGATGGTGAAGAACACGCCTTTGAAGTTCGTGTCCACGACACGGTC
This sequence comes from Nocardia asiatica NBRC 100129, assembly GCF_000308415.1. Lineage (GTDB taxonomy): Bacteria > Actinomycetota > Actinomycetes > Mycobacteriales > Mycobacteriaceae > Nocardia > Nocardia asiatica. The sequence goes on along the minus strand of NZ_BAFS01000278.1, from coordinate 22,065 downwards.
GAACTCGTCCTCGGTGATCTCGGCGTGCGGCTGGAACGACGCGACCCCGGCATTGGCGAACACGACGTCGAGGCGTCCGTGCCGGTCGCGGATGGCGGCGACGAGTGCGTCGAGGTCGGCGACGCGCCCCGCGTCGCCCGGTATCGCGACCACCCGGTCGTCACCGTTCAATTCCGCGACCGCGGCGTCCAGCCGGGTCTTGTCCCGGCCGGTGACGACCACCCGCGCGCCCTCGGTGAGCAGCCGTCGTGCGGTGGCCAGTCCCATGCCGCTCGAGCCGCCGGTGACGAGCGCGACCTGACCGTCGAATCGGGAGTTGTTGTGCGTCATGAAAATCAGCGTGCCGAAGGCCGCGACCGCCGAACAGTGTCCAGTTGACCTAGGTGTGGCACCACCAGGCTACGGTCACGCCGGGGCGGCGAGCCTGATCCGCATCAGCCCGTCCACCCGCTGTGCGGTCTCGGTACCGGGTTGCGGGTTGTAGAGCACCAGGAACCAATCCGGGTGATCGGCCACCGCGAGGGTGGTCGTGTCGAACAGCAGATCGCCCGCTTCGGGGTGGCGCACGGCCTTGACGGCCTGGCCCGCGGCGTCCACATCATGGCGGGCCCACAACTCGGCGAATTCCGCGCTCACGGCCGTGAGTTCGCCGATCACCCGATCGAACTCTGGATCGCCGGGGTGGTGGGCCGCGTCGGCGCGGAAAGCGGCCACGACCGCGGGGGCGATCGCGCTCCACTCCGCGTGCATGCCTCGGTACCTGGCGTTGGTGAAGAACGAGATCAGGCAGTTGTGGTCGGCGTCGGTGAACCCGAAAACGGTGCGCGCGGTGTCGTTGACGCCAAGCAGGTTCCAGGACCGGTCGCGCAGCACGGCGGGCCGCGGCTCCCACGCGTCCAGCAACCGGCGCAGCTGCGGTGTGATCTCGGCGTCGCCTGTCGCCCCCGACGGCGGCGGGTTGAGACCGGCGAGCAGATACAGGTGGGTCCGCTCCGGGCCGGACAGGCGCAGCGCCGCGCCGATCGCGTCGAGCACCTCCGCCGACACGGTGATGTCACGTCCCTGCTCCAGCCACGTGTACCAGGACACGCCCACCCCGGCGAGCATGGCGACTTCCTCTCGCCGCAAGCCGGGCGTGCGCCGCCGTCCCACCGCGGGCAGGCCGATGTCCTCCGGCGTGAGCCGGGCCCTACGGGTGCGGAGGAAGTCGCGGAGCTGGGCGCGCCGGTGCAGCGCCGAGGTTTCGCTGGCCATAGGCCACGGTAACAACCGGTGCGCCGGGTCGGCTTCCCGAGCCGCACCGGGAACGGTTCGCGGTCGTTGTGGATGCGCGCCGCGAGGTTGCGAGTTTCCTCGACCGGGACGATGAAGCTCAGGTCGGGGAAGCGATCACCGGGCGGGTAGCGCGATGTCCGCTTCCATGCGGGCAAATACCGCTATGCCGGTCAGTCCCGTGAAGTACTCCGCAACTCGCGAATGAGCACATCGAACTGGGGGGCGTCCGGCCAGGATGGGCGCAGCGATCCGACCTTCTTCCAGCCCCAGCGCCGATAGCGTTCATAGGCGCGCTCGTTGTCCGACTCTACGAGCAGTGTCGCTCGCTGCTCGGGTCGCGAGCTGAGCAATTCGTCATGCAGAGCGCGTGCGATGCCCTGACCAGCGTATTCGGCGCACACCATGATCTCGCTGAGCCCGAACGTGCGGGTGCCGTCCTCAGCGGTGAACTCCTCGAGGTCGCCGCTGTCGAGGTGCAACCCCGTCCACCATCGTGCGCGCGGGGGTAGTGGCCAGCCCCAGATCTGACCAGCGGGCTCACCGTTTACTCGCGCGAGCACATACGCGAATCCGTTGCCACGGGGATCGGTGTAGGAATCGAACCGTCGCATGAATTCCGAGGGCGAGTCGAAAGGGTCTCCGGAGGCGATGGCGTCGACATACGAACGGCGGTAGATTTCCTCGACAACCGCACGACGAGAACGAGTTTCGGCGGCACTGTAGTGCTCGAATTCCAGACCATCCGGCAATCCGGTCATGCTGTCGCTTTCCGAGTCAGGGAGTCGTACAGTTCGCGGAAATCCGCACCGGCGGGCAGTTGATCGACCGCTGTCCGCACCGGTTCGAGGCGGCGCAGTATGCGTGTCGACGCCATGGCGGACACGTTTACCAACGCCGGGAATCCATGCTCGAGTGCACCACCGATATCGCCGAGGCGAACCCTGGTCGCGGCCGACCATGCGCGGACGATCGTGGCGTTACGCATCCCTGCGGGTCGGTCGACGGCAGTCGCGTACAAGTCGACAGATCGGCGCAGGTCACCCAAATCGGCGTAGCCGCGAGCCTCGTGATCCGCGATCTCGGAATATGTCACGAATCGCAGCCACTGCGGAACTTCTTCCAGCGGCTCGAACTGCACAGCCTGGTCCAACTCACGCCATGCGGTCGCGATAGCGCGGCCGAACGCCGTGCGGTCACCGAGCAGGCCGTACGCCTGCGCTTCGCGAACGGCGATCAGCGCATGGATTCGACCTGGTGGCCGACCGCGCATCAGATCGCGGGCTCGATCAGCCAGTTGCAGCGCCTTGTAGGGGCTTCCGCCGCGAACGGCACGCGTCAGAGAACAAGATTGATTCGCCGCATACAGGCAAGTGTGTGCGACGAGGTCACTGTCGTTGGCCTCCGTGCCGAGTGCCATGGCGTCCGCGTAGCACCGGCGCGCAAGCCGGTGCCGGTCCCCGTCGTAGGCCAGCCACCCAGCGAGCACCGCGAGTTCTCCGGTCGCGCTGGTGAATGCGTTCCCGGTAACGGCGTCGAATGCACCGGTTTCCAGCCGATCCTTGGCGTGCGTCAGCTGGTTGATGGCAACGTCGACCAACTGCGCTCCGCCGGTGCGCTGATCCTGCTGATCGAGTGCGTCGACTCCAGCCAAAAGCCGTTGGACGTCACCCATGCCGATCCGGCCCCGGCTTTCGGGCAGAAAGACCGCTACTGTCCCGGCCGTAGCCAGCTTGCCGAACTCACGCCGTTTCACCTCGTCCTCGACTTCCCACGCAGCAGTCCCGAGATCATCCGTCCGCGGCGACTCGTCTGCGTCCGACACCACATCGCCGCTGAGTACAGAATGCCCGTCCTGGGCTGCGGGTGCGTTCGCCAGTGCGGCCCGGAACCGTTCGAGTTGGCCGGCGTCGAGCCGCCGAAGTTGCTCGTCCAGCGCCGCCGCGGACTTGCGTACGACCGGGCGATCGGCCCTTGTCTTCCGTTCCCATTTCTGGATGGTCTCGACGTTGAACCCGAGCGTCTCGGCAAGCTCCTCCTGCGTAATCCGCAGAGCGGCAATGCGCAAAGCTCGAATCTCGGTTCGCGTCCATTTGTCGATGACGATCATTGCCACCCACCCCTTGCCCGCGCCTGCGACGGTCCGTACGGGAAGAGTACAGCCTCCGTATGAGTGCCGTGCCTTCGAATACATACCGAGCAGGATCAGGCTGGAGGGGCCTCGCCGCCGGGTTGATCCGGTCGCCCGCATCGGCTCCCCGGCGGCGGGTGCATACCAGTGCATCGAGCAGGGGAGGCGATTGTGGATTCATCGAAACGCGTTGGGTACACGCCGTTGTCGTTGTGTCACTTCTACCGGTACGTGTGTGACCTGCCCGCCGAAGTCCACCCACCGCATCTAGGCCGCATTACGCTACGCGCGGGGCGGGTCTGTGGGTTGATGATGCCCGCGTTCATCGGCTCGGAGGTCAAAGCGTGGATGCATCGCGCGGGCCAGCCGTCCGGGCCGGTGCTGACGCATCCGCGTTCGCAGCGGTGGACGTTCTTGACCGGCCCGGATCTGCCGGACGATATTCGGTTGTTCGCGGAGATGTCGCGGTTGAACGTGTCGATCCTGCGCGCTGGAGAGATTGCGTTGCCCGGTCCCGCTCAGCGGCCCGGTTTGTTCCGGGCGTGGGTACATCCGCCTCGCGACGCCTATCGGCCGCCGGGGCGGCTCGTGGTCGAGGCGATTCGGGGATGCGCCGCTCAGCATGCGCGGCGACGGCGGGCCGGTCGGTGAGCGGTGATCAGGACGCCGTGCGCGCCGACGCCGAACTCGACGTCCTTACTGACGTGCTCGGCACTCTGGTGGCCGCCACCGCGGATGCGGTGCGGGACGGGATGAGCGACACCACTCGTGTGCGTGTGATGGCGATGGTGGTCTATGAACTGATCAGCAGCGCCCGCACCGCCGCCGGGCCGCACACCGGCCGCTTGTACGCCGCCCCGGTACTCGATCCGATCATCGAGAACATCCCCGCCGCCGACGACCTCACCCTTCTGGACCTGTTGATACCCGCGATCATCGGCCAGCACATCAACCGCACCTGAACCACCCAGACCGCCCCGCGCGAAAGCGCGTCCCCTCTTTGCACCACAGGGGAACGCGCCACATGCCGGGGCACCCAAAAGGGGGAAGGCGGCGCGGACGGGACTCCATCGGTGTGCCCAACCGAACTGGCCCGCCAGCCTTCCGCCGACCCGCTGAACTCAGTGCACCACAACAGCATCCACGCCAGGAAGAACCCTTCACGGAAGGCCCCCATGCAACCCGACCCAGCCGAACCGCACCCCTCCTTGCACGGCATAACTTCACCCTTGCCGGACGAACCCGACGTGCACCTGATCGTCCGAATGCGCGGCCACCACCTGCATTACGCAGCGTGCTTGACTGCGGCCCTGGTATTCGTGCAAGACGAAAGCATCCACCGCTGCACCGACGCCGTAGCCGTCGCCAGCGGCGCAACTGATCAGCTACCCCGGATGCCATGCGAGCGGCTGTATGTCGAGCGATGATGCGACACCCCGCCTCCGCACACCGCTTGCCCGGCGACACGTACCGACATGACACTGTAGTGCTCGAAACCGCGATACGAGACAGCTCGCATGAGGGGAAGGCTTCGCCAGTGGACGACGACCAAATGGGTTTTGATATCGAATTCGACGCCGCAACGGAGGCGTACCTGGACTGGGTTGCGCCTGAACGCATGGAATCGGCCATTCGGAAATTTTTGTCCGACACAGTTCCCGGAGTCGCCGCATACACGGATCCGTGGTGGAAACCGCCGTTGACGTTGCAAATCTTGGAAGCCGCACAGAGTCGCTTCCACGACCGCGCAGCATTTATTTCGCCGGAGAACCGGGAAGCCGCGGATGGGTTCATTCGATTTTTGGGTGAAGCTTGCGTGCGGCGGCATGCTGGGATGACATGGACGAACAGCCCGTACTCCGGTGCTCCTCTGTATTCCGATTTCGGACCCGCTGTGCACTTTTCTGAGAGTGGCCTCGGCTGTGAGCTGGTATCACTGGCGGAAGAGTTGTTCATGGAGAATTTCGGCCCCAAAGGGGTCGAATACAGTATTCGCATGGCCGGTAGACCTGCCTGATTAGACTGTAAGTGGGGGGCGGCAGTGCCCGATGAGTACGATGCCATCCGGCGACGATTGACCAACTATGAAAAGGGCCTGTACTTCGAACTCGGACGAGCGCAGATCCGGGGCGAGACTCGCGAACGCGGCTGGGTCCGTCAATTCGCGATAAGAATCGGAAAGAGTGTCCGCGTACTGGATTCCGCACGCACCCAGGGCAGGGGCGCAAACGGTGTCGAACGGAAATCGGGACGCGTCAACGAGCGAGAAACACTCAGGCAACTGAAGACTGAACGAGCGGCACTTCAGGCAGGAATACTTACCCAAAGCCGATGGGAGACTGTTTCTGGGGAAAAGGTGCCACGCTCCGTCCTCGAATACATGCGCGAAATAGCTCAGGAGTTCCCGGGCAGGTTTCAGCACGAAGTAGTATCGAGGTCGGATGCAGTTCGCGCAATGCAGATCGGACAGTCGCTGGTATCTCAACAATTGGAGCTGATCCGACCGTACGAACTGAATCGAGCCGACCGGGCGCGGGAACGATTGGCGAAGATCCGCCAGATCGTGCGGGCGCAAGAGCGGGCCGAGAAGTTTCGGCAGGTGCAGCAGTTCCGGGAAGCCGCTGCGCGTGGCCGGGCGGATGCCCCGCAGCAGGCCGAACGCGATCGACAGGCCCGAGAGGAGGCCGAGCGAGCCCGGCAAGCACGCCAGACGCCGGAGACCGAGCGGGCACGGATCGAACGGGAAGCCGCCGAACGGGTGGCGCGGGAATTCCCGGTGCCCGATCAGTACTCGCAGCGGGAGGCCGCTGAGGCTGGGGAACAAGCGGCCGGAGAGACAGCCGACGCTGCCACCGTGGAGCGTGAGGCAGCCGAAGCGCGCGCGGCAGCCCAAAAGGAACGTGAGACGGCTTTGCGGGACCTGGACAAGGCGCGGGACGCAGCGTTCAGGGAGTTGGACGAAAAGGGGCGTCTGTCGGAGGTGGAAAGACTGGTGTGGTTGGGGCAGGCACAACACCCGCAGGCGGCGGTCAGGCAGGCGCCTGGTCATGCCCCAGGGATCGTGCGAGGCGGCACCGGACAAGGACGGGACCGTTCACGCGAAATATCCCGCGAGCAATAGTCGTCCGCGCTCGAACGCACACAGGACCGTGGTGACGACCGGCGCTCCGGTTCAGCTCCCGATATACACCGGGAACGATTCGAGGTCGTTCTGGGTGAGCACGGGAAGGTTGCGGATTTCTTCGACCGGCACCGCGAAGCGCAGGTCGGGGAAGCGGTCGAAGAGGGCGGGCAGCGCGATGCCCGCTTCCAGCCGGGCCAGGGCCGCACCCGGGCAGATGTGCGGGCCGTATCCGAAGGCCAAGTGCCGGTTGGCCGTCGGGCGGGAGACGTCGAAATCGTCGGCGTCCGGTCCGTGCACGGCGAAATCTCGCCCGATCGCACGGTAGGAGAGCACCACTCCCTCGCCCTGCGCGATGACGGTGTCGCCGACGGTGATGTCCTCGGTGGCGAACCGCATCAGCAAATGGGTCACGGGGCTGTCCCAGCGCAGCGTTTCCTCCACGGCGGCTGCCCAGGTGAGATCGCCGGCGCGGACGGCGCTCAACTGGTCGGGGCGGCCCAGCAACGCGCGCACGGCGTTGAGGATGAGGCCGATCGTCGTTTCGTGCCCGGCGGCCACCAGCGCCTTCAGGTTGCCCACCACTTCTTCCTCGGTGAGCGGGTCGATGCCGTCCCCGCCGACGAGGAAGGCGCTGGTCAGGTCATCGGTGGGGTCGGCGGCCTTCTTGCGCACCAGTTCGGTGAAGTAGACGTGCAATTCGTCGATCACCCGTAGTCGCTCGTCCTGCGGCGTCAGCAGCGAGAAGAACGCCTTGTACCAGCCGAGCAGCGTCGGATGGTCGGCCCGGTCCACGCCCATCAGCTCACCGATGACCCGCATCGGCAGTGGGTAGGCGAACACCGTCTTCAGGTCGACCACCGCGCCGCCGCGTCCGGCCGCGGCGAGATCGTCGAGCAGTTCCGCGGTCATCCGCTCGATCGCCGGGCGCAGCGCGTCGAGCCTGCGCTTGGTCAGCGCCTGGGTGGTCTTGATCCGCAGTCTGCGATGCTCGGCGCCGTCGACGGTGAACATGGAACGGCCCGCGTCGATCATGCCGATCAGCGGCCACTGCCTGGTCACCGTACCGGACTGCCACAGCGACCAGGCGCCGATGTCCTTGACCAGCCGGGTGTCGACCAGCAACTGCCTGGCCAGCGCGTGCTGGGTGACGGTCCAGGCGGGCACGCCGAGCAGATCGATCCGGGTGAGCGGTCCGGCGGCGCGCAGCCGGCTGGTCTCCGCACCCAGATCGCCGACCATGGGATCGATGACAAGGGCTGCTGTGTGCGGGCATTCGGTGTTCACGGGGCACCTCCGACGGCGCGAACGGGTGTGAAGCGGACGGGCAGGGATGTCATGCCGCGCAGGAAGGCCGACGGTCGCCGGACCAGGTTCTGGGCGGGTACCGCCAGGTCGAGGTCGGGCAGCCGGTCGAGCAGCACCTCGATGCCGGTGCGCGCGATGACCTCGGCGATCTCCTGTGCGGGAAACGGGCAGCGGTGCTCGCCGTAGCTGAAGGCGAAGTGCGCGCTGTTGCCGGTGTGCGCCGGTTCGGCGCCGTCGGAGAGATGCTGGCGCACGTGCGGGTCGGCATTGGCCGCGGCCAAGCCGAGCAGCAGCATGTCCCCGGCGCGGATCACCTTGTCGCCCAGCCGGGTGTCGCGGGCCGCCCAGCGGCCGGCGAGGATCTGCGTCGGCGTGTCCTCCCACAGCACTTCGTTCATCGCCTGGCCCACGCTGTGGCGCCCGCCGCCGAGCGCGGCGGCGAACCGGTCGTCGGTGAGCATGAGCCGCACCGAGTTCCCGATCCAGTCGGCCGTGGGCAGGTACCCCGCGGCGGTGATCGCCATCAGGTCCAGGACGTATTCCTGGTCGGTGAACGTGCCGGGACGCGCCAGCATCCAGGACACCAGATCGGCGCCCCGGGCCGCCTTCTTGGTCGCGAGCAGATGCTGCATGTGCTCGGCGAACTGCTGATGCGCGGCCTGGGCGTCGGCGCCGCCGTCGGCGAGCGTCTTCATCGTCCACGCCAGCCGCGGCCCGTCCCCGTCCGGGAAACCGAGGATCCGCGCCAGCGCCAGCACCGGCAGCGGCTCGGCGAAATCGGCGACCAGTTCCGCTTCGCCCCGCCCGCAGAACGCGTCGATGAGGCGGTCGGCCAGGTCCTCGCAGGTGCGCCGCAGCTCGAACGTGTCGACCAGCTCCAGCGCGGGTTCCACCATCGCCACATGCCTGCGATGCTCGGCGCCCGCGGTGAAATAGATCGACGGCATCGGCTGCCCCACCATCGGCAGCAGCGGCCAGTCCGCCGGGATGTCCGGCCACTGGTTCCAGCGGGCGACATCGCGGGGGAACAATTCGGGATCGCTGGTCACCTGGTGCAATTCGCGATAGCCGATGACCAGCCACGCGGGGACGCCGCCGGGCAATTCGACGGCAACCACCGGGCCGTGCTCGCGGCGCATCTCGTGATAGAGCTGGTGCGGGTCGGTGTGAAAGCGCGGACCGCTCAGCGTGACCGGGGCGGCGTGGACGGGGCAGCCGTCGGTGGGGCTCGGGGCGGGCACGGTCATGACGCGGTCTCCGGAGTCGGCAGCAGGGGGCGCGGGGCCGCAGCGGGCGCGGCGATGGAGTAGAGATGCTCGACCAGGGCGATCAGAACGCCCTTGCCCGACTCGCGGGAGCGCGCGTCGCAATCGATCACCGGTACCTGCGGATCCAGGTCGAGCGCGTCGCGGACCTCGTCGGGGCGGTGGCCGCCGCCGAAATCGTTGGACGCGACGATGAACGGCGTCCGCTGGTGTTCCAGCCGGTCGACGGCGTACCAGGAATCGGCTATCCGGTGCGGGTCGACCAGCACGATGGCGCCGAGCGCACCGGTGAACAGCCGATCCCAGAGGAATCGGAACCGCTCCTGGCCCGGCGCGCCGAACAGATACAGCACGTGCTCGTCATCGATGGTGATGCGCCCGAAATCGAAGGCGACGGTCGTCGTCGATTTGCCGGGAGCGCCGCTCGGGTCGTCGATGCCCAGGCCCTCGTCGGTCATGATCGCCTCGGTGTCCAACGGCCGGATCTCGCTCACCGCGCGGACCAGCGTCGTCTTGCCGACGCCGAAACCACCGACGATGACGATCTTCAGTCCCCGGCTGGTCGCATGGTGCAGGGGCGCGTCCGCGCGGGCGGGGCGCGGATCAGAGTTTGCGAAGTCCAACGAGCACCTTCTCGAGCGTGGTGGTGTCGGGCAGGGAATGCCACGGCGCGCCGGGCGGACCGCTGTGCGGCGGACGGACGGTGATCTTGCCCGCGTGCAGCAGATCCGACAGCAGGATGGTCGCGATACTCACCGGAATCCGCAGCTCGGCGGCGATTTCGACGACGGCGGTCGGGGCGCGGCACAGGTCGAGGATCGCCACGTGCTCGGACTGCATGCCCGGTGCGGGCGCGCATTCGCTGACCACCAGGGTGACCAGGTCGAACGTGTCGGAGTCCGGCTTGCTCCGCCCCCCGGTCAGCGTGTAGAGCCGATCGGGGTCGTCGTCGCGGCCCGGCCTGGTCACGACACGCTCGCTCCCGGGAAGCGCGGCGCGGCCGCCAGGTGCTCGCCGAGCTGTTCCACCAGTTCCCGCATGTTGTGCCCGACCAGTCCGGCGTCCGCGTCCTCGGTGGCGACGACCGCGATGTGCGCGCCGAGCCCGGCCTCCACGATGAACAGGATGCCGCCGTAGAACTCGGTCATCGACTGACGCACCCCCGCCCGGCCGTCGCCGAATTCGACCGATGCCCCGTGCGAGAGGCTCTGGATGCCCGCGGCGATGGCGGCGAGCTGGTCGGCTCCGTCCACGGTGAGTTCGGGCGTGTGGCAGATCTTCAGTCCGTCGCTGGACAGCAGCAGCGCGTGCCTGGTGCGCGGGGTGCGGGTGAGCAGCTGTTCCAACAGCCAGCTCAGCTGCGCGGTCTCGGAAGTTGTCATCGTTCGTTCTCCACGGAGACGGAAGGGGCGGGGGAAGGGGTGACGGCACTGTCGGTCGCGCGCCCGGCCACCGCGCGCTGGAACGCGCCGAGCGAGTCGGGCCGCGCCGCGGGCGGCGTCGCGGCGGCCGGTTCTGGGGCGGCGAGCCCTTCGGGATGGACGGCGGCCAGCGTGCTGCCCCGGCGTCGCTTGGGCAGCGACGGTCCGGCGGCGGACGCGGGCGCCGCGCCGGAGCCCACCGGCTCGCGCACGGTGGGCGTCTGCTCCGGTGTCAGGGTGGCGCCCGCGTGCTGTCGCGCGACGGGCAGCGTGCCGGTGACCGTGGACGGCTGGGACCGCTCCGCCCGCGTGGTGAGATCGCGCGGGATCACCACGACCACGGCGGTGCCGCCGATGGCCGAAGGCCGGTAGGAGACGGTGAGACCGTGCTTGCGCGCGAGATTGCCCACCACGGCGAGGCCGAGCCGCGTTCCGGTCAGTGACGAGAGGTCGATTCCGGAACCGCGTGTGTCCGCTCCGGTGGCCGACACCGCCGCCTCGGCGCGGCGCAGCGCCGACTCGCTCATGACCAGACCGCTGTCCTCGATGGTGATGACGACGCCCGCCGGGACCTCGGCGGCGTAGACGTGCACCTCGGTGGTGGGCGGGGAGAAGTTGCAGGCATTGTCGATCAGCTCCGCCAGCGCGTGCATGACGCCTTCGGCGGCATGCCCGGAGATCGCGATATCGGCGATCGCCCGCAACCGCACCCGCTGGTACCCGGCCACGCGGCCCATCGCGCCGCGCAGGATCGATTCCATGGCAATCGGTTTGGCCCACCTGCGGCCGGATCGCGCGCCGCTGAGCACGGCGATGCTGTCGGCGAGCCGTCCGGCCTGGGCGGTGCGGTGATCCAGTTGCAGCAGGTCGGCGAGCACCGCGGGATCGCCGTGCCGGTGTTCCATCTCGCGCAGTTCCGCGAGCATGCCGGTGGTCATCGCCTGCATGCGGCCCGCGGCGCCCGCGAAAGCCGCCATCGCGGCGGTGCGACGGCTCTCGCTGTTCTTGGAACGCGCCGTGTGTTCGGTGACCGCCTCGTGCGCGGCGGTGACCTCGGCGTGCGCGCGGGCTGTGGCCAGCGCGCGGTCCTCCCGGGCCCGGTCGGCTTCGCGGCGGGCGTGCCGGGCCGCGCGGTGGAAGTGGACCGCCGTCGTCACCGCGGCGCACAGCGCGATCGCCGTGGCGGTGGCGCCCGCGGCGAGGGAGACCCGGAATTCGGCGGGTGCGTAGTACACCGCCGTGATCACGATGGCCGCGCTCGCGATAACGCAGGCCGACAATGTCGCGTAAGGCGGCTTCGAGCGCCGGACGACCGCTTCGCCGAGTTCACTCGCCGCCGGATTCAACAACTCTGCCAAGTTTCGTACTTCCGCACTCGCGCTCACCGCCGGGGAATCGACCTCCCTTTACCCCCTTCTGCGTGCACTTTCACCCCAAATACGCAGACCGACAAGCATTTTCGAAATCTCGCGGCCCGAGCATAGCGGCACGCGCGGTGTGGCGCCACTCGGGCGGATTACGGCGGTATGCGGCGAGGGCCGGAAATTCGTCCGGCCCGATGATGCTCGGATTGCGCTGGCGAGGTCCGAAAATGGCTATCCGGCAGCGGGGTCAGTGGAAAACTGCCGAATTCTCGATTGCCTGGAATTCACTATCCGTGGTCGCGCTGGTGCGGACAGCGGTATCGCCGACGGATATTTGCTTTTTCGATTATCGACGCGCCGACGCCGCGTCCGTCGGCGGTGTGGCCGGCCCGCCGGGTCTACCCGAGCCGGGGGCCGGAACCGAGCCGCTGTCGTGTTCGATCAGAGTTGTGCGGTCTGCTCGCACGGCGGCAGGCCGTCGGCCTGCCGGAGCACTTCGGCGACGGACTCCAGGTACAGCAGCGTGCGCAGCGATACGCCGTTCACGGCTTGCCCGAGCCGGCGCAGAGCCGAATTGTCCAGGTGCGCGATCACTTCGGCGTCGTCGGCCCGGTCGGGACCGGGGTCGAAGACGAAATAGTTGGGGTCGAGCCCGAACACATGGGCCAGCCCGGCCCGCGCCTGCTCCGGGAGCGTGGCGAGCTGCCCGCGCCGAACCTTCGCCAGGTGACCTGGTTCCAGGTCGTACCCGGCCGCGGTCACCCATGTCTCGACCGTATCGTCGGCGAGCGGGCGCCCGTGCGCGCGCTCCCACATCTCGAACGCTAGGTTCAGCCGGGCAGTGATATCGATGTCCACGACCGCCTCCACCTTCTGGGGACATAGCTTTTTGACGGGTCAAACATTCACTCGACCGTAGCGTGAGAGCAGTCGATCACCGTGATTTCACGGCAAATGTCCGGTTGCATAGGGGACGGAACGTACTCGATCCCCGATTCACGGGGATTATGGTCTCGAGGAGGCGGGTGTGCGACTGAGTTCCGAGGAAGCGCGCAAACGATTCGCGACCAGTTCGGTCGCGCGGTTGGCCACCGTTTCGGCGCGGCTGCGCCCGCATCTGGTGCCCATCGTGTTCGTTGTGGCCGGCGACGTCGTCTACACCAGCGTGGACGCGAAGCCCAAGACGACCACGGCGTTGCGCCGTCTGGACAACATCGCCGCGAATCCGGCGGTCGCCGTGCTCGCCGACCGCTACGGCGACGACTGGAGCCGGCTGTGGTGGGCGCGCGCCGACGGAACCGCCCGCATCGCCGACGGCGCCGAGGCACAGGCGGCGATCGGCCGATTGGTCGCGCGATACCCGCAGTACGAACGACAGCCGCCGCCGGGGCCGGTGATAGCCGTCGACGTGGCCCGCTGGTCGGGATGGTCCGCGAGCTGAGCCGGTCGCGCCGGTTCGGGTACAGTCCGATTCGTCGTCTCCCGCCGTGGGAGTCGCCCTGCCGGACCACCTGTCGAGTCGATCGTGAGGATCGCATGCCCTCGAATTTCGCGTTGAAGGCCATGAATACCGCGCACCGCGTCCTGCTGAAGGTCAGCTTCGGGAAGCTGGGCAACGATTTCGCGGGCATGCCGTCGCTCGAGCTCACGACCACCGGACGCAAATCCGGCCGTCCGCACGCGGTCATGCTCACCGCCCCGGTCGTGGACGGCGACACCTACGTCGTCGTCGCCTCCCGTGGCGGCGACCCGGTGCACCCGGCATGGTTCCTGAACCTGCGCGACAACCCGGACGTCTCCGTGTCGGTGCGCAGCGGTCCGAAGGTGCCCATGACGGCTCGGGTGGCCACGGCCGAGGAACGAGCCGAGCTGTGGCCTCGCGTCACCGCCGCGGCGAAGAACTACGCCGACTATCAGACGAAGACCACGCGCGAGATCCCGCTCGTCCTGCTGACTCCCAAGCAGTGAGACCGCCGCCGGGTGGCGGTCGGGCTCGGTAGCCCTTCTATCCGGTGGAGCGAAGCGCCGGACGGGGATGCGGACGCGCCTGCTCGAGCTGCGCGGCGATCGGCAGGATCGTCGTCTCGCCGTTCGTCGGGCCGACGAGCTGGACGGCCAGGGGAAGCCCGTCGTCGCCCACGCCGGCGGGCACCGACGCCGCGGGATGGCCGGTGACGTTCCAGATCGCGGTGTAGGCGACCATCGGAACGGAGGCGAGCTGAGCTCGCGCTGTGTTCGCCCCGTCGAGCACACCGAGTCGCGGCGGGCGGATCGCGATGGTGGGCGTCAGCAGCAGATCGCACTCGGTGAAGATCTTGTCGGCCTTGCGCCGCACCGCCTCCCCGCGCCGGATCGCCCATTCGACAACCGGCCCGCGCGCCCACGCGCCGAGCGCGACCGTCTGCCTGGTGCGGCGTTCGAGCAGCTCCGGATGGTCCACCTCGGCCAGTTCCGCGCGCACGCCCGCGAAGAACTGCGGGAAGAAGGCGTGGGTCGAATCCGGGTACTCCGGGTCGATCTCCGTGACCGTGTGGCCCAGCTCGGCGAGCAATATCGCGGTGTCGCGGACGGCGCGCACGTGCTGCGGGTCGAGTTTCACCAGCGGAATGGGAGATTTGGTGCTGTAGCCGATGCGCATCGGCCGCACCGGGCCGCGCGCCGCCGCCTCGAAGGAGAGGTCCGGGTCCGGCGCGCGGAATCGGTCGGTGCGGGTGGCGCCGCGGATGACGTCGTAGACGACGGCGGAGTCCAGCACGCCGCGGGTGAGCGGTCCGGCTACACCCAGCGCCCACCACAGGTGCTCGTTCGGCGCGATCGGCACGCGCCCTCGTTGCGGTTTGAGGCCGAACAACCCGCAGCACGCCGACGGAATCCGGATCGACCCGCCGCCGTCGCCGCCGAGGGCGGCGGGCACCAGACCGGCCGCCACCGCGGCGGCGGACCCGCCGCTGGAGCCGCCGGGGGAGCGGCTCGGGTCCCACGGGTTGCGGGCCATGCCGAAGGTGCTGGACTCGGTGAACGGCCACTGCCCGAATTCCGGCATCGCGGTCTTGCCGACGATGACCGCCCCGGCCGCGCGCAGCCTGCGCACCGCCTCGGCATCCACCACGGCGGGCGTCGCGTTCGCCCTGGTGCCGAAGCTGGTCACCACGCCGGCGACGTCGAATTCGTCCTTCACCGCGATCGGCACCCCGTGCAACGGGCCGACCGGGCCGCCCGCGGCGCGCGCCCGGTCGCGCTCGACCGCCTCGGCTTTGGCCTCCTCGCGCAGGACGCGGGTGAAGGCGCCGAGATCGGCGGCCGCATCGATCCCGTCGAGCGTCGCTTCGACGAGTTGCTCCGCGGACAGCGCGCCCTGCGCCAACAGCTCGCGCTGTTCGAGCACGCCCGAGGAGACGACCTCCTGGAGATCCATCCGCTACCGCTCCTTCCGGGCCGCCGGTGCCGACATGCTCGACCGTATGCAGTCGAGCGACCATTCCGCAATCACCGCCGTCGGCGAGCCCCGCCGGTCCGGCGGGGCTCACCCGGTCGCCGGGTGAGTCACGGCGCCGGGGCGCTCCAGCTTGGAGTGGGTGCGCGAGTACGCGAAGTAGACGATCAGGCCGACGACCAGCCAGCTCGCGAACCGCGCCCAGGTTTCCCACGGCAGCGACCAGATCAGGTACAGCGAGAACCCGATGCCGATCAGCGGCACGACCGGCATGAACGGCAGCCGGAACTCGCGCGGCTCCTCCGGACGGGTGCGCCGCAGCACGATCACCGCGACGGACACCACGATGAACGCCATCAGGATGCCGATATTCGTCAGCTCGGCGACCACCGTGATGTCCAGCAACCCGGCCATCAGCGCCGACCCGATGCCGACGATCCAGGTCACCCGGGTGGGCACCTTGCGGACCGGATGGGTCTTGGCGAACCACTCCGGCAGCAGCCCGTCGCGGCTCATGGCGAACCAGACCCGGGTGACGCCGAGCATGAAGGTGAGCACCACGGTGACGATGCCGACGATGGCGCCGACCGCGATGATGTTCGCGACGCCGGGCTGCCCGACCGACTCGAAGGCGGTGGAGAACCCGCTGGTCGGGCTGATCTCGGTGTACTTCTGCATGCCGGTCAGCACCAGCGTGGCCAATACGTAGAGCACCATGGCGATGGCCAGCGAATAGATGATCGCCTTCGGCAGGTGCTTCTTGCCCTCGGTGGACTCCTCGGCGGCGGTGCTCATCGCGTCGTAGCCGAAGACGGCGAAGAAGACCGTCGCCGCGCCCGTCCACACCGCTCCGGCGCCGAACGGGAAGTACGGGGTGTAATTCGAGCTGTCGATATGGAACACGCCGAGCACCACGATCAGCACCACCAAGGCGACCTTGATGCCGAC
Organism: Nocardia asiatica NBRC 100129; assembly: GCF_000308415.1. Lineage (GTDB taxonomy): Bacteria > Actinomycetota > Actinomycetes > Mycobacteriales > Mycobacteriaceae > Nocardia > Nocardia asiatica. The sequence goes on along the minus strand of NZ_BAFS01000278.1, from coordinate 5,802 downwards.
GGCCACGGTTTCGAACCGGCCGACGCTGCGGATGCCGCGCGACAGCAGCCAGGCCGTGCCGAGGCAGAACAGGACGGCGAACACGTCGATCACGTGCCCTTCGCCGGTGCCCGAGGCGCCCATCATCCAATCGGGCAGCGTGATGTCGACCTGCTCCAGCAGGAATTTGAAGTATCCGGAGACGCCGATGGCGACCACCGCCGCGACCGCGATGTACTCCAGCAACAGATCCCACCCGATGAACCAGCCCGCGATCTCGCCGAGTGACACGTACCCGTAGGTGTAGGCGGACCCGGCCTTGGGGACCATCCCGGCGAATTCGGCGTAACACAGCGCGGCCGCGCCACTGGCCACACCGGCGATCAGGAACGAGATCAACACCGACGGCCCGGTGACGGAGTGCGCGACCGCGCCCGCCAGGGTGAAGATGCCCGCGCCGATGATGCCGCCGACGCCGATCGCGGTGAGCTGCCACAGGCCGAGCGACCGCGCCAGCTGTTCGTCGGCCGCAGCGGCCTCGTCCTCGACTTCGCCGAGCGGTTTCCGGCGCGTCATCTGGCTGCGTAACTGCGCGAAGGACATGCTGCATCCTCTCGTCCACTGCGGTGCACCTCAATACGACCACAGGGCCAGGGATCGATCAGCTGAAGAACATAATGTTCGCATCTCGGTTCAGCGGTCGCGGCCGAAGGAGCGCAGGAAGAACGCGATGTTGGCGGGACGCTCGGCCAGCCTGCGCATGAAGTAGCCGTACCACTCGTCGCCGTAGGGCAGGTAGACGCGCAGCGCGTGGCCCGCTCCGGCCAAGCGCCGCTGTTCGGCGTCGTGGATGCCGTGCAGCATCTGGAACTCGTAATCGCCCGTCTTGCGCCCGCTTTCGCCGACTCCGCGCAGCGCCGCATCGATCAGCGCCGGGTCGTGCGTGGCGATCATCGGGTAGCCCTTGCCCTCCATCAAGACCCGCAGGCACCGCAAATAGGACTCGTCCACCGCGGATCGGCTCTGATACGCCACCGACGCCGGTTCGCGATAGGCGCCCTTGCACAACCGGATCCGGGAACCAGGCCCGGCGAAGTACCGGCAGTCCTGCTCGGTGCGTTTGAGATATGCCTGCAAGACCGTGCCGAGCCACGGGAAATCCAGTCGCAGCTCGCGCACGATGGACAGCGTCGAATCGGTGGTGGTGTGGTCCTCGGCGTCCACGGTCACCCAGATCCCGGCGGCTTTCGCCGCGGTGCAGATCTCGTAGGCGTGCTCACGGGCGATGGCGTACCCGTTCTGCGGCAGCGACTGGCCCAGCGCCGACAGCTTGAGCGAAACCTCCAGTCGAGGCACCGGCGCCTCGGCCACGGCCCGCAATTCGCCCAGCGCCGACAGCAGCCGCAGGTAGTGTGCGACGGTTCCGCGAGCGCGGTCCAGATCGGTGGTGTCCTCGCCGAGATAGTCGACGCTCACGAAGCGGCCGGAGCCCAGCAGCGCCGAGGACACGGCTACCGCGTCGCGTTCGGTCTCGCCCGCGACGAAACGGTCGACCAGCTTCTTGGTGCTCGGCATGCGGGTGATCGCGCGCTCGATGCGCGGGGAACGCGACGCCGCCAGTACGGCGGGCCGCAGCAGTCCGGAGAAGGCCATCACGACTCCTGGTGCGGGTAGCGGTGGTCGGTCGCGGGGACGAAGGTTTCCTTGATCGTGCGAGCGGAGGTCCAGCGCAGCAGGTTCTGTGCCGAGCCTGCCTTGTCGTTGGTGCCGGAGGCACGCGACCCGCCGAACGGTTGCTGGCCGACGACCGCGCCGGTGGGTTTGTCGTTGACGTAGAAGTTGCCCGCCGCGAAGCGCAACCGCTCGACAGCGGCGCCGATCGCCGCGCGGTCCTCGGCGACGACCGCGCCGGTGAGGCCGTAAGGCGAGCCGCGGTCGATCAGGTCGAGCGTGGCCTCGAACGAACCGCAGGCCGAGTCGTCGTAGACGTGCACGGCCAGGATCGGTCCGAAGTACTCGGTGTGGAAAGCCTCGTCGGCGGGGTCGTCGCCGAGCAGGACGGTGGGCTCGACGAAATAGCCGACGCTGTCGTCGGCGTGACCGCCCGCGGCGACGGTCAGGCCGGGCGTCGCCTTGGCGCGCGCGAGGGCGTCGGTGTTCTTCGCGAAGGCGCGCCGGTCGATGAGCGCTCCGCCGAAGTGGCGGAAGTCGGAGACGTCGCCGTAGCTGAGCGCGGCCACCCGGTCGAGGAACTCCCGGCCCATCCGGTCCCACAGGGAACGCGGGAGGAAGGCGCGCGAGGCAGCCGAGCACTTCTGACCCTGGTAGTCGAACGCGCCGCGGATCAAGGCCGTGCTCAGCACCTCGGGATCGGCGGAGCTGTGCGCCACGACGAAGTCCTTGCCGCCGGTCTCGCCGACCAGGCGCGGGTAGGTGTCGTAGTGGTCCAGATTCGCCGCGACGGTGCGCCACAGACGCCGGAAGGTAGCCGTGGACCCGGTGAAGTGGATGCCGGCGAGCCGGTGGTCGGCCAGCGCCACCTCCGACACTCCGGGTCCGGCGCCGTGCACCATGTTGATCACGCCGGGCGGCAGGCCGGCGGCTTCCAGCAGCCGCATCGTCCAGTACGCCGCCACCGACTGGGTGAGCGCGGGCTTCCACACGACGGTGTTGCCCATCAACGCGGGCGCGGTGGGCAGGTTGCCCGCGATGGCGGAGAAGTTGAACGGCGTGATCGCGTAGACGAAGCCCTCGAGCGGACGGTAGTCCATCTGATTCCACACCCCCGGCGCCGAAATCGGCTGCTCCGCCAGAATCCGGCTCGCGAAGTGCACGTTGAACCGCCAGAAGTCGACGAGTTCGCACGGGGTGTCGATCTCGGCCTGGTAGGCCGTTTTGGATTGCCCCAGCATCGTTGCGGCGGCGATGGTTTCGCGCCACGGCCCGGACAGCAGGTCGGCGGCGCGCAGGAAGATCGCGGCGCGCTCGGCGAAGGGCAGCGCACGCCAGTCCGGCGCGGCGGCGGTCGCCGCCGCGATGGCGTCGCGGACCTCGCCCGGCCCGGCCGTGTTCAGCGTGCCGAGGACGGCGGCGTGCCGGTGCGGCTGCACCACCCGGACGCGCTCGCCGGAACCTTCCCGGTGCACGCCGCCGATGACGTGCGCCACGTCGGTCGGCGTCGCGGCGAGTTCGGCCAGCTTCACCCGCAGGCGTTCGCGTTCGGCGGTACCCGGCGCGAAACTGCCCACCGGTTCGTTGACCGGCGGGGGCGGGGCCACGAGGGCATCCATGAGACCTCCTGTCATTTCGGTGATTTTCCGGTAGAGGGAAGTCAACACCGGAAAACTGCCCGGAGAATGAGTCAGTCGGACAAAGATGGGACAGGTGCGTTGTCGAGTTGGCCGAAGGACGGGAACGTGGCCGGGGATGGTGAGCGAATCGGCGCGGACATCGATCTGTCCGAACTGGCGCAGCTGATCGCCCGCCACGCGGGCGGGATGGTGTCGATCGAGGATGCGCGATCGCACGTGCTCGCGTACTCGGCGTCCGACGAGAACGCCGACCCGCTGCGCGTGCGCTCGATCCTGGGCAGGGAGGGGCCGCGGGAGTATCTGGCCCTGTTGCGGCAGTGGGGCGTGTTCGATCGCCTGCGGGATACCGACGAGGTCGTCGACGTACCCGCGCACGACGAGCTGAACATCAAGCGCAGATTGGTGATCGGCGTCCGCCGTCCCGCGGACGGGGACGGTCGTACGCCACAGATGCTCGGCGCGATCTGGCTGCAACAGGGTGCGCGGCCGTTCGAACCGGACGCGGCCGAGATCCTGCGCGGCGCGGCGGCCATCGCGGGCCGCCTGATCTCCCGGAGTCTGGACGCGCCGACCACCGCGGCGCTGTTGATCCGGCGGCTGTTCGGCGCGGGTGGGCCCGCGATCGACGCGGCGGTGGTGGCGGACGCGCTGCACCTGCCGCCGGCCGGTCCGGCGGCGGTGATCGGGTTCGCGCTGGTGCCCGGCGGGCAGGCGTCCGCCATCGAGCCTGGCGCGCTGGGCAGCGTTCTGCGCCTGCATGCCAGCGCTTTTCGCGGTGACGCGGTGACCGCGACGCTCGGTGAGCGCGTGTACGTTCTGCTGCCCGGCTACCGATCCGCGCAAGCGTTGACGGCCTGGACCCGGCAGCTGCTCGAGCAGTTCGAGACGCAGCGCTCGCTGTGGTTGCGGGCGGCGATCGCTTGCCCGGTGCCCGATCCGGGCCGGGTGGCCGCGGCGCGCGCGGAGGTCGATCGGGTGCTGGACAGTACGGTCGCGGCCGCACCAGGGCAGCGGCTGACCACCCTCGCCGAGGCGCGGACGGCGGTGCTGCTCGGCGAGGTGCTCGACCTCGTCGGAACGCGGGCGGGACTGCGTGATCCCCGGCTGCGCGCGCTGTTCGACTACGACCGTAAGCATTCCGCGAGCCTGCGCGAGAGTGTCGAGACCTATCTGCGCGAACACGGCGACGTGCGCGCCGCCGCCGCGGCGCTGTGCGTGCATCCGAACACGCTGCGTTACCGGCTGCGCCGGGTCGAGGACATTCTCGGCATGCGCCTCGACGACCCGGCCGATCGCCTGCTGCTGGAGATCCAGCTCGCCCTGCACCGTCGCCTGCCCGCCCGTCCGGCGTAGGCGCGAGGTTGACGACGGTTCAGCCCGACCCGAAGGCTCGGTTCCACCGCCACCGCCACCGCCACCGCCACCGCCACCGCCACCGCCACCGCCACCGCCACCGCCACCGCCACCGCCACCGCCACCGCCACCGCCACCGCCACCGGGCGGCGCGCACTGCCCCCGATGCGAGCCGAGCGCTTGTCGCCCACCGATGCGAGTCGCTCAGCGCCTTTCGCCCACCGATGCGTGCCGCGCCCAGCGATCGACCCGAAAACGGGCCGCTGGCGTACCGCCGGATGGCCGCGGCGGCGCTGCGCGCAGACCACGGACGAGCCCTCGCGGTGATCACCACCCGCGCTACCCGCGGCAGGCGCACGCAGCGACAGCCACCGTGCAAATTCCGCCGACCTGCGCCGACGTGCCGAGCCGGTGCCCAACCGGCCCCCTGATCGATATCCCTGCCGAAGCGGTCGGCAGCGCTCTAGAGTTGAGCGCAGGAACCCGGGCCACGGCCCCGGGAAGGCGTTCGGCTCGGTCCGCGCCGGACACCCTCCGGGTCCCCGTCACGGAGGACGAGATGACCGCACGACGTCATACGCTCGAGGTGGGGTCGCGTTCGGGCCGTACCGCCTGGATCGCCTGATCGGTCGTGGCGGCATGGGGGAGGTGTTCGAGGCCTACGACACCGTCAAGGACCGCACCATCGCGCTGAAGGTGCTGCCCGAGCGATTGCACGACGACCCGGTGTTCCGGGAACGGTTCCGGCGCGAGTCGCACGTCGCGGCGCGGTTGCAGGAGCCGCACATCATCCCGATCCACGACTACGGCGAGATCGACGGCCGGCTCTTCATCGACATGCGGCTGGTCGGCGGCGCCAGCCTGCGCGCGGTGCTGAACGAGCAGGCGCCGCTGGACCCGCAGCGGACGATCGCGATCGTGCGGCAGGTCGCCGCGGCGCTGGACGCCGCGCACGCCGACGGCCTGGTGCACCGCGACATCAAGCCGGACAACATCCTGCTCACCTCCGACGGCTTCGCCTACCTGGTGGATTTCGGCATCGCGCAGTCGGCCACCGCCGAGAGTCTGACCGGCGACGGCTCGGCGATCGGATCGTTCCACTACATGGCGCCGGAGCGGTTCCATTCCCGCGCGGTCACCCCCGCCGCCGACGTCTACG